>NZ_JBNPKS010000005.1:0-131686 GCF_050313065.1 Desulfovibrio sp. SGI.230 | reverse complement strand
AGGTGACGTCACCCGTCCCCGTCGTTGACCGGCGGGCCGTGACAGCGCACATGGACCGAAAAGAGAGAGGAAAGGCCGCTCCTGACGGAGCGGCCTTTCTGTTTTTTTTGCGGGTGATTGCAGCAGTAGTTTCTGGATTGGGGGAGTGAATCGCCAGCACGGTATGTGGCATCCCCGAGAGCATATTTCCCTGAATAAAGCGCATTTGGGGGAGGATGGGGGGCTTGGGGGGAAGGGACCCCCTTTTTGCGCTAGGCAAAGGGGGTCCCTTCCCCCCAATATCTTTCTACCTTCCGGCCTCCTTGTGGCGCCAGTTCAGGAGCAGTGCCGAATTGATGATGACCAGCACCGAACCGGCGTTGTGGACGAGAGCGCCCAGCACCGGCGAGAGCAGGCCGCCCATGGCCAGGAAGATGGCCGCGAAATTGAGGATCATGGAGAAGGACAGATTGAGGGTGATGGTGCGCATCATGCGCCGGGACAGGGCGAAGATGTGCGGCAGTTCCTTGATGTCGTCATGCACCAGGGCCATGTCGGCGGCGTCCACGGCGATGTCGCTGCCGATGCCGCCCATGGCCACGCCCACGAAGGCCTTTTTCAGGGCAGGGGCGTCATTGATGCCGTCACCGATCATGCAGACGGGCCGCTCCTGACGCTGGCTGTCCGCGATCCATTCCAGCTTGTCGGCGGGCAGGCAGTTGGCGCGCACGCCGTCCAGGGCCAGGCCCGCGCTGACGCTGCGGGCGGCGGCCTCGTTGTCGCCGGTCAGCAGCATGGTGGACACGCCCGCGTCCCGCAGACCCTGCAGGGTGGCGGCAGCCGTGTTGCGCAGGCTGTCGGCCAGGGCGATGAAACCGGCAAAACGTCCGTCCAGGGCCACATAGACGAGGCTCTGGCCCGCATCCAGGGCGCGCTGCGCTTCTTCCTTGTCCGTGGGGGACAGGGCGATGCCGTTATCCTGCAACAGGGCAGCGTTGCCCGCCAGCAGCGCATGGCCGTCCACACGGGCGGAGACACCGCGCCCGGGCAGCATGCGGAAATCTTCGGCTTCGGGGATGTCCCGCGTGCCCGCGTCCCGCACGATGGCCTTGCCCAGCGGGTGTTCGGAGCGCCGCTCCGCGGCGGCGGTCAGGAGGTGCAGCTGCTGCGGCGCGAGTTCGGGCAGGGCGCTGTGCACATGGGCCACGCCGGGAGTGCCCCGGGTCAGGGTGCCGGTCTTGTCGAAGGCCACGACCCTGACGCGGGCCAGACGCTCCAGCGCGTCCCCTTCCTTGACCAGGACGCCGTGGCGGGTGGCATTGCCGATGGCGGCCATGATGGCCGTGGGCGTGGCCAGCACCAGGGCGCAGGGGCAGAAGACCACCAGGATGGTCACGGCGCGCAGCACTTCGCCGGTCACGATCCAGGTGCCCGCAGCGGCGGTCAGGGCCGTGACCACGATCCAGGTGGCCCAGCGGTCGGCCAGGCTCACGATACGGGCCTTGCCCGCGTCGGCGGACTGCACCAGGCGGATCATGCGCTGCAGGGAGCTGTCCTCGCCCACCTTGACGGCGCGCATGTCGAAGGCCCCGAACTGGTTCACCGTGCCGCTGGACACCGTATCGCCGGGGCCCTTGTCCACGGGCAGGGACTCGCCGGTCATGACCGACTGGTCGATGGCCGTCTGGCCGCTGACGATGATGCCGTCCACGGGGATGGTCTCGCCGGGCAGCACGCGCAGCAGGTCGTCCACGCGTACCTCTTCGGCGGGGATGATGCTCTCGGCCGTGCCGTCCAGGCGCCGGGCCGTGCGCGGGGTCAGATGCACCAGCCGCTCGATGCCCGCCCGGGCCTTGGCCACGGTGCGTTCCTCCAGCAGGGCGCCCAGCTGCATGATGAAGGCCACCTCACCGGCGGCGAAGATCTCGCCGATGATGACGGACGCCAGCAGGGCCAGCGAGACCAGCACGTCGGCCTTGATGTCGAAGCGCGTGAACAGGCCTTCGGCGCCTTCCTTGATGATGGGCACGCCGCACAGCAGCACGGCCAGCCAGGCCGGATCCACAGGACCGGGGACAACTTCCAGAAAACTCAGCAGCAGGGCCACTGCCGAGATACCCAGGGCCAGTGCCTGCCGGGGTTCTTCCCTGAGCCATTCCTTGACGTCTGCCAGCATGGGGCCTCCTTGTCTGTCCGGGGGCGTCATGGGCATCCACAGGTCCGGCATGTGCGGAAGGCTCTGCGGCGGATGTGCGCGGGGACAGGCGGGGTGGAAATGTATTGGATCGGCCCTCAAGATACCTATAGGGGTATAGGTAGTCAAGCAGGGGACAAAAAAAAAGCCGGGCAGGCCCGGCTAGCTGCGACGGGAAAAATGTTCCACGGCCTTGGCAAAGGCCGCGATGGTGGCGTCGGCATCCCCGTGTTCGATGCCGTCGCGCACGCAGTGCTGCAAGTGGCCTTCCAGTACGATCTGGCCCACTCGGTGCAGGGCGCCCTTGACCGCGTTGATCTGGATGAGGATGTCCTCGCAGGGCACGTCCTTGTCGATCATCTGGTCGATGGCCTGCAACTGGCCCATGAGCTTCTTCATCCGGCGGTGCAGGTTCTCCGCATCCATGCATTGTCTCATACGTCCTCCTTTCAGGGCAGGGGACATTATTGCGGGCCGTCTGTCAAGAGGAGGGCGGATACGGGGAGGGGGCAGGCCAGGCTCCGGCGCCTGGCCGCCTGCCGCATTCCTGCCGTCCGCGTCCCGAAGCCATCGTGTCCATGCGGACGGGCAGGGGGGCGCAGCAGGGTGGCCTTTGCCAGTGGAGAGTCCTACACCGGGCCGGGAAGTGTCCCGCACCCTCTGCATGCATGAGCCGGAAAGGGCGCATCCGCCGTGCCTGCTCACAAAGGGGAGAGTTCCAGCTCCAGGGGGACAGGTACGATGGCTGTGGTGAAAAGGAGGGGGCAGGCACAGGCAGTCTTCCTGCCGGGAGGGGAGGCAAGGGGCATCTGTTGTCCCGGCGGGCTTTGGTGTAGGATGGCAGCGCTGTGACCATGACGGCAAGTCCGTCCGGTGTGTCCTGAAGGCCCCTGTCATGGCGGGCCATATGAGCGCTTTTTTTTCTTTTTTTGATGCCCGGCATGGCTGATAGCCAAAAATGCCGTACAGGGCATCTGTGGGCCATTTCGACCGTGTGGCCGTTTTTGGCCTTCACTGGAGTCCTATGCTACGAAAGTCTCCCTATTCCCTGCCCGCCAGTCAGTACGGCGGCGGGCGCAAGCGCATCTTCATCGGCCTGATGCTGGCCTCCTGCTGCGTGGCCTGTCTGGCTCTGGCCTTCTTCCTCATCCTGCCCTGGTCGGACTATGGCCAGACCCTCACCTGGCTGCCGCTGCTGTGCATGCTGGTGGGCGGGGCAGGCATCCTGGCCCTGATCTGGATGTGCGGCACGCTGGTCTGGCATGTCTACACGGGGCGCTATCTCCCCGGGGTGAGCAGCGTGCGCCATGTGACCATCCGCCTGTTCTTCCCGCTCATGGAGCTGCTGGCCAAGGTGGTGCGCATGGAGCGCAAGCGGGTGCGACATTCCTTCATCAAGGTCAACAACGAACTGGTGCTGGCCGACCGCCCGCGCGTGCGGCCGGAGCGGCTGCTCCTGCTGCTGCCGCACTGCATCCAGCGCAGTGCCTGCCCGCACCGGCTCAATCATAATGTGGACCTGTGCCGCCGTTGCGGACAATGCCCCGTGGGCGGTCTGCTGCAGCTGCGGGACCGTTACGGTTTCCATCTGGCGCTGGCCACCGGCGGGACCATCGCCCGGCGCATCGTGGTCCAGACGCGGCCCCGCATGATCATCGCCGTGGCCTGCGAACGGGACCTCACCTCCGGCATCCAGGACAGCTACCCCTTGCCGGTCTTCGGCATCCTCAACCAGCGTCCCTGCGGCCCCTGTCTGGACACGCTGGTGTCCCTTGCGGCCGTGGAGGGGGCCGTGCGCCTGTTCCTCGGGCTTGAGGACAGCGCGGAGACTGGAGATAACGCTAAAAATAATCATTTTATTTCAAAGTGATACCTATGATAGGAACAAAAAGGAAAGCAGGTCGGGACACGGCCGGTCAGGCCTTTGCCGCGGAAGGCAACGGCCATTTTACGGAAAGCCGCCGTCTGCGGCAGCTCCCGCCCGCGGCCCCGGCCCTGGCCCTGCGGGCCCTGTGTCTGCTGGACAGCGCCTTCAGTGCGGGCTGCACCATACAGGCGGCCCTGCAGCAGGTGCTGGAAGACACGGCCCGGCGTCAGGAAGGCGGTCTGGCCGAGCGTGACCGGCATCTGGCGGCGGAGCTGGCTTACGGTACCCTGCGCATGGAGAACCGTCTGGCCTTCGTGCTGGGCAAGGTGCTGCGGCAGCCGCTCAAGCTGCCCCTGCCGTTGCGGCGGTTGCTGGCCGTGGCGGCCTACGGCCTGCTGTTCCTGGATCGTCTGCCTGCCCATGCCGTGCTGCATACGGCCGTGGATCTGGCCCGGCAGCTCTACGGGCCGGGACTGGCCAGGGTAGTCAACGGCAGCCTGCGTTCCGTACAGCGCTTGGGCGATGCCGTCCGGACGCCGAATTTCTATGCCGGGCCTGCGGATGAAGAAACGTTTTTTGCCGAGGATGCGGCCGCGGCCCGCAAGTTGCGCAGCCTTGCCCTGCCGGAAGCAGAGCTGCGGCTGGCCCGCTTCCATGCCGTGCCGCGCTGGCTGGTGGCCCTGTGGCAACAGGCCTACGGTGACGAGGCTTGCCGGGCCCTGCTGGCCCGTTCCGGGGCGCGCCCCTGGCAGGCGCTGCGCGTCAATGCCTCGCGTCCCCAGGCCGCGGCCCTGAAACAGGCCTTGCTGGCCTGTGTCCCGGCGGACGGCCCCGCGCCGCAGGCCGTGGGGCGCTGGGGCGTTGCCTTCGCGCCCGGGCAGACGCCTGCCGCCGTACAGGGCGAGGCGCTTGCCCGTCTGCTGGAGCAGGGGGCCCTTTCGCAGCAGGCGGCGGCCTCGCAGGAAGTGATGGCCGCGCTGGGGCTGGAAGACTGGCTGGGACGTGGATGGCCCGTCTGGGATGCCTGTGCCGGTTACGGCGGCAAGAGCGTGCAATTGCTGGAGCAGGGCGGTGACGTGCGCCTGTGCACGGACCGCAGTTTCTCCCGCCTGCGGCAGGTGCCGGGGCATTGCCGCCGTCTGGGCCTTGCGTTGCCGCATCTGGCCCTGGCCGATGCTTCCCGGCCGCCCGTCGTCCGCTGGCAGGGCGGCATCATCGCCGATGTGCCGTGCAGCGGCCTGGGCGTGCTGGCCCGCCGTCCCGATCTGCGGCGTCGTCCCCGGACGGCCCTTGCCGAGCACGCCGACCTGCAACGGGCCATCCTCAAGGCTCTGGCCGCACGTCTGGAGCCCGGCGCCGAGCTGGCCTACATCACCTGTACCCTGCATCCGCTGGAGAACGAGCAGGCCGTGGACTGGCTGCTGGCGGGAGACAGCGGCCTGGAGCGCCTTGTGCAATGGCAGACGCCCCACGACCACCCCTGGTTGGAAGGCATGTTCGCCGCGCGCCTGCGGCGGCGTGGGTAGGGGAGAAGATGCTTGAGGGGGCACGGTGTATCCTGACCGGATACACCGTGCCCCCTGTTGTTTTTTGTCATTCTGGTGGGAAGAGTTCCTGACCATTTTTACAGGGAGGGGATCACCGTCTTTCAGACAACGGCGGGGACCCTCCGGCCAGACCGGAAGAAAGGTTTTTTCAGGGATGGGGAGAGCGCGAGAGGGGAAGGGGCAGTTTTTACAAAAAACGCCCCTTCCCCTCTCGCCATTATATTTCTTTGCCTCCCGGCTACTGCCGGGGGGTCTTGGCATCCACCGGGGCCGCGATGGCTTCCCCGGCGGGCTCGTCTTCAGGGATGTGGCAGTGCAGGCGGTTCAGCAGGGCTTCCAGCTCCTGGGGGCTGGTGTAGCGCAGGGTGATGCGGCCGCTTTCCATATCGCCGCTGACGCGGGCCTTGCAGGGCAGGGCGGCGCAGAGGCTTTTTTGCAGGGCGGCGATCTGGGGCAGCTTTTTGCGCTTGCAGGGGGCGGGCCGCTGCGGGGCGGCTTCGCTGGCGGCGGTCCAGGGCAGGCGCTGTTCCTCGCGCCAGAGGGCCACGGCTTCTTCGGCCTGGCGCACGCTCAGGGACTCGCTGATGATATGGCTGCGCAGCACTTCGGCGGCGGCCAGGGCGCGCTCGTCATTGCCCAGGGCCAGCAGGCAGCGGGCATGACCGGCGCTGAGGCGGCCGTGGTGGAGATCGGCCTGCGCGGCGGGCGAGAGCTGGAGCAGGCGCAGGGCATTGGCGATGGCCGGGCGGCTCTTGCCCAGGCGGGCGGCCAGGGCCTCCTGCGTCAGCTTGAGGGTCTCGCGCAGCTGCTGCAGGGCCTGGGCCTCTTCCATGGGATTGAGGTTTTCGCGCTGCAGGTTCTCGATAAGGGCGGCGGCCATGACTTCGGCATCGCTCATCTCGCGCACGTGCACGGGCACCTGTCCGAGGCCCGCCTGACGGGCGGCCCGCCAGCGGCGTTCACCGGCCACGATCTGGTAGTGGCCGGGCCTGTCGGCCAGGGGGCGCACCAGCAGGGGCTGGATGATGCCCTGTTCGCGGATGGAGGCCGCCAGTTCGGCCAGGGATTCGGCATCGAAGGTCTGGCGGGGCTGGCTGGGATTGGCATGCAGATGGGACAGGGGCAGCAGGGTGGGGCTGTGTTCCGTGCCCGTCTCTTTTTCCGGCGTATCGTTCTTTTCCTGCCGGGCGGCGCCCATATCCGTACGGCGCAACAGGGCGTCCAGGCCGCGGCCGAGACCTTTGCTACTCATGCTCTCTCCTTGACATCATGCCGTGCTGGCGGCACTTTTTACGACAGTGATTGCCCCAAAACTTTTGACCAGAGGAAACCATGTCCAACAAGCATCTTCTGTACCTGACCGACCGTCAGGGAAATCTGGAAGGGGTGCAGCTTTCTGCCGCCCTGTGGTCGCATTGCGAGGCGGCCGTCGTCAAGGCCCTGAAGGCCATGGAGCCCCCCCTGGAACACCTGAATGACGAGCCCGTGGCTGATTTCGAGCGCCTGCTCCAGTTCTGGGATTTCCGTTATCCGTACAGCCCCGAGGTCACCTGTCCGCATTGCGGCGCCCATACCGCCGACTGGCGCAACGACCCCGCGCATCCGTTCCATCTGACCACGGCCAATCTGGGCGGTCTGCTGGTCTTCCGTTGCAAGAGCTGCCAGTCCACGGTGCGCCAGAAGCATTTCCGCGACCACATGGCTGTGGAATGCACGCCGTACAATCCTGACTAGCTTTGCCGGCGGTGTTTCCCGTTGCCGCTGTTTTTTGCCGGGCTTTGCCCGGCTTTTTTTATGCCCGCCTCTCGGGCATGACGGCGGGGCTTTCCGGCTTTTCAGGAAGGACCGGCCGTCATGTGTTTTTTTTAGCGCGGCTGCGGCATGCGGGCGGGATCGCGCAGGGCCACTTCCTTGGCAAGGTTGAGGTAGGCGTCGGCGCCCTTGGACTTGATGTCGTAGTGGATGATGGACTTGCCGTGGCTGGGCGCTTCGGAAAGGCGCACGTTGCGCGGGATGACCGTCTCGAAGAGGTGGTCGGGGAAGCAGCGCTGTACTTCGTCGCGCACTTCGCGGGTCAGGCGGTTGCGGGCATCGTACATGGTCAGCACCACGCCCAGCAGGTTCAGCTTGGGATTGAGGCGTTTTTTGACCAGTTCGAAGGTCTGCAGCAGTTTGACGATACCTTCCAGGGCGAAAAACTCGCACTGCAGGGGGATGAGCAGTTCCTGCGAGGCGCAGAGGGAGTTGAGGGTCAGCAGGCCCAGGGACGGCGGGCAGTCGATGATGATGTAATCGTACTCCGTGCCCAGCGGTTCGAGGCAGTCGCGCAGGTAGAACTCGCGGGCCATCTTGTCCACCAGTTCCAGTTCCACGGCCACCAGGTTGGTGCTGGCGGGCAGCACGTCGAGGAAGGGCGTGCGGGTGCTGCTGATACTCTCGTGGATGTTCTCCGGCGTATAGAAGGTGGAGTAGAGGTCGTGATGCAGGTCTTCCTGGGCGATACCGATACCGCTGGTGCTGTTGGCCTGGGGGTCACAGTCCACCAGCAGCACGCGCTTTTCCATGACGGCCAGTGCGGCGGAAAGGTTGATGGCGGTGGTCGTCTTGCCGACGCCGCCTTTTTGGTTGGCTATGGAAATGATGCGCGCCATGCTGTCCTCCGGGCTGTGTTTCACGGGAAACAGGGGGAGCTGTTTCACGGGAAACAAACAAAAAAGTGAGGCCCCTCTGCCGGGGCCGCCATCTGCGGAACAAAATAAAGAAAAGCCCGACAAATGGGAAGACGTGAACCGTCCGTGACAAAAAAATGCCGGTATGTCCGGCGGCATCGCTGTCCCCGCCATCGCCCGGGGCAGGGGTTCTTGCCCCGGATTCCGTTTCTGGCTAAAATCAGCGCCGCATTGCAACAAGGAGTTGGTTCCATGGCTGATACGCGCATTCTTCTGGTGGATGACGAAAAGGAAGTGACGGCCCTGCTGGCCAAGCGTCTTGTACGGCGCGGCTACCAGTGTGACACGGCGGCGGACGGCCTGCAGGCCGTGGAAGCCATGCGCGAACAGCCTTTTCCCATCGTCGTCATGGATGTGAAGATGCCCAATATGGACGGCATCGCCGCCCTCAAGATCATCGTGGAGCAGTGGCCCACCGCCCAGGTGATCCTGCTTTCCGGCCATGCGGACATGCAGCTTGCCGTGCAGGCCATGAGCGAAGGCGCTTTCGGCTACCTGATGAAACCTGTCGATTTTGATGAACTCCTGTTCAAAATCGAAGATGCCGCCATGCAGAGCCGGCTTGAAGGGCCGGAAAGCGACATGGCGCGATAGGATATTTGCATGAAGAAACTGTTCCGTCCTCTGGTGCTGGGCGGTATCCTTTTGCTGGCGGTGGGCCTGGCCCCCGTCATGGATACGACTCCCGCCCGTGCCGCCACCGTCACCGACGCCAACCTGAAGCAGATGCTGGAGGATCTGCTGCGCGAACATCCCGAGATCGTCCTGGACGTGCTGCGCTCCCACAGCGAAGACGTGCTGGACATCGCCCAGGCGGGCGCCAATGCGCGCCGCAAGGCCGCCCTGGAAGCCCAGTGGCACAAGGAAGTGAAGAACACGCCCCAAAAGCAGATCTCGCTGTCGGGCCGCCCGGTCAAGGGCAATGCGGCGGCGCCGGTGCGCATCGTGGCCTTTTCGGACTTCACCTGCCACTATTGCCAGCAGGCCACCCATGTGCTTGACGAGATCATGAAGAAATACGGCAAGAACGTCAGCCTGGTCTACAAGCACATGCCGCTGGACGAGCAGGGCCCCGGCATGCTGGCCGCCCGCTACTTCGTGGCCGTGGCCGCGCAGAGCGAGAGCAAGGCCTGGAAGTTTTATGACGCCATGTACGCCGACCGCGACCGCCTGCTGCTGGAAGGCCAGAAGTTCGTGGACGAGGTCTGCGACAAGCTGGGCCTGGACAAGGACCGCCTGAAAAAGGACGCCGCCAGCGACAAGACGGCCCGGATCATCGCCCAGGATCTGGACGATGCCAAAAAGCTGAAGATCGACGGCACGCCCTGCTTCCTGGTCAACGGCCTGATGGTGCGGGGCGCACTGTCCGAACCCCTCTTCGAAGCGGCCGTGGACATCGCTCTGGAAGCGGCACGCTAACATCTGATCGTGACCGTACGAAGACCGGCTGCGGGATGCCCCGTATGCCGGTCTTTTTTTATGGCTTCGGGCCGGGTCGAAGACGGATGGGCCTGCCGGGACGGAGGCGCGGGGAAGATGGCAGTGCCCGTTGTGCGGTGGAGTCTTTTGGCCGGGCTGTCCGGGGGCGGGCATCCGTCCGGAAAGCAGGGGGACTATCGGGACGGTCCGAAGGTCCGTTCTTGTTGAAAAGGACAGCGCGTGCCGCTGGCGTCCGTCAGGTGTGCGGGATGGTCAGGCAGGAAAGGAAGAGACCGCCGATGCGAGGGGGCGGACAAGGCAAAGGACAGCCCGGAGGCTGCCCTTTATGTGAAGGCCGGGCGTGGCGAAACGCCCGTCAAGATTAGCTGGAATAAAAAGTGGAAATCTCACTGCAACGCTACGTCAAAAAACTCCTGATGGCAAGATGCCAGCCCCTGCGCCCGCAGAGGAAAAAGGCCGGTATGCGGGAAAGGGTGGCCTGTCGGGCCGGATGTCTGGAAAAAAGGCACAAAAAAAGCGCGGTCGCCCGCGCTTTTTTCGTTCTTTCCTGCAAAGGGATCAGATGACGATGCGGCGTACCGCGATGAGCCTGTTGCCCCAGTAGGGCTGCATGTTCTCCCGGCGTACGGTCTTGCCGCGGCTGGGGCTGTGGATGAAGGTATTGTTGCCGGCATAGATGCCGGTATGCAGGCCGCGGGGGCCGCTGCTGGTCCTGAAGACCATGATGTCGCCGGGCCGGGGCGAGCTCTTGGGCACGGCATATCCGGCCCGCGCCTGATCCACGGTCACACGCGGGACCTTGAGGCCGTTCTGGCGGTAGGCCCACCAGATGAGGCCCGAGCAGTCGAAACCGCGGGAGGGAGAGGCCCCGCCCATGCGATATTGCTTGCCTTCCTGGCTGGAGGCCGTGCGTACGATGTTCTGGGCCCGCTGGGGATTGTTGTAGCCGGGATCGTCCGGCTGGAACATGGCACAGCCCGATGCGCTGCCCAAGATCAGGGCCAGGAAAAATATCTGAAAAAGACGGCGATAGGTTCTCATGATCCGCTCTGCCTGAAAGTTTGAAAGTCACGGCGTGGAGATGCCGTCGGAAAAACTGTTTTCCAGATGCAAAGCAAATACCGGGCCAAAAAGGCACACCTTAGGGTGTTTTTATAAATATCAAGTAAAAACAGATAGATGTTATTTAAAAGAGCAGTATGCCAGCTCATAGGAACAGACAAAAATCTGTCATCCTTTTCGCATGAAAGAGGGCGGGCGTCAAAGTTTCCACGCCGCCGGAGCCGCCGTGCGGCGGTTGTGGCAGGGGCCTAAAAAAAGGGGGCCCCTTGCGGGGCCCCGGGGGTAGAGGATGAGGCATGGCCGGGCGGGACCGGGCCGTTGCGGGAAAGGTCGGGGAGGGGGAGGGGAATCCCCTCCCCGATGCGGCCCGGTGACGGCCCGGGGGCCGTGCCCGCGCTGCTGTTTTCCTCAGGACGAGGCGGGACCGGCAGGGCCGCCGATCCCGTTTCAGGGCTGTCGAGGTCCTAGCGGGCGCTCAGTTCCTGGCCGTCCCACACCTGTTCGGCCTTGGGCAGCACGGGCAGGAGCTGCGTCCAGGGATGCTGCTTCAGGAAATCGGCATCCTGCTGCAGCTTGCGGCTCATGTTCAGGATGGGCGGCACGATCTGCTTGATGTCCCCGGCCAGGGCGGGGCTGATGCTGTAGCCGGTGGCCTGTTCGGCCAGGGCCACGGCCTTGTGGCTGAACTCCATGGAGCTCATGAGGGTGTCCAGGGCCTTGGCGGGGTTATGGAAGCCCACGCTGTTCTCGGCGGACACATAGTCCCAGTAGAGCTGGCCCTTGCGGACCATCTCGCGGGCCTCGGCCATCAGGCTGTCATAATTGGCGGCGCGCTGTTCGGCGGGCACCGCGTTGGCCAGGCGCACGGCCTCGTGGGCGCGCACGGATTCTTCCTGGGCCTTGAGCAGCTGCCTGAAGGTCTTCTCCTGGGTGTAGAGCACGCGGCCGCGCAGGTAGTCGGCGGTCTTGTCGGCATGGCACTGGCGGCAGGCGCGCAGCTCGGGGTCCTTGAGCGGCGAGGTCATCCAGTGGCTGGAGACCTTCTTGCCGTCCACGCGCTGGTAGGGCATGTGGCAGTCCGCGCAGGAGACGCCGGCGGCGCCGTGGGTGCCGTCGATGAAGGTCTCGTACTCGGGATGCTGCATCTTGATCATGGGCACCTTGGAGGCCGCATGCACCCAGTCGGTGAAGGGCCCGCTGCTGCCGTCGGCCTGCTTGGGCCCGTGGCTCTTGTAGTATTCATACATGTCGCCGGGGCCGAAGCCCTTGTCCCAGGGGAAGACGGGACGGCCCGCGGGCCCGTTGTCCTTGTGGGTGAAGTAGTATTCCACATGGCACTGGGCACAGACCAGGGTGCGCTTCTCGTTGCGGGAGAGCTTGTCCCAGTCCTTGCCGGAACGCTTCAGCCAGTCCTTGAGCGGTTCGGAGTAGGGGCGCAGCTCCATGGTGGCCGGATCGTGGCAGTTGCTGCAGCCGATGGTCTCGTCCATCTCGCTGATGGCGTCCTTGCCGCGGAAGGTGTTCACGTCCTTGGTCCAGAAGGCGTCACCGTACTTGCCGATCCATTCCATCATCTTGGGGGTCTTGCAGTTCCAGCAGGTGGCGGGCAGACCGCCCTTTTCCCCGTAGCGGTTGATGCGGTCGATGTTGACGAAGTCCTTGACGGCATAGGTGTGGCCGCGGGCCTCGTTGTATTCGTACATGAAGGGATAGCCCAGCCAGAGGTTCTTCAGATAGGGCTGGGCGTGCTTGTAGCCCTTGGGCAGGGGATTCACGTCGTCGTTCTTGTGGAACGGCACCGAGCCCTTGTACTCGGTCATGACGGACGTCTCGTTGTTTTTCTGGTACGAGGCGTACTGATGCGGGAAGGCCTCCTTGTAGGCCGAGATGCGGGTCTCGCCCGCGGGCAGGCCGGTCTTGTATTCCGGGGCCTTCAGTTCGGTGTCCACGTCCTGGCAGCCGCCCAGCAGGGGCAGCGCCAGCAGGGCCGCGGCCGCAAGGGTGAGGCCGAAGAGTCGATTAGTCATAAGCAACCGTCCTTGTGCTGATGGGCTTGTGGCGCATGTGGGCCATATTGCGGTGGCAGTCCACGCAATAGGGCTTGGCATCCATGCTGGCCACTTCGCTGTTGGTGGCAAAGTGGCAGGCCTTGCAATTTTCGTTGACCACGTCGCGGGTGCGCGCGCTGAGCGGGCGGGGGATGTCCTTGCCGGACACGTTGCCCATGAAGTCGCGCAGCCCTTCCTGTGCCTTGAACGGCAGCTTGGCCAGCAGGTTGTGCGGGGCGTGGCATTCGTTGCAGGCGAGCTTGGCATGCGTGGACAGCTTGTGCGTCACGGCGGCCTCCTGCATGATGTGGCAGCTGGCGCAGAACGGACGCTGGTCCGTCGAGACCATGGCAAAAGCCATCACGGCCAGCAGTGCCGCGCCCGCCGCCAGACCACCCAGAAAGACTTTGAGCCAGGGTCCTGTGCGGGGTGTACCCATAAAGAGCCTCCTTCGTTGATATCGCCTCCTGTCCCGCACCAAGGGGCAGGGATGACGATCTGAGCATGACGCCGGTCCCCTCCGGCGTTTGTTCCAAAAAGAGCAAGGGGCGTGCCAGTTTGGCCGCTGTGAGCACGTTCACATTTTTCCTTGTTTTATCAGGCTATTATTGGATCGAAGATTTTCTGTTCTCGGCGGGGCCTTGTGATTTTCAGGAAAAAAAGACAGATTTTCAGAAAAATATGACAACTCCGGCCCTGCTTCCGCCGTCGGGACAGCCCGGCGTGTCCGAACGGGCCGACGGAGGAACCATGTCCGACCCCGTGCGCGTACCGCCGTTCGGCGGGCCCGGACACTGGCGGCGCTGGCTGTTGCCCGTGCTGGCCAGTGCCGCCTGGCTGGTCCTGACCTTTTGCCTGTACCGCCATGCCGTGCAGGGCGAGCAGGCCCACCTGCTGGAGCTCTGCCATACCCGCCTGGCGGCCACGGCCCACCAGCTCATGGATGCCCGTGACTGGAACGCGGGCCACGGGGGCGTCTATGTGCCTCTGAGCGCCTACGGCGAGCCCAATCCCTGGCTGCCGGAAAAGGACAGGACCCTGCGGACCGCCGACGGGCGGACGCTGGTGCTCATGAATCCCGCCTACATGAGCCGCCAGATGGCCGAACGCCTCACCGAGCCCGGCTTCCGTCTGGCCATCGTGGGCCAGGCCCCCCTGCGGCCGGGCAACCGGGCCGATGACTGGGAACGGCGGATACTGGCCACGGCCACGCAGGGCGGGCAGGTCTTCTTCAGCGGGGAGGACTGCCTGCCGCAGGGGCGTCTGCGCCTGCTCAGGACACTGGCCGCACAGGAAAGCTGTCTGCGCTGCCATCAGGGCCACAAGGAAGGGGACATGCTGGGCGGTATCAGCATCAGCATGGATGCCGCCGCCTATGTGCGGGATCTGGAGCGGAAACAGCGGGAGCTGGGCCTGCTGTACGGTCTGCTGGCCCTGACCGGGGTGCTGGCCGTGGGCGGCATCACCAGCAACCTGACCTTGCGGCGTCTGCAGGCCGAGGAGAAGAGCCGCCTCAAGAGCGCCTTCATGGGGCGTCTCAGTCACGACATGCGTACCCCGCTGGCGGCCATGCTGGGCATGAGCGATCTGCTCGACCGTCAGGACTGCGGGACGGAGCAGCGGCATACGGCCCTGGCCTATCTGCGCCGGGCCTGCGGGGCCCTTCTGGAGATGGTGGACGACATCACCGACCATGCTTCTCTGGAACAGGGGGACGTGCGTTTGCGCTGCCGGACCTTCGACCTGCCCGCCTGCCTGCGGGCCTGCGCGGATCTGTACAGACCGGCGGCGGAGGGCAAGGGGCTGGAGCTGTTGCTGCATCTGGCGCCGCATCTGCCCCGGCAGGTCCGTGGCGACAGTTTCCGCCTGCGGCAGGCCCTGGGCAATCTGGTGAGCAATGCCGTTAAATTCACGGAACGGGGCCGCGTAGACGTGGAGGCAGGCGGAGAACGCCTGGCTTCCGGCGTGTTCCTGCTGCGGCTGGACGTCCGGGACAGCGGGCCCGGGCTGGAGCCCGGCGAGGAAAGGACGGTCTTTGAAAGTTTTTGCCGGGGCAGTGCCGCCGGCGGCAAGCCGGGCACCGGTCTGGGGCTGAACATCGTACGCACCATCGCCCGCCGCATGGGCGGGGACGTGCAGGTGCGTTCCTGTCCCGGGCAAGGCTGCACGTTCACGCTGGAAGTGCGTCTGAAGATCGTGGAGGGCGGTCCCGGCCCCCAGCCCGGGCACTTGTGCCCGGCGGAAAAAAACGGCGCTGCCCCGGCCACTGCGGCGGGCCCCTTGCAGGGCCTGCGCGTGCTGGTGGCCGAGGATGACGCCGCGGGCCGTTATCTGCTCGAAGTGCGCTTGCGGGAGCAGGGCTGCACCGTGGGGCTGGCTGCGGACGGGGAACAGGTCCTGGACATGCTGGCCGCCACACCGTGGGACGTCATCCTGCTGGATGCCGGTATGCCGCGCATGGACGGCCTGACCGTGCTGGAGCGCATCCGTGCCGGACAGAGCGCCGCGTCCCGGCAGCAGGCGGTGATCGTCCATTCCGCCGGTCTGGCCCCCGGCGAGGAGGCGCGCTTCCGGGCGCTGGGCGTACGGGCCCTGCTGGACAAGCCGGTACCCCCGGCCATGCTGCTGGCCGCATTGCGGGACGTGCCCCGTGGCTGTCCCGGCGACGGTCAGGCAGGGCCGACGCCCTGTGGTGCGGAGGCCGAGGCCCCCGTCATCTGGGACAGGGCGGCCGCACTGGCGGCCGCGGATCAGGACGAGGAGCTGCTGCATACCCTGGTCACGGCCTTGCGGGAGGATCTGCCGCGTCTGGACGCAGCGCTTGCAGCTGCCCGAAAACTGGCCGCCGATTCCGCGGTCCCGGCGGCCCGGACGGCGGAGGCCCTGCGCCGGGCGGCCCATGCCCTGAAGAATTCCGCGGCCACGCTCTGTTTTGAGGAGCTCCGTCTCAGGGCGGCGGCTCTGGAGCAGGCGGCCCGGCAGGCACTGGCGGGCACGCCGGAGCAAGCGGAAGGGCTGGAGCCTTTGGCGGCGGCCTGTGCCGAGGCTCTGGCGCGTGCCGAAGAAGCCCTGCGGCGGGACAACGGCTGACGCCGCCGTCTTCGCGGCGGACCATGCCGCCGTGCCCCGTATGCGGGCGGATGGACGGCAGCCGTGGCAGGCGGATGGCTGCCCGGCCGTCCTTCCGGTCGACGGGGCTCTGGTGCCGGGAACGCCGCAGGAAGGACGAAAAGTTTTTGTATCCGGCATCAGCCGGAGAGCGCAGGAAAAAGGGAACGATATACCGGGCAGCAGGCGCGCCCCTGTGCCGCGCCCGGGGATGGCCACAGGGGAAGCTCCGGGACCGCAGGCCCGGGCAGGGAGGCAAGGATGGCCCGTGTGCTGGTAGTGGATGACGAGAACCTGATGCGCACCATGGTGGAGGTGGCCTGCCGCCGTCTGGGGCACGAGGCCCTGTGCGCGGCCACCTTGGCCGAGGGACGGCGTCTGGCGGCCGCGGGCGTGGACGTCATCCTTCTGGACATGCTCCTGCCCGACGGCAACGGTCTGGATGCGCAGCAGGAGCTGGCGGCCCTGCCCGACGCGCCGGACATCGTGGTCATCACGGGCCACGGCGACGGCGATGCGGCGGAAAAAGCCCTGCGCGGCGGTGTCTGGGATTTTCTCATGAAGCCGGTGCGGGTGCGCGATGTGGAAGAGACCCTGAGCCATGTGCTGGAGGCCCGGGACAGGCGGCGCTCGCGCCGGGGCCTGGAACTGGAGCCGGGTCAGGTGGCGGGGAGCGGCCCGGCCATGCAGGCGGCGCTGGCCCAGCTGGAACAGGCGGCGCACAGCGACGTCAACGTCCTGCTGCTGGGCGAGACCGGCGTGGGCAAGGAGCTGTTCGCCCGCACCCTGTACCGCAACAGCCATCGGGCCTCGCGGCCTTTCGTGGCCGTGGACTGCGCCTCCCTGCCGGAAACGCTGGTGGAGAGCCATCTGTTCGGCCATGCCCGGGGGGCCTTCACCGGCGCGGAGCGGGCCAGCGAGGGCCTGTTGCGGGCGGCGCATCAGGGCACGCTCTTCCTGGACGAGGTGGGCGATCTGCCGCAGGGCATACAGGGGGCTTTTTTGCGGGCGCTGGAGCTGCGCCGTTTCCGTCCTGTGGGAGAGGTGCGCGAGGTGGAGAGCGATTTTCGCCTGGTGGCGGCCACCAATCAGGATCTGGAGGCCATGAGTGAGGACGGGCGCTTTCGCAAGGATCTGCTTTACCGCCTGCAGGGCATGACCATCGTGATCCCGCCCCTGCGCCGGCGCCGGGACGAGATCCCCCTGCTGGCACGGCAGGCGGTCATCCGCTGCTGCCGCCGCAACGGCATGGAGGAGAAGGAGCTTTCCCCCCTGCTGCTGGAGATGCTGGCCGAATACGACTGGCCGGGCAATGTGCGCGAGCTGTTCCATGCGCTGGAGCGGGCCTGTCTGGCGGCGGAACATGCGTCCCTGCTGTTGCCCGCGCACCTCGCCACCGGCCTGCGCGTGGCCGTGGCCCGCAGCCGGGCCGGGCAGGGACGCGTGGCGGGCGACGTGCCCGGCGGCAGGGAGGTCTGTCCCCCGCTGGCCGAAGCCGGGGCCTGTAGCGTGCCCGACCTGCCTCCCATGCCGGAAACGGGGCGGGCCTTTCCTTCGTTGCGCAGCTGGCGGCATGAGGCGGAGCGGCACTATGTGGCCCGGGTACGGGCGCTGTGCGGCGACGATGCCCGGGCCGCCGCACGCATGGCCGGTGTCTCCCGCGGGCACTGGTACGAACTGCTGAAAAAATACGGTTTCTAGGCCCGCAGGGTGCTGCCTGAAAAGCGCGCAAAGGCTTGCGGCAGGCCGGGAAAGCGGATACAAGGGGAGAAGGGACATTTCCCAGCTTTGTGAGAAAGGATTACCTAGGCATGAGCAATCCCATTACCGTGAAAGGCTATGTCTGTTCTGTGCCCCGTGCCGCCGATGCGCGGCAGGCCAGTGTGGCTGTGGTGCAGGACGATGTGGAATATCGCATCATCCCTCGTGGCGCCGGTGCCGATCTGGCCGACGAGGTGAGCGCCCTGGTGGAAGTGACCGGCCTGCTGGAGCAGGTGGACGAGGTCAACTACATCCAGGTCCGCGGCTATACGCTGGTGGACGATACTTCTTCCTGGGACGACGAATAGCGCTTTCACGGAACGCACGCCGGACCGGTACTGACGCCGGCGGCGGGCGTTGCCGCGCTGTTTCCCGGTTACCGCAGGACGGCATGGCCGTCATGTCCGCTGCACGTCAGGCGTGCAGGTCTGGGCGTGCGTCCGCGGGAACGTCTTTCGGGACCTGATATGAGGCGAGGCATGCAGGGCATGCCCCGTCTGTTGTCGCACGATATGTGGAGACGGCGGGAACGCATCACGCGTTCCCGCCGTCTTTTTTATGGGCATCAGCCTGTTGGGCGCCACGGCCCGAAACGAAAGACCACCCGCCGTGCGGGTGGTCTTGATGTATCCAGTATCCCCTAGCGGCGGCGGATCACGGAGGGCAGGGCAAAATACAGACGCGCGGCCAGGTCGAAGCAGGCCCCGGGCAGATAGCTGGCCCACCAGAACAGGCGGTATTTGCGCGAGCCGTCACGCCAGGGCCGGATGACGGCGCGGGCCTCGCTGCCGCGCCCTTCGCGCCACAGACTCACGGCCTTCTGGAAGGCGGCGCGGCGCGTCAGCAGGCTGACGAGTTCGGGATGCGCCGCATCATAGCCGGGCCAGAGGCGGCGGTGCTTTTCCAGGATGTACAGGGTCTCGTCCGAGAACTGGCCGAACTTGCGGAAGGTGGTGTTGTTGCCGTGCACCCGCCACAGGGTCAGGGGCGCGTCCACATGATCCAGTTCCCAGTCATGGGCCACGCGGTAGAAGATATCGGCCTCCTCGCAAACGTTGAGGCTCTCGTCGAACCAGACCGGCGCGCCTCCCTCACGGGCGGGCGGGCAGACCACGCTGTCCAGGGCCGCGCGGGAGAGCATGGCCGAGGACATGGAGATCCACTGCCGTTCCATGAGGGCGGCAAAGGCCTTGCCGCGCTGGGGGCGGGACTCGGCGAACAGGCGCTTCAGCACATGTTTGCCGTCGAAGATCTCGGTATCGGTGCTGACCAGGCCCACATGCGGATCGGCTTCGAAGCAGGCCACCTGACGGGCCAGCTTTTCGGGCCGCCACAGGTCGTCGCAGTCCAGAAAGGCCACATAGCGGCCCCGGCTCCGGGCGATGGCCAGATTGCGGGCCGCGCCCAGGGGCACGGTCTCTTCGCCGCGAAAATAGCGCAGGCGGCCGGCCAGCCCGGCATGGCCCCTGGCTATCTGCGGGCTGCTGTCCGTGGAGCCGTTGTCCCAGAAGATGACCTCGAAATCGGTGAAGGTCTGGGCGGCCAGGCTGTCCAGGGTCTCCTGCAGATGTTCGGAGCTGTTCAGGCAGTTCATGATGACGGAGACCACGGGGGCCTCGGACATGGGGACATGATGCATGGATGTACCTCGCGATGACGGGGGCGACAGGTTCATGGAGCGTACGGGCCGGAAGACCCAGAGACGGCACAGCAGATAGAGGAAGAGCGGGGCCGCCAGGGAGGCGGCAGGCAGGGCCAGACCGTGGGGGACGCCGCACCAGCCGAGCCCCCGGGCGAACAGGTCGCCCAGCCAGAGGCCCGCGCCCTGCACCAGGACGAAGCGGGGCAGCATGCGGGCGTGGTCGCCGCCCCTGATGCCGAACGTCCAGAAACAGTGCCCGGCATAGGCAGCCAGCAGGGCCAGCAGCCCGGCAAGGCCATGGGCCGCCGGGGCGGGCCAGCGGGCCCAGCTGACGAGCAGATGGCCCGCCCAGAGATAGCAGAGGGTGGCGCTGCTGCCCACCATGCCGAAACGGAGCAGGGAACGGGACAGCAGGCTGCGGGCAAAGGCCGTGGTCTCGGACAGTATCGTCATGGCATGTTCGGGTGGCATGCGCCGGGCATGGCCCCGTACCGGCAGGGGCCGGACGGGCGGAGCCGCCTGCGGCGGCTCCGTTATCGGGAAAGGTCAGGCCAGGGTTGCCGTGATGACGTCGCAGATGTGTTCCACATCGGCGGCGCTCAGGCCGGGATGCATGGGCAGGGTCACCAGTTCGCCGTAAAGCTGCTCCGTCACGGGCAGGGGCAGGGAGCCCGGAGCGGGGCGGAACAGGCTCAGCAGATGGTTGGGCTTGTAGTGGACGCCCACAGGGATGCCCGCGGCGGTGAGGGCGGCCTTAAGCTCGTCCTTGCGGCCGTTGAGCACGCGCACGCAGACGATGTGCGGCACCACGAAGTCCTGCGGGTCGGTCTGCAGGAGGCGCAGGCCGTCCAGCCCCGCCAGACGCTGCCGGTAGATGTCGCCCAGGGCGCGGCGGGCCGGGATGAATTCCCCGTCCAGACGCGAGAGCTGCACGCGGCCGATGGCGGCCATGATGTTGCTCATGTGGAAGCGCCAGCCGATGCGCTTCACGTCCGGGTCCCAGGTGCGGGTGCCGGCAAAGCGGGAGCGGGTGTCGCCTTCCACCGAGAGCAGGCGGGCGTCGGCGGCATAGCCGGCTTCCGTGGCATTGAAGAAGACGGCGCAGCCGCCTTCGCCGGAGGTGATGTTCTTGATGCCGTCAAAGCTGAAACAGACCACGTCCCCGAAGCTGCCGATCTTGCGGCCGTGGTGCAGGCAGCCGAAGGCATGGGCGGCGTCTTCGATGACGCGCAGGCCGTGTTCTTTGGCGAAGGCATGGACCTCGTCCAGGTGCCAGGGGTTGCTGGCGTAGTGGACGGGCATGATGGCCAGCGTGTCGGGCGTGATGCGGCGGGCGGCGTCCTTGAGGTCGATGGTGCCGGTCTCGGCCAGCACGTCACAGGCCACGGGCTCGCAACCGGCGGCCTCGATGGCCTGGAAGGAGGCCACGAAGGTCAGGGACGGCACCAGGATCTGCGGCTTGCGGGCGGCATCGCGCGGGGCGATGGCGTCCACGGCCAGGGTCAGGGCGGCGGTGCCCGTGTTGGTGGTCACCACCTGTTCGGGCGCCACGCCCAGATAGGCGGCCAGTTCCTGTTCGAACAGGCAGGTCTCGTGTCCCATGCCCAGATAACCGTCTTCGACGATGACGCGCCGGACGGCTTCGGCCTCGGCTTCGCCCACGATGGAACGGGAAAGACGCATGCTCATGGCATCTCCTCATGTTTCATGGAAAAGTACCGGGCAGAGGCAGCCCGGAACTTTGCAATACGCTCTATCGTACGGCTGGGCAAGCAAGGTGTGGGGGACTTTTGTGCACGGTACGGGGCGGCAGGGCGGGCAGCCGTGCCGGGGAGGTACCCTGCGGTATGTGTGCGGACGGGCTGCTCTTTCGCTCGACCTTTTGCCCCGGCTTTGGCATGCTGCTGCGACGCAGGGAGGCCCGGACCGGCCGCGCCTCCGGCCCCGGCTACCGAGGAGGAGATATCGTCATGTGGGTTCGCATCTGGCCGCATCTGGCCCTGCTGCTGGCCATGGTTTTCTGGAGCACGTCCTATGTGGCCCTGCGCATCGCGCTCAGCGCGCTGGATCCGTTCACGGTCATGGCCGGGCGCATGGGCGTGGCCACACTGCTGTTCCTGCCGCTGTGGGGCGGGCTGCTGCGCGACCTGCGCCGCAAGGGGCAGTGGCGCTGGCTCCTGCTCATGGCCTTTGCCGAGCCCTGCTGCTACTTTTTGCTGGAGACCCGCGCCCTGTGCCTGACCACGGCCTCGCAGGCGGGCATGATCATCTCGCTGCTGCCGCTCATCACCGCCGTGGTGGCCTGGCGTCTGCTGGGCGAGCGGGTCAGCCTGCGCGGCTGGATAGGCTTTGCCCTGGCCGTGGCCGGGGTGGTCTGGCTCTCCCTGCAGTCGGCCGTGGACGAGACCGCCACGGCGCCCGTGCTGGGCAATTTCTTCGAGGGGCTGGCCATGGTCTGCGCCGCCCTGTATACCGTGCTGGCCCGGCGTCTTTCCGCCGCCTATTCGCCCTTGCAGATCACGGCCGTGCAGTCCTTCGTGGGCATGAGCTTTTTTGCCGGGCTGCTGGCGCTGGCGCCCCTGGACTACACGCCCGTGCTGCTGCATGTGGAAGTGCCGGACTGGGCCCCCTGGGCCAGTGTGGTCTATCTGGGCGGGGTGGTCTCGCTGGGGGGCTACGGCCTGTACAACGTGGGGGTCAGCCGTCTTTCCGCCGCCGGTGCCGCCGCCTACACCAACCTTATCCCCATCCTGACCCTGGCCAGCGGCGTCATCCTGCTGCGCGAGGTCTTCTTGCCCGGCCAGTACATGGCCTCGGTGCTGGTGGTGGCCGGGGTGCTGCTCAGCCAGTGGGGAGGCCAGAAAGGCCGGCGCGAGGATAGTTAGGGGCTGTGCGGATTTTGGGGGGAAGGGGGACCCATCATCTCTGCTGTCGATGCCCGTAAAGCTCCTTTGTCGCTGACGGGCACGGCCCTTTGGGCCGCCATTCGGTCGTTGCCAACGCGGGCCCCTTTCCCCAAGCCCCATCCCCTCCCCAGCGCGTTTTGACGGGATCGGCCGAGGCTGGGGGATACGGATTCGTGGTGTGCCTGCGGCAGCAGGGATGGGCCCCGGACGCCGGGCCTGTGTTCGCCGGGCTTTGGGGAAGATGTCCGGCAGGTTCGGAAATATAAAAAACAGGGCGCCCGTCTCCTGAAGGAGACGGGCGCCCTGTTTTGGCTCTGCGGGAAGGATCAGGCATTGCCCGCGTAGAACACGTGGCGGGCGCTGCGGGCCGCGCTGATGCGGTAGATCTGGATGGTGTAGCGGCCCTTGCCGCCGCACAGGGGGCAGGAGTCGGTGATCAGCACGCAGCTGGCATCCAGTTCCAGCGGGTCGATGCCCACGGCCGCCAGCAGGCGGCGGGTGCGCCCCTTTTCCCAGACGATGGGCGCGCCGCAATGGCCGCACTCCACATAGAGCATGTCGGGATCGAAGGCTTCCGGCTGCGGCAGCACGGGCACGTTGACCGTATGGGGGGCCTCTTGCCGCGCGCTCAGGGAGCGGCTGCCGTGCAGCAGGGGGCGTCTGCGGTTGAGGGGGCGCCGGAGGGCGCGCTTGCCTTGCATCTGGCGGCCGGATAGAGTGGCCGCATGTCTGGAGTATCTCGTCATATTCGTTTGTTACCGCCTGAGTTGCGCAATCAGATCGCCGCCGGCGAGGTGGTGGAGCGCCCGGCCAGTGTGGTCAAGGAACTGGTGGAAAACAGCCTGGATGCCGGCGCCACGCGCGTGGACGTGTTTTTGGAGAACGGCGGCCAGAGCTGCATCCGCGTGCAGGACGACGGCGCGGGCATCGCCCCCGGTGAACTGGAACTGGCCGTGACCCGTCACGCCACCAGCAAGATCGCCAGCATGGACGATCTTGAGCATATCGCGTCCTACGGCTTCCGTGGCGAGGCCCTGCCGAGCATCGCCTCGGTGGCCCGCTTCAGCATGGAATCCGCCGTGACCGGAGCCGACGGCGGGACGGAGGCCAGCCGCATCGTGGTGGAATTCGGCCGCCTGCTGGCGGTGGAGCCTTCGGCCCTGCATCGGGGCACCATCGTGGAAGTGCGCGATCTGTTCACCAATATACCCGCACGGCTCAAGTTTTTGAAGACCCCGGCCACGGAGCTCAAACGGGCCCAGGACTGGCTGGTGCGTCTGGCGCTGGCCCGCTGCGACGTGGGTTTCACTCTCAGGGCCGGGGAACGCGAGGCCCTGCGCTTTTTGCCCGGGCAGAGCCTGCGCGACCGCCTGGCCCTGCTGTGGCCGCGTCTGGTGGTGGAGGCCCTGCGGCCGTTCGATGCCGAACGCCACGGCATCCGGGCCCGGGGGCTGGCGGCCCTGCCGTCGGTGAGCCAGCAGCGCGGGGACCGCATCCTGCTGTACGTCAACGGCCGCAGCGTCAGCGACAAGCGCCTGCTGGCCGCCGTGCGTGAGGCCTACAAGGGGCGCATCACCAGCCGGGACTATCCGCAGGTGGTGCTCTTTGTGGACATGCCGCCCGACATGGTGGACGTCAACGTGCATCCGGCCAAGAGCGAAGTCCGTTTCCGGGACGAGTCCTCGGTCTTTTCCGCCGTGCTCCATGCCGTGCAGGGGGCCCTGGTCAGCGATGTGGAAAGCGTGCTGGATGCGGCCCGTGAAGCCGACGATGCCCGTCCCGTGGCGGCGCAGTCCCGCCTGTGGGACGACCTGCCCCCGCGCCCGCAGGGCTTTTGGGGCAGCGCCGATGCCGCGCCCCTGATGCGGCATGCGGAGGACGAGACGCGGGAAGACGAAGGCCAGTGGCAGGTGCGGCGGCCCGATGCGGACGACGGCACGGCCCCTGGGGCCATGACGGGCACGGGAAGCGTGGCGGATGCCCCGTCCATGCCGTCGTCGTCCGGCAGTGCGGCGGCCTTCGCCTCCGGGCGGACGGCCCCTGCGGGCCTGCGGGAAGCCGTGCCTCCTTCGGCGTTTTCGGTCGCGTCCTTTGCGGAGGATGCGGAGGGGACGGGACGTTTGTCCGCCGACAGACAGGAATTTTTCGAGAGCGCCCGGCAGACGGCCCGCATGGCCATGCCGCCCGACCATGTGACGACTGCAGCAGGCCGTGAAGGCTCGGACGGGACCGCAGCGGAAAGCTTTCCTGTGCCGGAGACGGACGGGCCGGAGGGCCTGCCGGGAACCGGGGAGGCCGTCTGCGGTCCCGGTACTGCCGTGACGGACGAAAGCGTCGCCGGACGGCATGAGCTGGTGGTGGGCGGCCTGACCTATCTGGGCCAGGTGGCCGAGACCTACCTTGTCCTGCGCGATGCTTCCGGCGCCCTGATGCTGCTGGACCAGCACGCGGCGCACGAGCGCGTGCTTTACGAGCGTTTGCGCAAGGGGGCCTTCGCGGGCACGGCCCAGTGCCTGGCCCTGCCGCTGGAGCTGGCCCTGCAGCCGGTGGAAGAAGAGCGCTTTCTGGAAGTACGCGACAATCTGGAGCGCATGGGCTTCGATGTCTCCTGCTCCGGCGGCCGCCTGCTGGCCCGGGGCATCCCGCCTTCCCTGTCCCGCAGCGAAGCCGGGGAATTCCTGCGCGAGGTGCTGGCCGGTCGCAAGGACGATATTCGCGCCATGTTCATTTCCCTGTCCTGCAAGGGCGCCATCAAGGCCGGGCAGCGTCTGGCCGATGACGAGGCCGCGGCCCTGCTGCGCCAGTGGCTGCATACGCCGGAGCGGGAATACTGCCCCCACGGCCGCCCCAGCATCCTGCGCTGGGATGCCGTGGCGCTGGAGAAACTGTTCAAGCGGCGGCAGTGAGGCCTCCGGCCCTGTGGCGTGCGCGGTGTTCCCATACGCTGCGGGAAGGCCACGCTCCGGTGCCGACGGGCCTCAGCCGCAGGGCGCATTTGCCCATGACCGGCGGGCAGTTGTTCTGACCGTGCAGGGAAAACGGGCATCCGGGTGCCGTATGGATAAGAAAAGACCGGGACAGTCCCTCAGGGACTGTCCCGGTCTTTCATTCAGGGGATGGGAAGCAGCGGGGCCTCACAGACAAGTGCAGAGTCCCATGAAGCAGCGGCTGCAGCTGCCGCAGCCGGGCATCTCTATTGCCGCATGGCCCGCAGGCCGTTGGCCACCACCAGCAGGGCCGTGCCCACGTCGGCGAAGACGGCCATCCACATGGTGGCGTGACCGGTGAAGGTCAGGGCGAAGAACAGCGCCTTGACGCCCAGCGCCAGCGTGATGTTCTGCACCAGGATGGCAAAGGTGGCCCGGGACAGGCGGATGAAGCGGGGGATCTTGCGCAGGTCGTCGTCCATGAGCGCCACGTCGGCGGTCTCGATGGCGGTGTCCGTGCCGTTGCCGGCCATGGCGAAACCGACGTCGGCCCGGGCCAGCGCCGGGGCGTCGTTGATGCCGTCGCCCACCATGCCCACCTTGTGTCCCCGGGCTTCCAGTTCCTCAATGACGGCGAGCTTGTCCGCCGGGAGCAGACCGGCCTTGAAGCTGTCCACGCCCACCTGACGGGCGATGGCCGCTGCCGTGTGTTCGTTGTCTCCGGTGAGCATGACCGTGGTCACGCCCAGTGCCTTCAGTTCCCTGACAGCTTCCAGACTGCTTGCCTTGAGCGTATCGGCCACGGCGAACAGGGCCCGGATGCCGTTGTCGCCCACGAGTGCGACCACGGTCTTGCCCTGCTGCTCCAGCCGGGAGATCCGTTCGTCGAGGGCTGCCGGGTACCGGCCCAGCGATGCCGCAAGGGCGCGGTTGCCCAGATACCAGCGCCGGCCGGCCATGATGCCGCTGACGCCCTGACCGGGCAGGGCCGTGAAGTCGTCCACGTCCTGCAGGGGGATGTGGTCCGCCAGGGCGGCCTGGGCGATGGCCCCGGAAACGGGATGGTCGGAGCGGGCCGCCAGACTGGCCGCCAGCGAACGGACGGCCGCTTCATCTTCCTGCCCCGTGCAAAGGCAGTCGGTCTGGCGCGGCTTGCCGTGGGTGAGGGTGCCGGTCTTGTCCAGGGCCAGGCAGTCGAGGCGTCTGCCCTGTTCCAGGAACATGCCGCCCTTGATGAGGATGCCGTAGCGGGTGGCGGCGGCCATGCCGCTGACGATGCTCACCGGCGTGGAGATGACCAGGGCGCAGGGGCAGCCGATGACCAGTATCACCAGCGCGGTATAGATGGCGTCCGTCCAGGCGCTGCCCAGGAACAGGGGCGGCACCAGGGCGGCCAGCAGAGCCACCAGGAAGACGGCCGGGGTGTAGTAGCGCGCGAAGGTATCCACAAAGCGCTGCATGGGGGCGCGGCTGCCCTGGGCCTCTTCCACGGCATGGATGATGCGGGCCAGCGTGGTGTCCGTGGCCGCGGCGGTCACCCGGAATTCAAAGGAGCCGGAGGTATTGAGGGTCCCGGCGTAGACCGTGTCCCCGGCCTGCTTTTCCACCGGCATGCTCTCGCCGGTGATGGGCGACTGGTCCACCAGGGAACGGCCGTCCAGCACCAGACCGTCCAGGGCGATCTTTTCGCCGGGGCGCACGCGCACACGGCTGCCCACGGCCACCGTGCGGATGTCGGCTTCCTGCCAGCTGCCGTCCTCACGCAGCACCGTGGCCGTATCGGGCGCCAAGGCCAGCAGGTCCTTGATGGCGTTGCGGGCCCTGTCCAGGGCCTTGGCCTCGATAGCTTCCGAGACGTTGAACAGCACCATGACCATGGCGGCTTCCGGGAACTGCCCGATGAGCACGGCCCCGGTGACGGCCACTGACATGAGGGCATTGATGTTCAGGTCGAGGTTGGAGACGGCCAGCCAGCCCTTGCGGTAGGTGGTCAGGCCGCTCAGCAGGATGGCGATGAGGGCGCAGCACAGGGGCAGGAGCGTCAGCACGGGCCAGCCGCCCACGCTCCAGGAGGCCATATCGAGACCGAAGGGACGCGCCCCCCAGTGCTGGATGAGCTCCAGGATCTCGGAAAGGGCGGCAAAGCCGCCGGCCACGGCCAGCCGCTTCCAGGGGATGCGGGGGGCCGGGATGGCATCGTGCGCCTGTGTCGTGCCTTCCAGCAGCCGGGCGCCCATGTCCAGCCCTTCCAGAGCGGCGGTGATGGCCGGGAGGGCCGCGGGCTCGTGCCGCACGCGCACATGGCGCTGCATCAGGTCGATCTCAAGGCCGAGCAGGCCTGGCAGGCCCTCCAAGGCCTTGCGGATGAGGCGTTCTTCCGTGGGGCAGTCCATGCCGCTCACCGCAAAGACGGCCGTGGCGCCTTCGGCGGCATCCAGCGGCTCCGGCGTCATGTCGATGGCCTTCAGGGCCGCCTCGATGGACGCGGTGGACGGGAGCTCATGCTCCACGGTGAGCACGCGCTGCATGAGGTTGAAGGTGAGGCCGGTGATGCCGGGCACAGTGGCCAGCTTCTTCCTGATGAGCGCCTCTTCCATGGGGCAGTCCATGTTGAGGATGCGGTACACGGCGCGCGTGGCGGAAGGGGCCGCCAGCGTGCTCCAGTCCACGGCCTGGGGCGCGTCATGGCCGCAGCAGCAGGAGCCGTGCTCGTGCGCATGGTCGTGGTCGCAGCTTTCGTGGTCATGCGCATGGCAGCTTTCCGCATGGGCGTGCGGGTGGTCGCCGTGCCCGTGGTCATGGCCGCAGCACTCGTGGCTGTGGTCATGGCTGTGGCTGCCGTGCTCGTGGCCGTGGTGTTCGTGCCCGGCGGGCAGGGTGGCATGAAGTACCTTGTCACATACGAAGCCGTGCGGGTGCCGGGCACCGCAGGGGCATAAAAACAGTGTTTCACTGCTCATGGTCGTTCCTCCACGGGGATGCCGGTGTCCGGCGTCCCCTGGTCGTTCTTGCTATAGACAGACCATAGGGCCTATAGTAACTATAGGGTCAAGAGGGGAGGAAGCGTTGGGAAAAAATTTTTTCCGCAGCTGCCGTTCCGCCCCGGACAAGCCGGATCGGAGGAGGCGCATGAAAGTGAAGATAGGCGAGCTGGCGAAGATGACCGGCTGTCAGGTGGTCACCATCCGCTATTACGAGAAGGAAGGGCTGCTGAAACGCCCGGAACGCACGGAACGGAACTATCGTCTTTACGGGGACGAGGACATCGCGCGGTTGCGCTTCATCCGGCATTGCCGCCGGCACGGCATGAGCCTGGACGAGATCCGCACCCTGCTGGTATACAGCGACCATCCCACGGGCAGCTGCGACTGGATCAACAGGCTCATCCGCACGCATATCGAAGCGGTGGAGCAGCAGATACGGGATCTTGAGCACCTCAGGGCGCATCTTGAATCCCTGTACCACAAATGCGACGGCAGCCGGGAAGGGGGCTGCGGCATCCTGAAGAGCCTCATCGACGGCGAGAACTGCCAGTACTGTCAGGCACGGCAGCAGCGCACGGGGCAGGAGCATCCCTGAGTTACGCAGGGCCGTCTTTGGGCCCCTCTGCATTCGGACGGGAAGAAAAAAACGGGGCGGATCAGCCGGCTGATCCGCCCCGTCGTGCGTGTACCGGGATGTCCGGCCTAGCGCGCGCCCTTGGGGAAGAGCACCACGCCCACGGTCTTGAAGATGATGTGGATGTCCAGCAGGATGGAGATGTTCTTCACATAGAACAGGTCGTATTCCAGCTTGTGGCGGGCATCTTCCTCATTGGCGCCGTAGGGGTAGCAGACCTGGGCCCAGCCGGTGAGGCCGGGCTTCACGGTATGGCGCAGGCTGTAATAGGGGATGTGTTCCTTGAGCTGCTTCACGAAGGTCATGCGTTCGGGACGGGGACCGATGAAGCTCATGTCGCCCTTGATGATGTTCCAGATCTGGGGCAGCTCGTCGATGCGCACCTTGCGGATGAACTTGCCCACGCGGGTCACGCGGGCGTCATTGGCGGCGGCCCAGACGGCGCCGTTCTTTTCGGCGTCGGTACGCATGGAGCGGAACTTGTAGACCGTGAATTCCTTTTCATACAGGCCCACACGATCCTGACGGTAGATGACCGGGCCCGGCGATTCCAGGCGGATCAGCAGGGCGGTGATGAGCATGATGGGCGCGGCCGGGATGAGCAGCATCAGGGACAGGAACAGGTCGAAGGCGCGCTTCAGGCGGCGCAGGCTGCCGCGGGTGTTGAGCGAAAAGCCTTCGGTCTGCAGCAGCCATTCCTCGGTGATCTGGGAAAGGGGCAGGCGCTGCACCACATGCTCGTAGAAGGTGCGGATGTCCACCACCATGGCGCCGTGCAGCTTGGCTTCCAGCAGGTCATGGGCGATGTCGTCGTCGATGGGGGCGTCGGGCAGGAGCACGATCATGGTCGCGCCGTGCTTCTTGGCGGCTTCCAGGGCCATGAAGGGCGGGCCAAAGCACTCACCGGCGTCGGGATCTTGGTCCTTTTCACCCACATAGCCCAGGATGCGGGCCTTGGGCAGGCCTTCGGCCAGCAGCTTGCGCACCTTGCCGCCGCGGTCCACGCCCACCAGCAGGACGCGCAGGGGATGGGTCAGCTTGTCGGCATTGAGGTAGTAGAGGAAGCGCCAGCCCAGGCAGAACACGAAGGAGAGCGCGAAGAGCAGGAGCACGGTCACGCGGTCGAAGCGCCAGTTCTCCAGGGCGAAGGACGCCGTGGCCGAGCTGATGATGCCCAGCACGCAGGCCACCAGGATGCGGCCCAGGGTGTCCTTGAAGTCTTCCATGCCCACGCTGTAGGCATCGAGGATGTAGAAGAACAGCAGATAGAAGAAGATGGTGAACAGGGAGGCGCCGGTGTAGTCGTCAAAGACGCTCAGGTCGGGCGCGATGGTCACCATGCCCGAAACGGCCAGGGCCAGCAGGATGCAGCACAGGTCCACCACCTGCATCAATGCCATGCGGTAACGGCTGATCATAGTTTCTCCATTTTTTCGTACAGTGGACGGGACAGGCCTGTGGGCCGCCTGCGGCGGGCGGGCTGTCCCTGTGACCGCGAGACACCGTCGTCCCGGCGGGGCCGGGACAGGAGCGGGCCGCCACGGGCCCGCATGGTTGCTTGTTTATCCGGCCGCGCGGGGCACGCGCATGTCGACCAGGATCTTCTCGGCCACGACTTCGGCATCGAATTCGCGGCAGGCCAGATCCCGGCCGGCGGCCCCCATGCGGACCAGCAGTCCGGGTTCGTCCAGCAGGCGGCGCATGGCGGCGGCCAGCGCCCGGGGATCGTGGGCGGCGCAGATGCAGCCGTTGACGCCGTCTTCCACCACCTCGCGGCAGCCGGGCACATCCGTGACCACGGCGGCGCGGCCCATGCTCATGCCTTCCATGATGGACGTGGGCGTGCCTTCACGCCACGAAGGCAGCACCAGCGCGTGGCAGGCCTCCACATAGGGGCGCACGTCGCGGGTCTCGCCCAGGTATTCGATGCTGCCTTCGTCCTGCCAGCGGCGCACCTGGGCCAGATCCACGCTGCCCAGGCCCTGTTCCGGCGGGCCCAGCAGCTGGAAGCGGGCGGCGGGGTACTGCGTTTTCAGTTCCTTGGCCGCGGCGGCGTATTCGGGCAGGCCCTTGGCCTCCAGCAGACGGCCCACCAGCAGGAAGATGATCTCCCGTTCTTCGGGGGCGCAGCCTTCGGCGGGCAGGGGCGGCAGGGGCGCTTCGGCAAAGCGGCGGATGTCCACACCGGTGCCGCGCGCCATGAGCACGCGCGCGCTGCGGCGCAGGATGCCGACCTTGCGGAACAGCTCCGCGTCGTCGCGGTTCTGGAAAAACACGCCTTCGGCCCCGGCAAGGGCGCAGTGGTACAGGCCGATGCTCAGGCGGTTGACGCATTTCTTGAAGAAGTTGTCCGCCTCGAAGGCGTAGCCCAGGCCGGTGATGGTGGCGTAGATGTGCGGCACCCGCGCCAGACGCGCCGCCATGCAGCCGTAGATGACGGGCTTGATGGTGGAGGCGAAGAGCAGGTCCGGCTTTTCCTGCCTGAACAGGCGGTACAGGGCGTGCATGGTGGCCATGTCGCGCAGGGGATTGAGGCCCTTGCGGTCCAGGGGATAATGGCACAGGCGCACGGCCGGGCCTTTCCGGAAGGCGGGATCTTCTTCGCCGATGGCGCGGATGGCGGCCTCGGCAGCGTCGTCGCCCGCGGGCACGGCGCAAAGGACCTCATGCCCGGCGGCACGCATGCGGCGCATGAGGACGGTCCAGAAATTGGAAGTGGAACGGGCCTGATTGCCCAGGATGAGTATTTTCACGGCATATCCTTTGCCCACCTGTCCGGCGGGTACGCTCCGTGATGGGGCGCTGTCTGTCCTGCGGGGCAAAGACCGTCCCCGCCTGGCCGGACCGGAAAGGGGAGACGTGTCGGCCGGGTGCGGCCGGCCCCCTGTTTGGTGGGCTCTTCACGGGCTATACCAGCATCCCTTGCCGCTGAAAAGAGGCAAAGGGGCCCTGCGGGCGGGGACAGGATGTGAACAAAAAAACGCGATTCCGGCAGGATGCGGCAAAAAAGCTCCTGCCGGGGCAGGGGGGCCGTCTTTTGACAGCGGCGTCGGCACAGCGTACAAGGAAAGCACGCCGTCTGTGCCGCGAAGGCGGGTCCTCCCGTTTTCGCGGCCTCCCGGCGGGCAACCACGACCTCTGATAAGGAAGGCAATATGACCGCCTATACCCAACTGTGCGAAAAAATGCGTGCCGAACCCTCCACCTGGCTGGTGACCGGCGTTGCCGGTTTCATCGGCTCCAACCTGCTGGAACATCTGCTCAAGATGGGGCAGACCGTGGTGGGTCTGGACAACTTCCTCACCGGTTACCAGAAGAACCTGGACATGGTGGAAGCCCTGGTGGGCCCCGAAGCCTGGAGCCGCTTCACCTTCATCGAAGGCGACATCCGCGATCTGGATACCTGCCGCAAGGCCTGCGAAGGTGTGGATCATGTGCTGCATGAAGCCGCCCTGGGTTCCGTGCCGCGCTCCATCGACGATCCCATCCTGTCCAACAGCTGCAACATCACCGGCTACCTTAACATGCTGGTGGCCGCGCGCGATGCGGGCGTGAAGAGCTTCGTCTACGCCGCGTCCTCCTCCACCTACGGCGATTCCCCCGAGCTGCCCAAGGTGGAAGACAAGATCGGCAACCCCCTGTCGCCCTATGCCGTGACCAAGTATGTGGACGAGCTCTACGCCGACGTCTTCGCCCGCTGCTACGGCTTCACCACCGTGGGCCTGCGCTACTTCAACGTCTTCGGCCAGCGTCAGGATCCCTACGGCGCCTACGCCGCCGTCATCCCCCAGTGGTTCGCCAGCCTGCTGAAGAAAGAGACCGTCTTCGTCAACGGCGACGGCGAGACCAGCCGCGACTTCTGCTACATCGACAACGTGGTGCAGGCCAACCTGCTGGCCAGCTTCGCCACGGACGAAGCCCGCAACAAGGTCTACAACGTGGCCTTTGGCCAGCGCACGACCCTGAACGAACTGTTCGACCTCATCCGTGAGGAAGTGGTGCGCCACATGCCCGAAGCCGCCACGGCCACGGCCACGCACCGCGACTTCCGTGCCGGTGACGTGCGCCACTCCCTGGCCGACATCACCCGTGCCCGCACCCTGCTGGGCTATGAGCCCCAGTTCGACGTGCGCACCGGCCTGCGTCTGGCCGGCGACTGGTACGCCGCCAACCTGTAGGCTGTCCTTTCGTTTTTGATGCCAAGGCCCCCGGCGAGTTTTCGCGCCAGGGGTCTTTTGTTTTCCAAAGGGAGGCGTTGCGGGGGAGTAGCCTCCTTTATCCTTGCTGCTGATGCCCGTAAGGGGCTTGCGGGCCGCCTTCAGTCGCGTTCAACTCTCTCGCATCCCTCCTCCAAATGTGCTTCATCCAGAGGGAGCGTATCTTCTCCCTCCATCTCCCATGACATTGTATCCTTTCCCGTGCATATCTTCCTGTTCCATGTGAAACGGCCAGTCCCTCCTGCAAAAGCAGGAGGGACTGGCCGTTGCATAAAGCGCGCTGGGGAAGGGGGAGCTTGAGGGGGGAACCCCTCTCGCGCTAGGCGAGGGGTTCTCCCCTCAAAATAAAAGCCTTATGGCATCGACAGTTGCACCGTCACAAAAGGCAAAGCTCCAGACTACACGTGCAGCAGCACGGACAGGGGGATGTCGCCCAGCACCTTGCGGCCGCCCAGGGCATCCTGTTCCATGAGCATGCAGCAGCCCGCCACGGTGGCGCCGCTCTGGCCCACCAGACGGATCATGGCATCCAGGGTGCCGCCGGTGGCCAGGATGTCGTCCACGATGAGGACGCGATCCTCCGGCGTCAGGGCATCCTTGTGCAGACACAGGGTATTGGAGCCGTATTCCAGGTCATAGCTGGCCTCGAAGGCTTCACAGGGCAGCTTGCCGGGCTTACGCACCGGGGCCAGGCCCACGCCCAGACGTTGGGCCAGCGGCGCCGCGAACAGGAAGCCCCGCGCTTCGGCGGCCACGATGCGGGTGGGCCGCAGGGGACGGGCCGCATCGGCCATCCGTTCGATGACGTCCCCGAAGGCTTCGGGCGAGGCCAGCAGGGGCGTGATGTCGTAGAACAGGATACCGGGCTTGGGGTAGTCGGGGACGTGGCGGATGAAGGAGGCGATATCCATGCGGGCTCCTTGGGGAAAATGTGGAAAAAGGGCGAGGCTCCGGCATCAATGGCCGGAATAGTCCAGAACATTGTTGAGGGGCGCGCTGCTGCTTTTGACCTGCCCGCCGGTGAACACATGCCGGGTCAGGCGCCAGCCGTCCATGTCGAGCACGTCCAGCTTGCCCTGCATGTCCGGTGTCAGATGGGCGCGGAAGGCCTCCACCACCTCGTCTTCGGGAAAGTAGGAACCTTCCATGGAGATGCGGGCCATATCGCCTTCCTGACAGAGCAGGGGCACGTCCTCGTCGTCGTTGAGGGCATCGTGCAGGGCCGATTCCAGCGCCGCGTACAGGGCGGGCGTCACAGGGTAGACATGGCCGTAGGCCTTGACCAGGGGATCGCGCACAGCAGGCTCCGGGGAAAGGGGTTGCGGCAGGAGGACAGCAGGGGCGCGGCGCGTCCGGCGGCCGGGGCGAGGTCTCATTTTGGGGCAAGTGTCCCAAAAAAGAAAGGCCCCGCTTGCGGCGGGGCCCCGGAAAGCGAAGGGCTCCCTTTCGGGAGCCCCTGAGATATCCTGTCTACTTGCCGTCCACGATGGCCTTGATCTTGCGGGCCATGGGCTGCACCAGCTCGCGCATGCTGTTGAGCATGATCTCTTCCGCGGCGCCGCCGGTGGGGATGCCGCTGCGGTTCTGGCTGGAGTTGAGGGTCTCCTTGACCACGCGGCCGCTGCGGGGCGCCAGACGGTAGGTGGCGCGCATGGAGGTGGCCAGTTCGGTGGCGGAGACTTCACGCAGCCAGGCCTGTTCCACGGTACCGGTGACGATATAGTCGGGGTTGCCGCTGCGGGCCTGGTTCTCGTCCATGGCGTAGGAGACCTGCACGCCCTGGCGGCGCAGCTCGTCGGCCAGGCCGCGGCTCACCCACTGGGCCAGGTCGTCGCTGGCCACGAAGGCGCTGCCGTCACGGCGCACGCCGAGGTTGGTGGTGTCCTGACGGTTATCGGTGAAGGGCACCACGGTCACGCGCGGCGCATTGGGAGCGGGCAGCACGGGATTGACCGCAGGCGCGGGCGAAAGCAGGCGCACGGTATTGCTGGGACCGCAGGCAGTCAGGAACATGGCCAGCATGAGCGCCAGCGAAAGGAAAAGAAGGCGTGTGATACGGGCGGATTTCATGGCAAGGTCTCGCAGGATAGATGTTTTAAAAAGTTTTGAGACTTTTTATATACGCAATGCCCTTGTCTTGCAAGGTCTGGGGGCTCGTGGTAGCGTGGCCTCCACATTGCGCATGCTATGCAGGAGTTTTTATGATCGACCTCAAACTGGTGCAAAAACAGCCCGAAGTGCTGGCCAAGGCCCTGGCCGACCGGCAGTCGCCGCTGAAAGTGGATGAGTTCCTCGAACTGGACGGCCGCCGTCGTGCGTTGCTGGCCGAAGTGGAAAGCCTGAAACAGCAGCAGAACGCCGCCTCCCGTCAGGTGGCCCAGATCAAGCGTGAAGGCGGGGACGCCTCCCACATGATGGAAGAACTGGGCGCCCTGTCGGCCCGCATCAAGGCCCTGGACGTGCAGACCGCCGAAGCCAAGGCCGCTGTGGAAAACTGGCTCATGGGTGTGCCCAACATCCCGGACGCCAGCGTGCCCGTGGGCAAGGACGAGACCGAGAACGTGGAAGTGCTCCGCTGGGGCACGCCGCGCCAGTTCGATTTCGATATCCGTCAGCACTGGGAGCTGGGCGGCGCCGCTCTGGATTTCGAGCGCGCCACCCGTCTGGCCGGCAGCCGCTTTGCCCTGTACATGGGCTGGGCCGCCCGTCTGGACCGCGCCCTGGTCAACTTCTTCCTGGACCAGCATGTGAAGCACGAGGACTACATCGAAGTCTGTCCTCCCTTCATGGTCAACCGCGCCACCATGACCGGCACGGGCCAGCTGCCCAAGTTCGAGGAAGACCTCTTCAAGATGCCCGCCTGGGACTACTACCTCATCCCCACCGCCGAGGTGCCCCTGACCAACATCCACGCCGGTGAGGTGCTGGACGAGGCCGACCTGCCCCGCGCCTACTGCGCCGCCACGCCCTGCTTCCGTTCCGAAGCCGGTGCCGCCGGCAAGGACACGCGCGGTCTGATCCGCCTGCACCAGTTCACCAAGGTGGAGATGGTGCGTTTTGCCCATCCTGACGACAGCTTCAACCAGCTGGAGATCATGGTGGGCCATGCCCGCACCCTGCTGGAAAAGCTGGAGCTGCCCTACCGCGTCATCACCCTGTGCACGGGCGACATGGGCTTCGGTTCCGCCAAGACCTACGACCTGGAAGTCTGGCTGCCTGCCCAGAACACCTACCGCGAGATCTCCTCCTGCTCCAACTGCATCGATTTCCAGGCCCGCCGTGCGGACATCCGCTTCAAGCCCAAGGGCGGCAAGAGCACCTACTGCCACACCCTCAACGGTTCCGGCCTGCCCACCGGCCGCGCCATGGCCGCCATCCTGGAGAACGGCCAGCAGAAGGACGGCAGCATCGTGCTGCCCAAGGCCCTGGTGCCCTACATGGACGGCGTGGAAGTCATCGAGCCTGCGGGCAAGAAGTAGTCCACAGCCGAACAGCGAATCTGACAAGGCGGTGTCCCTGCGCGGGATGCCGCCTTTTTTCGTGCCCGTGCTGCGGAAAACGCCGGGCCCGCCGGGAAAGCGGGCATCCCTGTCCTGTGGAGGGGCCGGGATGCAGCGGGGGAAGGGGGGGATACTTGCAGTGCCGGTCGTGGGGCAGGCGGTCCGCCGGGAGCCGTATGTTGCGGGATCGGGGTCGCGCAGGCTTTTGTATGGACCGGAAGGCGGAAAGGGCCGAAGCGCTTTGCCCGAAGCCGGGCGTGCCGCAGGGCGTCGTGCAGTCCTTACCTTCGGCGGGGGTGTCCGGGTGCGCAGCAGGGCGGGGAAAGACGGGACACGCGGCCGCTGTCCGGTCGCGCATAAAAAAAGCGGCCTGCCGCGTGCGCGGCAGGCCGTGGAGTCCGCCCGTTGCGGGCGGTCCGGCTCCCCGAGGAGTGGGAGTCGGAGGAGGGTCCTTCAAGAGGGGGGATTACTGTTTCTGCACCGTGATGGAACGGGCGGCGGGGGCTTCAGGCTGTTTGCGGGGGATGACGATGGTCAGCACACCGTTCTTGTGGCTGGCGCTGATGTTTTCCACATCAGCATCTTCAGCCAGGCCGATCTGGCGGCAGAAGGAGCCGTAGACACGTTCCTGCACATGGCAGACGGGTTCCTTGGCTTCCGCCTTTTCGCCTTCGGCGGCAGGGGCGGCGCAGCTTTCCATCTTCTTTTCACCTTCAACGGTCAGCATGCCGTCACGGACTTCGACCTTGACCTCATCGGGGTCCACACCGGGCACTTCCATGTGGATGGTGTAGGCCTTGTCGTCGCTGTGGATGTCCAGGCTGGGACGGATGTCGGCCTGCGGCTTGTCCATCAGGCTGGTCGGCCAGCCGGGCGTGAAGAAACCATTGAACAGACGGTCGATATCGTGATGCAGGCGGTCCAGGGGCTGGAAGCTCTGTTCGGGCTGCTGGGCGTTGCGGGGAGAGAACCAATGCTGGGGATATACACGGATAAGGCTCATTTCAATGCCTCCTGATATTTTTCCTTGTTGACATAGAAGTAAGGTAGGACGGCTAGTTGTCAACATGCTGTGGAAAACTTTTCCAAAAACGGGGAAAGGTAGCCCCATGCGCTTCGACCATACGTTTTGGCCTGTTCCCGGCAGTCTGGGAGGTTTCCGGTTTTTATGGCCGGGGATTGCCAAACGTGGGAGGCGGGCGTATGGTGGCTCCATTCTCAGGGCGGGGTGCAAGTCCCCACCGGCGGTGATGGCGGTTTTCCGCATGAGCCCGCGAGCGCCGTACCATGCAACGTGGTGCGGGTCAGCAGATACCGGTGAGATCCCGGAGCCGACGGTAACAGTCCGGATGAAAGAGAACGGTTCGTTTTTCTGCCGTGTGGGGCGCAAAAAAGGACGGTCTTGGCGGCCGCCCCGCAGCGCGCACGGCAGCCGTGCCCTGATGCACATCTTCCGGCCCGTCCGGGCCGATCAAGGAGACGATGATGCATCAGTCCCCCGATATCCTGGCTTCTTTTGGTGATTGGGAAACGCGTATGGAACGCGCTCTGGCATCCGTGCGTGCGGGCAGGGGCGTCCTGGTGGTGGACGACGAGGATCGCGAGAACGAAGGCGACCTCATCTATCCCGCCCACAGCCTGACCGATGCGCAGATGGCCCGCCTCATCCGCCATTGCAGCGGCATCGTGTGCCTGTGCCTTACCGACGAGCGCGCCACCCGCCTGGGCCTGCCGCCCATGGTGGCCCACAACACCAATACCCAGCAGACCGCTTTCACCATCTCCATCGAGGCCGCCGAGGGGGTGACCACCGGCGTTTCCGCCGCCGACAGGGTGACCACCGTCAAGGCCGCCGTGGCCGAGGGCGCGCGTCCCGAGGACCTGCGCCATCCCGGCCATGTGTTCCCGCTGCGGGCCCGTCCCGGCGGCGTTCTGGAACGGCGCGGCCATACCGAGGCCACTGTGGACCTGATGTCCCTGGCGGGCCTGCCGCCCTGCGGTGTGCTGTGCGAGCTGACCAATGATGACGGCACCATGGCGCGTCTGCCGCAGGTGGCGGACTTTGCCCGTGCCAACGACCTGCCCCTGCTGGCCGTGGCGGACATCGTGCGCTGGCGTGAACGGCAGGAAGGCCGGGCCTGAGCCCCAGCCGTCTGATCCTCTTTTCCTGTCCCAGGACAGGGCTTGCCGTGGTCGCCGGCTGGAGTTGATGAATACCAGGAAAGAAAGCTGCCGGCGGCCGGCCGGGCAAGTATGAAAAAAAGGACGCTGTACAGCGTCCTTTTTTTATGCCCGGTTTTATCCGGGCCGGATACCGGCGGGGGACGGAGGAGGGGCGCCCCCGCCGGATCAATGCCGGCGGTGAAGGATGCGGTCGATGATGAAGGGGCGCACGGACAGGAGCGTTTCCCAGGTGGGGATCATGGAGACCTCGGAGGCCACGAGCATGAGGCCGATACCGGCCCACATGTTCCAGGGGATCTCCTCGCCAAGGATCAGCATGGCCAGGATGGGCGCCAGCACGGGCTTGAAGAAGAAGACCAGCGAGCCCTGCATGGCGGAGGTGGCTTCCATGCCCATGAAGTAGCAGGCATAGCCGCCCGCGGTGACGAAAACGCAGATATAGAGCACGTTGAGGAGGTTGCCCGTGGTGTAGCCGCTGAAGAAGGGCATGGCGGCGAACATGGGCAGACCGGCGGCCTGCAGGGCATCGGCCACGGCGGGGATGTGGCTGATGAGCATGAGGACGATCATCTCGGCGCTGGCGGCCAGGCAGCTGAAGCAGGTGACGGCCACGCCGGAGTACTGGGTGCACTGCTTTTTGCCCAGCACGGCATAAAGGGCGAAGGTGGCGGCCGAGAGCAGCACCAGCGTGATGCCCACGGGATCGAGCGTGGTGTGCAGCGGATCGATGATGATGAGGGCGGCCGCCACTTCCATGACCAGGGCGGTGATGTGCTGGGGCCGGATGTCGGCGCGCAGGATGAGATAGGCGAAGGCCAGCACCAGCACGGGGTTGCAGCTGAACAGCACGCTGACCACCGAGGCCGGGGCGTAAAGGATGGACATCTGGTAGAACATCATGCTCACCACCAGGCCCACGAAGCCGAGCCAGGCAAAGCCTTTCCATGCGGCGGCGGTGACCCGTGCCCCGTGCTGGCGCAGGCCGCGCAGGGCAAAGGGGATGAGCAGCAGGCCACCCACGAGGAAGCGGGTGCAGTTGAGCTGCATGGGGTTGAAATCATGGGCCACGGTCTTCAGGGCCACTTCCATGGAGCTGAAGAACACGGTGGCAAGAAAGATGAAAATGTATCCGCGGTTCATCGTTCAAGGTCCCTGGTTGGAAATCTGTTGCTGGAGAAGTGCTGCGCTTGCCTATAGCAAGGGGCCCTGATACGGTAAAATGCTTAGTTGATATCGTAGATATATCAAAAATGCATAACAGGAGAGCGCATGGAGCTGAACTGGGAGCTTTGCCGGATATTCTACCAGGTGGCGCGCTGCCGCAATTTCAGCCGGGCGGCGGCCATGCTGTTCACCAGCCAGCCCGCGGTATCGCGCTCCATGGCGGCCCTGGAGCGCGAGCTGGGCTGCCGTCTGTTCATCCGCAACCGGCGCGGCGTGGAGCTCACGCCCGAAGGCCGCATGTTCTACGCCCATGTGGAGGCGGGCTGCGAGCAGTTCCGCCGGGGCCGGGAAGAGCTGGAGCAGGCCGTGGGCCTGCAATCGGGCAGCATCGCCCTGGGGGCCAGCGAGACGGCCCTGCGCCACTGGCTGCTGCCGCGGCTGGACCGCTTCCATGCCCTGTATCCGGGGGTGCGGCTCCGGCTGTTCGGCGGTACGTCCCGGCAGGCCATCGATGAACTCAAGTCCGGGGCCATCGATTTTGCCGTGGCCGCCGTGCCCGGCGGCGGTTTCCGGGCCCTGAAGGAGACGCGCCTGTGCCCGCTGCGAGACGTCTTCGTGGCTTCGTCGGCCTTCGGGCAGCTGCGCGGCAGGGACGTGCCCCTGGATGAGGTGATGCGGCACCCCTTCATCTGTCACAAGCAGGGCAGCCTCACTTTCGAATTCCTGGAGAGCATGTGCAAGACGCGGGGCGTGGACTTTGCCCCGGCCATGGAGCCGGACACTACGGGGCTGGTGCTGGATCTGGCCCGGCACGGCCTGGGCATCGGTTTTTTGCCGGAAGTGGCCGCCAGAGAGGCCCTGGCCGCCGGGGAGGTGTTCGCCCTGCGGCTCGCGGAGGAGCTGCCGTCGCGCAGCATCAGCCTGCTGGAATACGACGGCCATACCCTGAGCCTGGCCGCACGCCGCCTGCGCGACATGCTCACCGAAGACGCTGCGGCCGGGGACGCGCTGTGAGGACTTGAGCCGACAGGGCTCAGGCCGTCCTGCCGCAGGGCGGGGACGTTGTTCCGGGGTCGCTTTGCCGGAGCATAGTGGCTCATGGCCGGCTGATTTTGTTGGGGGATGCCGTGGTTACGGGCTATGCTGCCGCAAAATCATGCAAAGGAGACATCCGTGAACGTCACAGCCCTGTATTTTTCTCCCACCGGCGGCAGCAAGCGCTCCGCGCTCAGCCTTGCCGCGGCCCTGGCTCCTGAAGGTTTTGCCGAGCTGGACATCACCTGTGGCGCCGTTGCCGGGGATTTCGGTCCCGGGGACGTCGTCGTGTTCTCGGTGCCCTGCTATAACGGCAGGGTACCGGAAGTGGCCGCCGGGCGTCTGGAGCAGGTGCACGGCCACCGGACCCCCTGCATCATCAGCATCACCTACGGCAACCGTGACTATGACGATTCCCTGCTGGAACTGCAGGACATCGTGCAGCGTCAGGGCTTCATCGTCCAGGGCGCGGCGGCGCTGGTGGGGCAGCATACCTTCGGGGAGATCCAGGTGGGGCGTCCCGATGCCGGGGATGCCGCCGAGAACCGCCGCTTCGTGCAGCAGCTGCTGGCAGCCAGGCAGGGCGATCTTGCCTCCCCCGTGGCGCTGGCCATCAAGGGGCAGCGTCCGTACCGGGGAGAGGGCAGGGGCGTGGGTTTCGTGCCGCTGACCTCCGAGGCCTGTACGGACTGCGGCCTGTGCGCCTCCCTGTGCCCTGTGCAGGCCATCGCGGCCGACCATCGCAGCATCGACGGCACGCGCTGCCTTTCCTGCTTCCGCTGCATCCGCAGCTGCCCTGCGGGGGCCAAGCACATGGATGTGGAAAGCTACCTCGATTTTGCGCGGGATTTCAGCCGGCGCCTGAAGGCCCGGCGGGAGAACGAATACATCTTTTAGAAGAAGCCCGGAAACGGGCAGATGCGGAAAGGGGCGAGAGACCGCCCCTGTTTTTTTACAGAGGGCAGCCCCCGACCTTTTTGCAGGGGGGCAGGGATTCTTCCGGCAGGGGGCAGTAACGCACGGCCCAGCAGCAGATGCTGCGCAGTATCTTGTGGGCGGAGGCGCCCTTTTCGCTCAGGGAGTATTCGACGCGCGGCGGGATCTCGTTGTACTGGCGCCTGTCTACGATCCGGTCGTTCACCATGTCCCTGAGGGTGGCGGCAAGCACGGCGTCCGTCAGGCCGTCGAGGTTGTCCCTGATCTCCTTGTAGCGCAAGGTGCCGCTGGCACCCAGCAGACAGATGATGCGGGTCTTCCATTTCCCGTTGAAGATGTCCAGCCCGTATTCGAGCGGGCACAGGGGCTGCTTGCCTTCCTTGTTCCTGGCCATGTCATGTCCTGCGGCTTCATGGTTCGCGATGGCGGATTGTTCCATGATTTCCTGCCGGAGCGCAAGCTGTCCGGTGATCCGGGAGCATCGCGATCCGGCAGGCAGGCTGGAGGAAGGGCAAAAGAAGAAAGATCCCGGACAGGCCTAGGCCTTGCCCACGGCTTCCAGGAAACGCTGGCCGAGGATGGCCGGAGCCACGGAGCGCAGGGCCGTACCGCCCAGCTCCAGGCTGTTTTCCTCATGCATGGGGCGGCTGGCCCCGGCCCGTTCCAGTTCGCTGGCAAAGGCTTCGCGCAGCAGGCGGAAGGAGGCCTCCACTTCGGGATAGCTGTTGTCCTCACGCCAGGGCAGGCGCAGGCTCTGGCTGCCGTGCCGTCCCTTGTGGGACGGGATGGAGAGCTGGTAGCAGGGCCGCTCGCCTGCATCGTCCTGTCCGGCCCGTTCGTGCTGCCCGGGCCAGCAGTGTTCCTGCCAGGATTCCGGCGGTTCGGGGATGAGCGAGGTGATGCTCAGCGGCGGCGTGGCCAGCTGGCGTTCGAAGTCTTCCAGGGTGACGGTATAGGTCAGGACGGGGCGCAGGTTGCCGCGCTTTTTTTCTATTTTCCAAGTGATCCGCATACAGGCTCCTTGATGGTCAGGCTCCGGCGGGCAGGCGCAGCAGCTCGCCGAAGGGGGGCTGTTCCCCTCCCTGTCCCCAGACGGCCCAGAGCAGGGGGCAGGCGGGCTCGTCGGGAAAGGACGAACATTCCAGATCCGTGAACCAGAGCAGGCAGGCCGGGCGCAGGCCGTTGTCGTCCAGCCAGCGGCCCACGGGCCTGAAGTCCGTACCGCCGCCGCCCACGGGGGCCAGATGCAGGGGCAGGTCCTGCCGCCGGAAGGTCTGCACGGCCTGCACGCGGCTGTCGTGGAAGATGACCACCAGCTCCGTCTCGTAGGCGGCGAGGATGGACGACAGCTCCTCGCAGAACAGGGAAAGGGCGGCATCGTCCACCGAGCCCGAACAGTCCACGGCCACGGCCAGCTGCGGGATACGCTGCTCCTGCCGTCCGGGCAGGTAGATGCCGTGATGCAGGTAACGCCGGTTGGGCGCGCTCCAGGTGTAGTCGTTGAGGGCGCAGTTCTCCAGAAAGCGGCGCAACAGGCCGCGCCAGTCCGTGCCGCCATCGTGGCGGCCGCCGCGCAACAGGCGGCTGAAGCCCGCGGGCTCGCGGCCCATGTGCCGCGCCCGTTGCAGGGCCTGCTCCAGACGCAGCTCGGCCTCCTGTTCCGCCTTGCGGTGCGCGTCTCCCTGGCCGTCTTCCAGCAGGGGATGGTCACGGACCTCACCGGAAAAATACGGGACAGGCTGCTCCCTTTCCGGCTTGTCCCCGGCAGGGCGGGCGGTGCCCGCGGCTTCCGGGGCGGCTGCCTCGTCAGTCTCTCCTGCACGGGAGGGCGCGGCCGCGGGGGCGTCCTGCCGCTCCCGGCCGTCATGTCTCTGCTGGTCGGAGCCCTTTTCCCGGGGGCTGCGTCCGGCGGCCTGCTGTTGCGCGCCGCCGTGCAGGGGCGTGTCCTGCAGGGAGGCGAGACGGCTGTAGACCTCGTCCACGCTGAGTCCCGCATATTCGGGATGTTCCAGATGGCCCTGCGGCAGCCGAAAGCCGGCACCGAGCAGCAGGGCGTCCACCACCACGTCGCAGGCCTCGTTCCAGATCCGGGCATCGCGTCCGTTGCGCCGGACATGATGGGCGCAGGCCAGATGCATGACTTCGTGGGCCTGGGCCCCCACCAGCCGCTCGTGGGGCAGGGTGGCCGCCCAGACAGGATTGAAGCCCAGCGTGCGGCCGTCGGTCCAGAGGTGGCGGCAGGTGCTGTCCGGCTTCAGGGCCAGATGCAGGGCCAGGGAGCCGAAAAAGGGCTGCCGGAGCACCAGGTCCGCCCGTGCCCGGATCATGGCTGTGAGGGCGCGCTGCTCCAGAGGGGGGGCCGGAACGTCCGCCGCAGGGCTGTGGCGCATGCCCTGTGACGCGGACGGGCGCTCCGGCCGGGGATCCTGCCGTGTCGTCCCGGGCGTTTCCGGGGAAGGCGGGCATACCGCGGCGTCTGGTGTGGAGCGGGTGTCTTTGGCCGCGGGGGGGGAACCCGGCGGCTGACGGAGGAGGGGACACGCACGCCCCGGGAGAGGGGTGCACGGGGCAGGGCAGGAAGATCGTCCCTGTTCACATCAGGACCTCGGCATTGTCGTGGGCCCAGCGGGCAAAGGGCTCGCTTTCCACCACGGCGGGATCCTGCCGGACGGCATCGCGCATGAGCAGCACGCCGAACTCGGCGGGCAGGCGTCCGGCATAGGCGGCCAGGGCTTCCATGGTGGCGGGCGCGGTGCGCAGGGCCAGGGCCTCGCACAGGGCGTAAAGGGAGGCCGGGTCGGCAGGTACGGGGGCTTCTTCGGGATCGCTGAGGACGCTCTCCACACTGGGCAGGTGGCGCCATTCCCGCAAAAAGCCGCTCAGTTCCGCCGCGGCCGCCTGACCTATGGTCCCGGCCAGCAGCTCTTCTTCCAGCGGGCCGTCCGGGGCGGCATCGAGGATGCGGGAGGCGAACTCCCAGGAGCGCGGCGAGGCGAAGGCCCTGTCCGACGAACGGGGATCGAAATCATGCAGCAGGCGCGGCCGGAAGCGCAAAAAGGCCTGGATCTCCTCGCGGATGCCGTTGTCACGGGCCCAGTCCAGCCAGTCGTCGATATGGCATTCCACATCCAGATGCACCATGCGGTTGGCCAGGGCCGAAGGCATGCGGTAGGTCACGGCCCGGTCGCTCTCGCGGTTGCCCGCGGCCACCACGGCCCAGCCGTCGGGCAGGCGGTACTGGCCCACGCGCCGGTCGAGGATGAGCTGGTAGCAGGCGGCCTGTACCAGAGGAGGCGCGGCGTTGAGTTCGTCCAGGAAGAGGATGCCTTCCTCCGTGTCCTGCGGATGGGGCAGGAATTCCGGCACGCACCAGGAGGTGATGCCCTCATCGCTGATGCGGGGCAGTCCGCGCAGGTCCACCGGGTCCAGCAGCACGGCGCGCAGGTCGTAGAGCTTGCGGCCCTGGCGGCGGGCCACGTCGGCCACCAGCCGGCTTTTGCCTACACCGGGCGGCCCCCAGAGGAACACGGGTTGCCGGATGCGCACCAGATGATGCAATGCCTCACAGACGTGGCTGGGTCTCATGCAGGGGTCCTTTTAAATAAATTGAATTTCATTTTCAATTAAGATATACGGGAAGGGCATGCAAGGCAAGTTTTTTCTGGAGGGCGGCCGCATACAAGGAGCAAAGCATGGATATCTGGCAGCATATCATCCGCCCCGGGGACGTCTGGGGGCGTTTTACCCTGTACCTGAAGCAGAACGGGCAGGCTGCCGTGCAGCGGGAGGTCGTGCGTTCCCTGCGGCTGCGGGTGCGCGACGTGGTCCTCGATCTGGGCGGTGGCGGCCGTGCCCTGGCCCAGCTTGCCCTGTATTCGGGGGCCGTCTACGGCGTGGCCGCCACCGCTGCGGCGGTATCGGCCGCCACGGTGCGCAACCGCCATGACGTGGCCCGGGGCAGGGTCCGCATTTGCCGGGGCGCGTTCCCCGCCCTGCCGTTCCCGGCGGAGATGTTCCACGTCATCACCGCGTTCGAGCCCGCGTTCTGGGCAGGCGATCTGTCCGCCTGCCTGCGCGAGATCCGGCGTCTGCTGCGTCCCGGCGGCCAGTGCGTGCTGGTGTGCGCGGATGGACGGGAAAACGGCCGCCCCGCACCGGCCGGGCATACGGTGGACGAGCTCAACGCCCTGGCAGACAGGGCCGGGCTGCTGTGCCTGCCGCCCCTGCGTTTGCGGCGCAAAGGTCGTGTGGTCCTGCACTGGTTGCAGCCTGCCTGCGACCTGTGCCGCCCCATGCCGCTGGACGTGTTCCCGGCGGGCTGGGCCCAGGCCTGCTAGGGAGAACGCTCGCCGCATTTGCTGGGGGAAGGGAAAAGCCCTCATCGCTGCTGCCGATGCCCGTAAAGCGCCTTCGTCGCTCACGGCTAAGGTCTGCAGCCGCCTCCGGTCGTCGCCCGTGCGCAAGGGGCTTATTCCCCCACGCCCCCATCCTTTCCCCGGCGCGCTTTTTCAGATGAGCGCTGGACCTGCGGCAGGCCCTTCACTGGAGATATGTTCGGATGTTGTCTATCTAATTGAAATAACTTGTTGATTTTGTATTTTTTTCCCTTGGGCGGGGCGTGTTTTTGAAGGGGAGGGAGTCCTTTGCTCCGCTGCCGTCTGCCGGGACTTCGCGCAAACGGGGACGGGCCCTGCACCACCCGGAAGGCGCTGTCCGGGCGGGCGGCTTTCCACGGCTCCTTCCCCGCTTCAGGAAAGGAGAAACCCGGCATGAGCCCGCCGCAGGGATGCGGTGACAGCTCCACAACAGGCGACCGGCGTGACACGAAACATCGATGGGGGACCATGTCCCCCTTTTTTTGTGCCTCGCCAGCGTGTTCCCTGCCGAAAAAAAGACCGGGACCGCCTTTCCGGCGGCCCCGGTCCCGTCAGTCATTGCCGGCGGCATCCTCCAGCACTGTCAGTACTGAGTCCGCGGCAGGCTTTCCTTTGGCCTAGCCGCCGATGAGATAGCGCGAGCGTTTGCCCATGATCTTCTTGATGCCCAGGATGCAGAGGATGCAAAGGGCTATCTCCACGGTCACGGTGAGGTTGGCGATGGTGAAGACCTGTCCGGGCAGCGCGGCGCCGAGCACCTGGAACAGGGGCGTCTGGAAGATGCCCTGGAAGATGGCGTGCAGGAAGAAGAGCGGGAAGCTGTAGCGGGCCAGGAAGTCCAGGGCCAGTACTTCCCTGTCCATGCCTTCCAGCAGTTCCAGCACCCAGGAGCCGATACAGAGTTTCTGCACATAGTAGGCCCCTTCGATGTTGGGCATGAAGCTGCCGAAGTAATGGTCGGCCACGATGAGCAGGGAGGTCAGCACGGCCGTCACGCGGATGGCGCTGAGGTGGCGGCGGATGAAGGCCATACAGGCGTCACGGTTGCGGGCGCAGTACACGCCCATGAGGAAGATGGGCACGAAGAAGCAGAGGTTGCGCAAGGGCGAGACCAGCAGGCGCGGCACCATCAGGGGCAGGACGGAGGCCGGGAGCAGGATCTTTTGCAGCAGCCCGGTGGGCATGTGGAAGATGAGCGGCCCGACGCTGAACACGGTCATGATGAAGGGGATGTACCAGTAGGGCACCAGACTGGCCGACCCGTAGGCCAGACAGCGCAGGACGTCCCACAGGGAGGCCACGGGCGTGCCGTCGTTGATGAAGGGGATGTCGTAGCCGAACCAGTGGTGGGAGATCCAGCCCGCGGCCAGCAGGAGCAGCGACAGGATGAAGTAGGGACAGAAGACGTTGACGATCTTGGACTTGTAGAAGCGCAGGGGGGAGAACTGGCCTTTCCTGCGGTTCACGAAGTCGAACAGATAGCCGGAGATGAAGACGAAGTAGATGGTGGCGGAGTGGAAAAGACACAGCCGCAGGCTGTCCTGGAGCTTGGCGGCGTCCTCGCTGCCCGCGAGGACGGGGCCCACCCACATGTGGGTGAGCATGACGGAGACGATGGCGAAGGCCCTGAAATAGTGGAAGGTCAGGTCATAATTTTTTGGCGTCATGCAGTACCTTTGATCCGGCCGGTCATCCGGCGCAGGAGTGGCGAAATTCCTTACTTTGCAGATAAGGATTATTGCCTCCTAAACCGGATGGCGGGCTATGTCAACGGTTGCAGACGCAGGGCAAGGCGGGTGTGGCGGGTGCGGGTCTTGTTGTTCTTGACGGCCATGTGCAGGGCGCGGCTCTCGCCCACCAGCACCACCAGCTTTTTGCCGCGCGTGACGCCGGTATAGACCAGGTTGCGCTGCAGCAGCACGTAATGCTGCATCATCAGCGGGATGACCACGGCAGGGTATTCCGAGCCCTGCGATTTGTGGATGGAGATGGCGTAGGCGGGCGTCAGTTCGTCCAGCTCCTCGAAGTCATAGGGCACCACGCGGTCGTCGTAGCGCACGCTCAGGGTCCGCTCCTTGCCGTCCAGAAAGACGATGCGGCCCACGTCGCCGTTGAAGACGTCCTTGTCGTAGTTGTTGCGGATCTGCATGACCTTGTCGTGCAGGCGGAAGCTGCGTTCGCCGCGCCGCACTTCCAGCCCGTTGGGGTTGAGGCTGGCCTGCAGGCGCAGATTGAGCTGCGCCGCGCCCACGGCGCCCTTGTGCATGGGCGTGAGCACCTGGATGTCGTTGACCGGGTCCAGGCCGAAGCGGCGCGGGATGTGGTTGCGCACCAGATCCACCACCATGTCGGCGGCGCGTTCCGGGTCGTTCTGGTGGATGAAATAGAAATCCGAGAGCCTGTCCTTGCTGGATTCCAGCGAGGGCACCTGCCCCTTGTTGATGAGGTGGGCGTTGCAGATGATCTCGCTTTCCGCCGACTGGCGGAAGATCTCGGTCAGCTCCACCACGGGCACCGCCCCGGAGGCGATGATGTCGGCCAGCACGTTGCCCGGCCCCACGGAGGGCAGCTGGTGCACGTCGCCCACCAGCACCACGGTCGCGCCCATGGGCACGGCCTTGAGCAGGTGGTAGAAGAGCAGGGTGTCCATCATGGAGGCCTCGTCCACCACCAGCAGGCCGCAGGCCAGCGGGTTGTCCTCGTTGCGGGCAAAGCCGTCCTCCTGCGGGCTGTATTCCAGCAGGCGGTGGATGGTGCGGGCCTCGCGGCCCGAGGTCTCGCTCATGCGCTTGGCGGCGCGGCCCGTGGGCGCGGCCAGCAGGATCTTGGCCTTGACCTCGGCGAACAGGCGGATGATGGCGTTGATGATGGTGGTCTTGCCCGTGCCGGGGCCGCCGGTGAGCACCATGACCTTGCTGCGCGCCGCGGTGCGCACGGCCTCCAGCTGTTCCGGGGCCAGGCTGATGGACAGGGACTCCGTGACCTTTTCCACCAGGGCGTCGGGCTCGGCAAAGCGCACGGCCTTGGGCGAGTGCAGCAGTCGGTGCAGATAGAAGGCTGTCTTGGATTCGTAATGATGGTAGCGGCGCAGGTAGACGGCCACTTCCGGCGCTTCCGCCTCCTCGCCGTCCTCGCGGAAGACAGCGGGCAGGCGCCCGGGCAGCTCGTCCAGACTCTCGCGCACCACGCGCTCTTCCTGCTCCAGGGCCAGCACGGCCTGCCGGGCCAGGTCGCGGTCCACGGCCAGCTGCTGGCAGGCCTGATCCAGCAATTCCTCCTCGGGAAGGAAGACGTTGCCGTCGTCCGTGGCCTTTTGCAGCACATAGAGCAGCCCCGCCTGGATGCGCAGGGGATGATCCTCGGCAAAGCCCAGCTTGCGGGCCGCGGCATCGGCCGTCACGAAGCCGATGCCCCGGATGTCCATGGCCAGACGGTAGGGGTTCTCGCGCACCACGTTGAGGGCCTCGCCGCCGTAGGCGCGGTAGATGCGCACGGCATAGGCGGGCGTGATGCCGTGGGGCTGCAAAAAGAGCAGCAGGTCGCGGATGCCCCGGTGCTCGGCCCAGCTTTCCTTGATCTTCTCGAAACTCTTCTTGCCCACGCCCTTGATCTTGAGCAGGCGTTCGGGCTCTTCGTCCAGCACGCGGATGGTGTCCGTGCCGAAGGCCGCCACGATGCGCCCGGCCATCTCCTCGCCCACGCCCTTGATGAGACCCGAGGCCAGGTACAGGCGGATGCCCTCGCTGGTGGCGGGCAGCATCTCCTCGGCCATGTCGAAGGCCAGCTGGCGGCCGAAACGCGCGTTGTTGACCCAGCGGCCGCTGACCTGCAACTGGACGCCCACCTGCGGGTTGACCATGTGGCCCACGCAGGTCACGGGATCGCGGCTCACCGTGCGGCTGGGCGCGCCCTTGACCTTGGCCTCCACGGGCAGGGCCCTGTCGGGCAGCAGGCGCAGCACGGTATAGCCGTTCTCTTCGTTGTGGAAGACCACACGTTCCAGCGTGCCGGTGAGCTCCACGGCATCGGGATCGCGCAGCAGGGGAAGATCGTCAGACATGGCAGACCAGGAGAGCGGTTTTTGGAGGGATGGGGGAGTTCGAGGGGAAGGGAGACCTTTTTACCGCAGGAAAAAGGGCCCCTTCCCCCTCAACAAACACTGCTAAAACCAGTCCACGCCGTCGGGCACGGGCAGGACGGCCATGCGCTCCTGCAGCAGCAGGGCGTCGGCCAGCACCAGGGCGGTCATGGCCGTGAGCACGGGCACGATGCGCGGGATGGCCGCCAGGTCGTGACGGCCGCCGATGAGCACGCTGGCGGGCTGGTCGTGGACGTCGATGGTCTGCTGTTCCTGCGCGATGGAGGCGATGGGTTTGACGCCCACGCGCAGCACGATGTCCTGGCCGCTGGAGATGCCGCCCAGGATGCCGCCCGCATGGTTGCTGGCAAAGCGGCCGCCGGGCAGCATGGGATCGTTGTTCTGCGAGCCGGTGAGGCGCGCGGCGGCAAAGCCCTCGCCCACTTCCACGGCCTTGACCGCGCCCACGCCCATAAGGGCGTAGGCCAGCCGGGCGTCCAGCTTGTCGAAGCAGGGCTCGCCCAGACCGGCGGGCACGTTGCGGGCCACCACCTGCACCACGCCGCCCAGGGTGTCCCCGGCGGCACGGGCCGCGGCGACGCGCTCTTCCCAGAGCGGGACCACGCTGTCGGCGGCGGCGAAGAAGGGACGGCTCAGGGCCGCGTCCGGATCGCACGCTTCGGGGGGAACGGCGATGCCGCCCAGCTCCACGGCCCCGGCCACGATCCGGATGCCGCGTGTGGCCAGCAGCTTTTTGGCGATGGCCCCGGCCGCCACACGGGCCACGGTCTCGCGCCCGGAGGAGCGGCCGCCGCCGCGGTAGTCGCGGATGCCGTGGAACTTTTTGAAAAAGCCCCAGTCCGCGTGCCCGGGCCGGAAGACCTGGGCCAGGTTGCCGTAATCGCGGGAGCGCTGGTCCTCGTTGGCGATGTGGAAAGCGATGGGCGTGCCGGTGGTCAGGCCCTGGAACACGCCGGAAAGGATGCGGACGGTATCGGATTCCTTGCGTTTGGTGGCCGTGGCGCCCTGTCCGGGCTTGCGCAGGTCCAGCTCGCGCTGCAGGTCTTCCTCGCTCAGGGGCAGGCCTGCGGGGCAGCCGTCCAGCACGCCGCCCAGACCGGGCCCATGGGATTCGCCGTACGAGGTGAGGCGCAGGATGCGCCCAAAGGAATTGCCTGCCATATCACGCCTCCGTGCTGCGGGCCTTGATGCGGGGCAGGCCCAGGATGATGGCCAGGATGCCGGCCACGGCCAGCAGCATGCAGTACCAGTTGTTGATGGTGATCTCCAGCGGCGAGATCTTGGCCAGGGAACCGGCCAGCAGCAGCTGGGCGGCCCAGGGGATCAGGCCCTGGAAGACGCAGGAAAAGATGTCCAGAAGGCTGGCGCTGCGGCGCGGGTCGATGCCGTTCTTGAGGGCGATCTCGCGGGCCAGGCCGCCGGTGAGGATGATGGCCACGGTGTTGTTGGCCGTGCAGATGTCGGCCAGGCTGGCCAGCAGGGCGATGCAGGATTCCCCCACCCGCGAGGAGCCCTTGCCGCCGCTTTTCCCGGCCAGGCGGCGGGCCAGGCCGTCCACGCGGGCCAGCAGCCAGGCGATGCCGCCGTGGTAGCGGATGAGCTCGCCCAGGCCGCCGATGAGCATGGACAGGACCATGATCTCGTTCATGCCGGTGAAGCCCTTGTAGATGTCCTGCCCCCAGCGGAGCAGGCTGTAGGGCACGATCTGGCCGTCCGCGCCGGGGATGCCGCAGAACAGGCCTACCAGACCGCTGAGCAGAATGCCCGTGGCCAGGACGATGAAGGCGTTGAGCCCGGTCAGGGCCAGCACCAGCACGGCGATGTAGGGCAGGACGCGGATCAGCTCGAAGTCGTGCAGGGTCACTTCGGTACCGCCCGAGGCCGAGAACCAGAGCAGGGCCACGGTGAGCAGGGCGGCGGGCAGGACGATGAGGAAGTTCATGCGGAACTTGTCGCCCATCTCGCAGCCCTGGGTGCGGGTGGCGGCGATGGTGGTGTCCGAGATCATGGACAGGTTGTCGCCGAACATGGCCCCGCCCAGCACCACGCCCATGAGCACGGGCACTTCGATGCTGGTCTGGGCGGCCACGCCCAGGGCGATGGGCGTGATGGCGGCCACGGTGCCCATGCTGGTGCCCATGGCCGTGGACACGAAGGCGCCGATGAGGAACAGGCCGGGCAGGATGAAGGCCGGCGGCACCAGCGAAAGGCCGAAGTTCACCGTGGCATTCACGCTGCCGATGGCCGTGGCCGTGGCGGCAAAACCGCCCGCCAGCAGGTAGATCATGCACATGGTGATGATGTTGATCTCGCCCACACCGGTGAGGAAGATGGTGATCTTTTTGGACAGGCGGGCCCGGCCCTGAATCAGGGCCAGGGCGATGGCGGGCAGGATGGCCACCGTGGCGGAGAGCTGGTAGAAGGCCATGTCCACACCGGCCAGGCTCAGGCTGACGCCCGTACCGATGAAGATGAGCAAAAAGAGCAGCAGGGGCAGGATGGCGGCAAAGGAGGCCGGCGCCTCCTGCTGTTCCTGCGGGGCCGTGTAGGTTTGCGGGTTCATGATGCCTCGGCACGCGGAAAGGTGGATGGGATGGCGGCAGGCCCGCGGGCCCCGCCGGTCTTGCGGGTCAGTGGCTGTGCCGCGCGCCGGGCGCGGCGGCGGATGTCACGGCATCCGTAATCGCTCAATGTACTTAATCCGCACAGGGCTTGCAAGTTGCAGGCCGGACGCGAGCGCCCGGGGGGAGCCCGGTATCCTGGCCGGGGCGGGTGCCCTGCGGCATGGCAGCGGCCGAAGGCGGAGCCGGTACGAGGTCTGACCCATCCCGGACCTGCAGGAGGATCGGCAGGGGAGCCCGCAAACGCCGGTGCCTGCTGTCGGTGGCGAGGATGCCGGGGAGGGGCCGTTCCCTCTCCTTTGCGGTCATCGCGGCGGCCGCCCGCAGGAATGGCCGTCCGCGGGGAGGGCGGGAGCCGGGCGGCGGATACGAAAAAGGCCGGGGAAAGCCCCGGCCTTCAACAGGATCAGTCGTGCGGACTAGACCTTGGCGGCGGTGCGCAGGTCGGCCACGGCGTCGGTCTTTTCCCAGGTGAACTCGGGCAGCTCGCGGCCGAAGTGGCCGTAGCAGGAGGTCTTGGAGTAGATGGGACGCTTGAGGTCCAGACGCTTGGTGATGAAGTAGGGGCGCATGTCGAAGACTTCACGCACGGCCTTGGTCAGCACTTCGTCGGGGATCTCGCTGGTGCCCTGGGAGGAGACCAGCACGCTCACCGGATCGGCCACGCCGATGCAGTAGGCGATCTGGACTTCGCACACCGGGGCCAGACCGGCGGCCACCACGTTCTTGGCGATGTAGCGGCCCATGTAGGCGCCGGAACGGTCCACCTTGGAGGGGTCCTTGCCGGAGAAGGCGCCGCCGCCGTGATGGCCGCTGCCGCCGTAGGTGTCCTGGATGATCTTGCGGCCGGTGAGGCCGCAGTCGCCCATGGGACCGCCCACCACGAAACGGCCGGTGGTGTTGATGAAGATCTCGCAGTCCTTTTCATCGAAGTAGCCGGAGGGCTCCAGCACGGGGCGGATCACGTGCTTCTTCACGGCTTCGATGATGTCGGCCTGGGAGGCGGAAGCGGCGTGCTGGGTGGAGACCACCACGTTGTTGATGCGCACGGGCTTGCCGTCCAGGTATTCGAAGGAGACCTGGGTCTTGCCGTCAGGACGGAAGAAGGGCACGGTGCCGTCCTTGCGCACCTTGGTCAGCTGCTGGGAGAGCTGGTGGGCCCAGAAGATGGGGGCGGGCATGAGGGTGGGGGTCTCGTTGCAGGCAAAGCCGAACATCATGCCCTGGTCACCGGCGCCCTGGTCTTCGGGAGCGGCGCGCAGCACGCCCTGGGCGATGTCGGGGGACTGGTGGTCGATGGAGGAGATCACGGCGCAGGTGTCGGCGTCGAAGCCCATGTCGGAGCTGGTGTAGCCGATCTCGCGGATGGTCTCGCGCACCACGTGGGGCAGGTCGGCATAGCCCGTGGTGGTGATCTCGCCGGCGATGACCGCCATGCCGGTGGTCACCAGGGTCTCGCAGGCCACATGGGCGTTGGGGTCCTGGGCCAGCAGGGTGTCCAGGACGGCGTCGGAGATCTGGTCCGCCACTTTGTCGGGATGGCCTTCGGTCACGGACTCGGAGGTGAAGAAATATTTGCCCTTGGTTTGCATTGGTCTGTTCTCCATGGTTCAGTATGGCCCGCGGCCGTTGCCGGACCGCAGGTCGCCTGCACCGCCCGTGCGGGCGGCCGGGCAGGCATGGGGAAGCCGGGCCGGGACATCAGCCCCGGTCCGGCCCCTGCCGAAAAAACATATGGCCTGTCCGCTAGTCCCTGAGCAGGATATTGTCGATCAGGCGGGCCTTGCCCATGCGGATGGCACAGGCCATGAGGGCCGGGCCATCCACGGTGTCCAGGGGCTCCATGGACACCGGGTCCACCACGCTGAGGTAGTCCAGACGGCCCAGGGTCAGGTGGTCCGCCCAGGTGCAGAGGGCGGCCTCACGCAGGATCTTGGCGTGGGTCTGTCCCTTCTGGGCCATGTCGCGGGCCAGCTGCAGGCCGCGATGGATCCAGGGGGCCTGGCGGCGTTCTTCCTCGGTGAGGTAGACGTTGCGGGAGGAGAGGGCCAGGCCGTCTTCCTCACGCACGATGGGACAGGTCTCGATGCGCACCGGCACGTTGAGGTCGCGCACCATGCGGCGCAGGATGGCCTGCTGCTGCCAGTCCTTCTGGCCGAAGACGGCCACGTCGGCCTGGGTGATCATGAACAGCTTCAGCACCACCGTGCAGACACCGCGAAAATGGGTCGGCCGGCTCAGGCCGCACATGATGCGGGAAAGGTCCGGCACTTCCACCCAGGTGGCGTGGTCTTCCGCATACATGGACGCGGGTTCGGGGATGAAGATGGCGTCCGCGCCGTGGGCGGCGGCGATCTGCGTATCGCGCTCGATGTCGCGCGGATAGGCGGAAAGGTCTTCATTGGGGCCGAACTGGGTGGGGTTGACGAAAAGGCTGACCACAAGACGCTTGGCAAGGCCGCGGCCCTGGTCCATGAGCGCCTCGTGACCGGCATGGTAATAGCCCATGGTGGGCACAAGGGCGATGTCCTCGCCGGCCGCGTGCCAGGAGCGGCACTGGGCCGCCAGATCTTGGGGATTGGTGAATATCTGCATATCAAGGTATGGTGATATAGTTAGTGGGGATTCCCTTATACCTGCTGCGGCAGGCCTTGTAAAGCCGCAAAAGCCCCGCAGCCGGGCCGGGGAGAAAAAACTTCTGTGCTGTCCGGCGTTTCCGGTTGCCTTGCCCGTGGGGAACAGGCATAACAGCATGCGGAGGTTCGTATGCTCAAACCTTTTTTCCAGGGGAAACTGGATACGTTTTGTGCCATCTATGCCGTGCTCAACGCCCTGCGCCTGACCCACGGCATCCAGACGCTCAAGGCGCGCGACATCCTCAACGAGACCCTGCTTTCCCTGGCCGGGAAGCCCGGTGCCCTACGGGCCGTGCTGGAGCAGGACACGGACTACATGCAGCTGGTGGACGACATGATCCAGGCCCGCCAGCAGCGCTACCCCCTGCTGGTGGAAAAGCCCTTTGCCGAAGGCGAGGCCGTTTCGCCCGACGCCCTGTGGGAGGCCTGCCGCGAGTGGCTGGCACCGGGCGAGGGCCGCTGCATCCTGTTCCGCTTTTTGCGGCATTTGACGCCCGAGACGCCGCCCATGAACCGGCACTGGACCTGTGCCGACCGCATGGACGGGGACCTGCTGCATCTTTTCGACTGCAGCCACGAGGACGAAGCCGTGACGCTGATCCCGCGCGAGAGCTTCGTGACCCGCAGCGCCGACGTGCAGCGGGAACGCCTGCTGGTCATCCAGCCCAACAGCCTGCGCTTTTTGGCCCTGCCGTGGCGCGTCCACGCCTTCTAGCCCGACATCTTTCCGTTCCGCCCCGTTCCTGCGGGGCGGTCCCGCACGGCGGCGCCTCTGCCGCCGGACACAGCCTATCCCGTTGCCTGCGCAACCATATCGCGCAATTTGTGATGACAAAAAAAACAGAGACGGATAGGCTATCTCCATGACTGTCCATTCCTTTTCTTCCGCAGCCGGAGCGGCCGCGCCCCTGATGCGCGCCCGTGTGTCCGGCTCTTTGCCGGTGTGGTCCCTGAGCCTGGGCTGTCCCAAGAACCGTGTGGATACCGAGCATCTGCTGGGCTCGCTGGGCATGCCCGTGCACAGCGTGGAACACATGGGCCGGGCACGTCTGGTCTTCATCAATACCTGCGGCTTCATCGAGCCTGCCGTACGCGAGTCCATCCGCTCCATCCTCGATGCCGTGGAGCGTCTGGGCCGCTGCAAGCGCCGCCCCCTGCTGGCCGTGGCCGGCTGTATGGTGGGGCGCTACGGCGTCAAGGATCTGGCCGCCGACCTGCCCGAGGTGGACCTGTGGCTGCCCACCGACGAGCTGGAAAACTGGCCCGCCATGGTGCGCGAGGCCCTGGGCCTGCCCGCGGCTCCCGCCGCGCCGGGCCGCCTGCTCTCCACGGGCCCGTCCTATGCCTGGCTCAAGGTGGGCGAAGGCTGCCGCCACAAGTGCGCCTTCTGCACCATCCCGTCCATCCGGGGCCCGCTGCGCTCCGTGCCTGCGGCCGACCTGCGCGAGGAGGCCCGCGGCCTGCTGGCCGGCGGGGTGCGCGAACTGGTCCTGGTGGCCCAGGACCTGACCTCGTGGGGCAGCGACTTCGACACGCCCCAAAGCCTGCCCCACCTGCTGGACGAGCTGCTGCCCTTGGATCGCCTGACCTGGCTGCGTCTGCTCTACCTTTATCCCAGCGGCGTCACGCCCGAACTGTTGCGCTACATGCGCGAGGCCGGGCCGCAGCTGCTGCCGTACTTCGACATCCCCCTGCAGCACGCCCATCCCGAGGTGCTGACCCGCATGGGCCGCCCCTTCGCCAATGATCCCCGCCGCGTGGTGGACCGCGTGCGCGAGGCCCTGCCCGAGGCCGCCCTGCGCACCACCTTCATCGTGGGCTATCCCGGCGAGACCGAGGAGCATTTCCAGGCCCTGTGCCGCTTTGTGGAAGAGACGCGCTTCCGCCATCTGGGCGTCTTCGCCTATCAGGCCGAGGAAGGCACGCCCGCGGCGGCCATGCCCGACCAGGTGCCCATGGAAGTGCGCGAGGAACGCCGCGCCACGCTCATGGAGATCCAGGCCGAGATCAGCGAGCGGCAGTTGCAGGAAGCGGTGGGCCAGACCATGCCGGTGCTGGTGGATGCGCCGCATGACGAATGGCCGGGCCTGCATGTGGGCCGCGTCTGGTTCCAGGCGCCCGAGGTGGACGGCATCACCTACGTGAGCGGCCTGGGCGTGGCCCCCGGCGCGCTGGTGCAGGGCGACATCGTGGAGAGCAGCACCTACGACCTGACCGCCCTGGCCTGATCCTTTTCTCGATAGTGTTCGACAGGGGCGCTTCGGCGCCCCTCCTGATGACGGCCCCCGGTCTCCGGGCCGGGGGATGACAACGCGTGTGCCGTGAGGCCGCGCCCAACCCTTGCAGCATGCATCTGGAGCAGCGCATGACTACCCCTTCGCAGACGGAAACGGCCCGCCCCCTGGACGGCGCCATGGAAAATATCCTGGACGACGGTCAACGCCCCGGCTGGTGGCGGCATTTTGCGGGTCACGAGGACACGGAATGCGTCATCCGGCCCATGCATCTGGCCTCGTTGCTGGACAGGGCCGCCAGGACGCACGGCAACCGTCTGGCCATCCGTTTCCAGAATTTCCAGATGACCTACAGCCGTCTGCACGAAGCGGCGGAACGCTTTGCCGAGGCCCTGCGCCTGCGCGGCGTCAAGCCCGGCCAGCGGGTGGCCGTCATGCTGCCCAACATCCCGCAGACCGTCATCGCCTTCTGGGGCATCATGAAGGCCGGGGCCGTGGCCGTGATGACCAACCCGCTCTATATGGAAAAGGAGCTGCTGCATCATTTCAATGATGCCGGGGCCGAGGTGCTGGTGACCCTGGACCTGCTCTGGGCCAAGCTGGAGCCCCTGCGCGACCGCCTGCCCCTGCGTCTGACCGTGGTCACGAACATCTCGGACGGTCTGGCCTTCCCGCTCAACTGGCTGTATCGCATCAAGGCCCGCCGTCAGGGCCAGGTGCCGCAGGTGCCCTACGGGCAGGAAGTGCTGCGCTGGAAAGATTTCATCAAGGTCCGCGGCCGCTTCAGCGTGCCCACCGACGAGGACCCCGGTGACGCCCTGGCCCTGCTCCAGTACACGGGCGGCACCTCCGGCCAGCCCAAGGGCGCCATGCTGGGCCATGCCTGCATCTCGGCCCAGATGCAGCAGCTGCTGGCCATCCTCCATATGGACTGGGAAAACTGCAAGCCCATGTCCTTCCTGAGCATCATGCCTTTCTTCCACGTCTTCGGCCTGGTGGGCAACATCATCCTGCCCACGGCCCTGGCGGCCACCACCATCCCGGTGCCGCGCTACACGCCCGCCGACCTGCTGCGGACCATCGCCCGCTTCCGTCCCACCTTCTTCGTGGGCGCGCCTTCGGTCTACATGTCGCTCATGCAGCAGAAGGACATCAAGAAATACGACCTCACTTGTATCGAGATCTGCGTCTCCGGTTCGGCGCCGTTCCCCACCGAGGCCCTGCGCCGCTGGGTGAGCATGACCCACGCCAGCATCACCGAAGGTTTCGGCCTGACCGAGGCCTCGCCCTGCGTCACGGCCAACCCGCTGGACGGCCCGCAGAAGGAAGGCTCCATCGGCGTGGCCTTCCCGCATACCGAGATCCGCATCGTGGACATCAACGACAGCAACCATGTCCTGGGCCCCAATGAGGAGGGCGAGATGCTGGTGCGCGGCCCGCAGGTCATGCAGGGCTACTGGAACCGTCCCGAAGAGACGGCCGCCACCCTGACCGACGGCTGGCTGCATACCGGCGACATCGCCTACTACGACGAAGATGGCTACTACTACATTGTGGACCGCAAGAAGGATCTGGTCATCGTGGGCGGTTACAACGTTTACCCCCGCGAAGTGGACGAGGTCCTGTACGAGCATCCCAAAGTGGCTGAGGCCGTGGCCGTGGGCGTCAAGCATCCCACCCGCGGTGAAGTGCTCAAGGCCTATGTGGTGCCCCGTCCCGGCGAGACCCTGACCACGGCCGAGCTGACGGCCCATTGCCGGGCGCGTCTGGCCAATTACAAGGTGCCCAAGTTCTTCGAGTTCCGCGAGGAACTGCCCAAGAGCCTCATCGGCAAGGTGCTGCGCCGCATCCTGCGTGACGAGGAGGCCGCGCGCGTGGCCCAGGGACAGGGGGACGAGGACCGTCTGCTGCCCACGCCGGACCAGCCCGCGGCCGCGCCCACCCGTGCCCAGGCCCTGGGCCAGCAGGCGGGCGAGCTTCTGGACGAGGCCCGGGAAAAGATGGACTCCCTGCGCGGCCAGGCCGGAGAGATGATGGAGGAAGCCCGTCAGAAAGCCGGTGAGCTGCGCCGCCAGAGCGGCGAAGTGGTGGGCGAGGCCCGCCAGAAGGCCGGGGAACTGCTGGACGAAGCTCGCGGCAAGGCCGGCGAGATGATGGAAGAAGCGCGCCAGAAGGCCGGCGAACTGCGTCGCCAGAGCGGCGAGATGGTGGACAAGGCCCGCGGCAAGGCGGGTGAACTGGGCCAGCAGGCGGGCGAGCTTCTGGACGAGGCCCGGGAAAAGATGGGTTCCCTGCGCGGCCAGGCCGGAGAGATGATGGAGGAAGCCCGTCAGAAGGCCGGTGAGCTGCGCCGCCAGGGCGGTGAAGTGGTGGACGGTGCCCGCCAGAAGGCCGGGGAACTGCTGCAGGAAGCTCGCGGCAAAGCCGGTGAGCTGGGCCAGCAGGCGGGCGAGCTGCTGGACAAGGCCCGCGGCAAGAGCGACGACGAGAAAAAGTAAAAAGCGATATGTCCGGGTGGGGCCGATACCCTGTTTAAGGGATTGGCCCGACTCCCGTTTTTTGAAAAAAGCGAAAAGCCCTTCCTGCCATGGCAGGAAGGGCTTTTTTGCTGATGGGTCGGGAAGCGTTCGGGGGAGGAGACATCGCTGATGCGCGGGCGGCTCTCCCTCAACAGACGTTAGATCTGCACGGACTGGCCGGGCAGCAGGTCGATGCAGGTACAGCCGGGAGCCACGCGGGCCAGTTCGGCCTTGAAGGCTTCCGTATCCTGGGCCAGCACCGGGAAGGTGCCCCAGTGCATGGGGATGACCTGTTTGCAGTCCAGCAGCTTGCAGGCCAGGGCCGCCTGGCGGGCGTCCATGGTGAAGACGCCGCCCATGGGCAGCAGGGCCACGTCGATGGAGTAGAGGCGGCCCCACAGTTCCATGCCCGCGAAGATGCAGGTATCGCCCGCATGGTAGATGTGCTTGCCGTCAGGCGTGCGGATGATGTAGCCCGCCGGGGAGCCCGACTCGCTGGAGTGATACGCCTGGGTCATGGTGAATTCGAAGCCCGCGTGGGCCACGGTACCGCCCATGTTGAAGCCGATGTAGTTGAGCAGCTGGGCCGAGGGCACACCGGCGGCCTCCAGCTTCTGGGCCGTGCCCACGATGGCGCCCAGCATGGCGCCGGTGTTCTTGCAAATGGCCACGGCATCGCCCACATGGTCGGCATGGTCATGGGTGACCAGTACCACGTCCACCGGGCCGATGGTCTCGGCCGTGGTACCGGAAGCGGGCGTCAGGAAGGGGTCCACGACGACATGCTTGTCGTCACAACTGATATTGAAGGCCGAATGGCCGTACCAGAGGATCTGGCTCATGATCGTTCTCCTTGTTGGGGGGCGCCCCAAAACGGGGAAAGAAAGTATAGCGCAAGACTAGGAGACTGTCACGAAAAGAAGCAGGCCTGCCGTGATGCCGGGCGGCGTCGCGCCCGGAAGAGGGGCACGGACCATTTTCGTGACTGAGGCGGTGCGCCCCGAAGCGGGCAGGAGCAGGGCTTGACAGCGGCACGCCCTTTGCCTAGAAAGACACGTGTGCGCCCGTAGCTCAGTCGGATAGAGCGTTGGCCTCCGGAGCCAAAGGCCGTGCGTTCGAATCGCGCCGGGCGCGCCACAGATTTCAAGCCCTCACGAGGAAAGCCTCGCGGGGGCTTTTTTTGTGCCTGTGGTCTGTGTCTTACAGGCAGGACAGGGCCTCTTTGCAGGAGTACCGCAGGCCGACGAAAAACGGGGCATCCGCCAAGCGGATGCCCCGTTCCGTTTTCAGGCGGGCAGTCGGTCAGCCCGGCGCGGAGGCGGCCGTTGGCCGCGGCTAGCCCTGCCGGGTGTTGAACAGCACGTCGAGATCCTCGATGCGGAATTGCAGCGGTTCCCGGCCATTGGGCAGCAGGAAGGAGGCTCTCGCGTTGATGCCGGAGGAGGCACGGGGGCCCATCTCCGCATCGATCTTCTGGAAGCAGAATTCGATATTGACGTGATACGAGCCGTCAGAGTGCCGGATGATCTCGATGGGCAGGCTGTTGGCGAGGGGCCGGGACTGGAGGGCAGCGATGCGCATGGTCTCGTTGGCGGTGGCCGGGTCGGCCATGAGGAGCATCAGGATATCGGCGCCGCTGGCCTGATGCAGCGGGCTGCAGATGCGTCCGGCCTCTTCGGCGGAGGGGAACATGGCGATGAGGGCGTCCAGCTCCCGTTCCATCTGTTGCGGCTCATGGGTAAATCTCCCGCCGCCGAACTTGTGCCCGCTGATGGTGATGCCGTTCCGGGCGAAGTCCTTGAGGAACTGGTCCGAGAAGTAGTTGCACTTGCGGATGAGTTCGGGAGAGGCCAGATCCTCTCTGGACAGGGCGGTGGCCCCGTTGCCCGGAGGGGAGGACAGGACGGTGGCATTGAGGCCGTCCTGCATCTTTTGCCGGGCGGCGGCCATGTCGAAGGCCTGACCTTCGGGCAGGGTCAGGCCCAGGCCCTGGGGCACGAACCGGCGCGCCTCGGCCATGCGCATCTGGCCAAGACCGGGAGCCCGGTCGAGGATGTCATAGAATTCGTCGCTTTCCGTAGCCTGGGCCAGGGTATCCAGGACGTTCATGAGCAGGAGTTCGTTGCGGGAACGCAGGCCTTCGTCGGCCTCCTGGGCAAGATCACGGCGCAGGACATGCAGGGGGGAGCCCCCGCCCAGGGCACGGCGGGCCGCGTAGTCGGCGTCCATACGGGCAGCGACGCGGGCGGCCAGCTCCGGCGGGACGGGCTGCTTTTCCTGTACGAGCTGCTGGAAGAGCTCATGTTCGTCCTTGCTCAGGGGCTCCAGATTGCCGAGGCCCAGCATCCTGCATGCGGCGCGGGCCGTCAGGATGCGGACCAGGCCGGCTTCCGGCCCGCCCTCGATGCCGGGACGCAGCATGCCGTCCGGCTGTGTGGTGGCGGCGTGCATGGTCTGGGCATAGGTATCGAAGTCCCTCTTCAGTCCGGCGGGGGTGGCCTCGGCCAGCGTCAGGGTGCGCAGGAACTGGCCCGTATCCAGTACGGCGTCGCATATGGCCTGCGCCATGGCCGCGTTCACGGGCTTGGGAGAGTGCAGGATCTCGTCCTGCAGGATGCGCTTGGCCTCCCGGGGCATGGCCCGGGCGTGTTCCACCGTGTCCAGGGCCGCCACGAAATTGTTGATGACCTTGTCGGCCACCGTGGAGGCTTCCGCCAGGGTGGGCTGGTGCATGTTGTTGCTGTCGTTCAGGCAGCGGGCGACGAGCTTGTCATGGATGGTCTGGACCAGGACATCGCGGGTGGCGGGACTGATGTCGCCAACGATGCCCCTGGCCTGCATGGCGGCGTCCAGACGGGCCATGAAGCCGTGGGGGCCTTCGCCGCTGACCTGCTCCGCCATGGCCGCGATGCCGGCCTTGGCTTCCCTCAGGGTCAGCATGCGGGCGCTCTCGCCAAGGGCATCCAGGCTTTCGGCCGGTGTCAGCGAATGGTCGGCGCGCCGGGCCCTGGCTTCCAGATCGCGCAGGGCGGTGTCCCGGTAGCCCCGGAGCTGTTCCGCCGTGGCCGGAGGCAGGCCGAAGCGCTGCCGCCGCGCGGCCGTCTGCGTTTCCAGATCCGAGGGCGAGCCGTCGGCATGGGGGGCGCAGAGCTTCTGGAACTGGTCCTGGGCGTTGATGAGCCGGGTCTCCAGACGGGCCTGGTCTTCCGTCGTCTTGATACGGATGACGTCCTGCAGCACCCGGGCCGCGTCACGTCCGCTCAAGGGACGGCCGGCAGCCAGCTTGCTTTCCAGGCTCTTCCGGGCGATGTCCGCGAAGCGGTCGCCCAGATCGTCGGTCTGCCGGATGGTATTAATGATCCCGGTCATGACGTCACGGTTGGCCTGGGCTGCCGTGTCGCTGTGGCGCGAGCGTATCCAGTTGGCGATGCGGCCTCCCAGCGAGGAGGTGGTGGGGACGGTATGTCCCTGGCGATCGATCCCCAGATGTTCCTTGCCGAACGCGCCCAGCCGTTGGGCGATGATGTTCAGGTCGTTGATCTTCATGGCGAATCCTTTCTGGCAGCAGCGTTCAGATCTTCAGCATGCCGTCGTTCCAGCCCGCTTCCGCGGCGGCCTGGGGCGTGGGGGCCTGCTCCTGCAGTCGTGCGATGGAAGCTCGCAGCGCTTCCACCGTATCCACATGACGGCCGACCTGGCGGTCGAGGAGGCTCTCGTCCAGATGTTCCAGCGGCAGGCGGCGGGTATAGGTCACGGCGTCGAGCAGGGGCTCGATGCCCAGTACCCCGCCGTCCGTGCCCTTGAAAAAGCTGTCCAGTTCCAGCAGCAGGCCATAGAGCGCCAGCTTGTCGGCGTCGCTTTCCGGCAGGCCGCATACCCGGCTGTACAGGTACAGGGCGCCGTCGTTTTCGGCGCATTCAAGGGTGACTGTCACGTCATCGAAACGGAGCGTGCAAACGCCGTTCTCGGTCTCAAGGCCGTCCATGCCGATAGTGGCACCAAATTTTGCAATGATATGGGCAGTGGGATGCATAGGCCTCTCCTTTTTGTTACTGGTATAGCAAAAGGTAGACCAAGAGTCTTGCTCCTGTCCATGCATGATGGCCGGGACAGGAGCACGAGACGGGCAGCGCGGAGCGGCGGGAATAAAAAAAGCGCCCTGCATGTGCAGGGCGCCTTCGCGTGATTATGGCGGAGCGGAAGGGACTCGAACCCTCGGCCTCCGGCGTGACAGGCCGGCGTTATAACCGTCTTAACTACCGCTCCAAATATGGAGTCGGGAAAATATCCCGTATTGTTCTCAAAAAAAGCGCACCGTTTGCACAGTGCGCTTTTCTCGCAATTATGGCGGAGCGGAAGGGACTCGAACCCTCGGCCTCCGGCGTGACAGGCCGGCGTTATAACCGTCTTAACTACCGCTCCGTAGTGGTGGACAGTACAGGACTTGAACCTGTGACCCCCGCCGTGTGAAGGCGGTGCTCTACCAACTGAGCTAACTGTCCGTCGTTGTCCTCTCGAACAAGAGTGTTTGTACGGGAAACACCCCTCGGGGTCAAGAAAAAAATTGAAAAATTTGAAAAAAGTTTAATTTCATCTGTAATTATCTGGAATAAAAGGATAAAAAATTGATATTTGTTCCTGATAAATAGCCTTGCAGTCCTGGGGGGCCGGTGTTAGGTAGAAAAACACTTCAGTTCAGGGTGGAAAAGATGATGTTTTCCCGTTTCCGGCAGGGCCGCAGGTCCGTGACCGGCAAAGATCGTGATGCGCGTTTCCCGTCGCGCATGGGCATGGGGCTGCTGCTGGCGGCCCTGCTTTTGTTGCCGGGCTGTGCCCAGGCCGTCCCGGACAGCGGCACGCCGCTGCGCGTCTCCGCCACTGCCCGGAAGCTCTCCGGCCCTCTGGAGCCTGCCTCCCTCTCGGCGCTGGTAATGAATGATGCCAGTGTCCGCCAGTGCCGGGTCTACGATGGTGTGCGCATCATCGCGCAGCCCATGCAGGAGAACCTCTGCGCCCTGAGCTTCGATGACGGCCCTTCGGCCAATACGCCGCAGATTCTCGACATCCTGGCCGCGTACAACATCCCGGCCACGTTCTTCGTGCTGGGGCGGAACGCCGAGCGCCATCCCGACCTCGTGCAGCGCATCCATGACGAAGGTCACGAGATCGGCATCCATACCTATTCCCATCCCAATCTGCGCCATCTCAACCTGGCGGCCCAGAGCGAGCAGATCGGCAGGGTGCAGCGCTTTTTGCGCTCCCTGGGCATCGAGGCCCGCTTCCTGCGCCCGCCGTACGGTTCGTTCAATGACATCACCCTGAAAGCTGCCGAGCAGATGGACCTCAAGGTCGTGCTCTGGTCGCTGGACAGCGAGGATTGGCGGGGCGTGCGCGAGGATTACGCCGCTCTGGTCAACACGCGGGGCCAGCGTTACGTCAACAACGATCTGCGCGGCATCTTCCTTTTCCACGATACGGTGCACGGCACGCTGGAGAACCTGCCGCGCATCATCGCGCAGCTGCAGGCCGGGGGCTGTCAGCGTTTCGTGACGGTCAGCGATTTTCTGGACGGCAGCCTGGACCCCGAACCGCCTTTGCTCATGGCCCGGCGCACCCGGCAGCCTTTGCCTGACGGCCGCGAGCTCATGCCGCCGGAGAGTTTCCCCGATGTGCAGCTGGCCGGACAGGAAACGGGCCGCAGCGGCTTCGATGCCGCCCAGCGAGCCTCCTCCACGCGGGATACCAGCCTGATCTGGGCCGCGGGCAGCACGCCGGTGCCCATGGCGCGCAGCAGCAGCCCCCGCTGGGGCAAGGCCGCGGAACAGGCCCGCGAGCAGCAGGCCCGTCGCCTGGAGCGGCTGGAACAGGAACGGCAGGCCGCAACGGCCCGGACGCAGGCGCAGCCGGCAGGGCCCGTGCATGCCGTGCGCGGTACCGTGACGCCCCAGCGCGATTTCGGTACCAGTGCCGGTGAGGTCTATCCCGGCAGCCGTCCCGTGAGCTCCGTCGAGGATCTGGCCCCGGCCACGTCCGTACAGCAGTAAAAAAATATGAGGGGAGGGCCCGCGTCTCTGCAGTCCACGTAATGCTCCTTTGTCGCTGACGGGCACGGCCTGAGGCAGGGCCCCTTTCTCCCTATGTCCCCTTCCCGGTACGTTCCATTCAGGGAACAGCTGGCAGGGATGCAAGCAAACAGCCCCCGCATGATGTCATGCGGGGGCTGTTTGCGTTCAGGAAAAGGCCTGTGGCCTCGATGTTCTAGGACAGACGGGTCTTGAAGTCCTCGTAGCCGAAGCGGCGCACCAGACGGAAACGGGCCGTGGCGGCCGGGTCGGCGGCGTCGAGGGCGGCGGCCAGGCTGCCGATGGACGGCAAGCGCAGGCCGTTGAAGGTGGTGGTCTTGACCATGCTGTAGATGGCCATGTCGGTGAAGATCAGGCGGTCACCGGCCTTGAGGGGCGCGGCGAAGCTGTATTCGCCGATGACGTCCCCGGCCAGGCAGGACTTGCCCGCCAGGCGGCAGGTCCAGGCCTTTTCGCCGTTTTCGCCCGCCAGGCGCAGCTCGCCGTCTTCCGGGGCCAGCAGGTTGGGGCGGTAGGGCATCTCCAGCACGTCGGGCATGTGGCAGGATGCCGAGGTGTCCAGGATGGCGATGGGCATGTCGGCCTGCACCACGTCCAGCACCGTGGCCACCAGCCAGCCCGCATTGAGGGCCACGGCCTCGCCGGGCTCCAGATAGATCTGCGCGCCGTAGTTCTGCTGCATGCGCGTGATGCAGCGGCAGAGGCGGTCCAGATCATAGCCTTCGCGGGTGATGTGATGGCCGCCGCCGAAATTGATCCACTTGCACTGGGCCAGCTGCTTGCCGAAACGGGCCTCCACGGCATCCAGGGTGCGCTCCAGTGCGTCGGAGCCCTGTTCGCACAGGGTGTGGAAATGCAGGCCGGAGATGCCTTCCGGCAGCGTTTCGGGCAGCTGGTGCGGCCGGATGCCCAGACGGGAGCCCGGGGAGCAGGGATTGTAGATGGCCACGGCGCCTTCGGAATGTTCGGGATTTATGCGCAGGCCGCAGCTGATCTCGCGGCCGTTGTCCCGGCACCAGGCCCGGACCTTGGGGCCGAAGCGTTCCCACTGGGCCAGGGAGTTGAAGACCAGGTGATCCACCAGCGGCAGCAGCTCGTCCAGCTCTTCTTCCGTCCAGCCCGCGGCAAAGGCGTGCACTTCGCCGCCGAATTCTTCGCGGCCCAGGCGGGCCTCATCCACGGAGCTGGCGCAGGTGCCCCACAGGGGGCCGTGGCCTTTGGCGCGGGAGAGCAGGGAAAAGCTGTCCCAGGCGGCAAAGCCCTTGAGGGCCAGCAGGATCTTGGCGCCGGTGCGCTGCTGCACGCTGTCCAGGATGGCCGCATTGGCCGCCAGACGGGCTTCGTCCAGCACGAAGCAGGGCGAGGGGACGGTACGGGGATCCAGCAGGGGCAGGAGATGCTTCATGTTTTGGTCTTTTGCAGGGGTTGGGGTGAAGAAAGGGCTGCCGTCCGGGGCCTGGCCGCAGGGGCGGCGGGTCTGTTCCCGGGCCGGAGCGCAACGGGGGAAGGAGCCCGCGGGCCCCTTCCCCCTGAAACAGCGTTGCTGGCGCGAAAGGGACTAGTCCTTCACTTCCACGCACTGCCACGGCAGGCCGTAGGCGTTGAGGTCGGCCATGAAGGGGTCGGGGTCGAACTGTTCCATGTTCCACACACCGGGCTTGAGCCACTGGCCGGAGACCATCATCTTGGCACCGATCATGGCGGGCACGCCGGTGGTGTAGGAGATGGCCTGGGAGCCCACTTCGGCGTAGCAGGCTTCATGGTCGCAGATGTTGTAGATATAGACGGTCTTTTCCTTGCCGTCCTTGATGCCGCGCATGACGTTGCCGATGCAGGTCTTGCCCTTGGTCAGCGGGCCCAGGGAGGCGGGGTCGGGCAGCAGGGCGCGCAGGAACTGGATGGGCACGATGTCCTGGCCCTGGAAGCGCACGGGATCGATGCGGGTCATGCCCACATTGCCCAGCACCTTGAGGTGGTTCAGGTAGTTTTCCGAAAAGGTCATCCAGAAGCGGGCGCGCTTCAGGCCCTTGAGGTTCTGCACCAGGGATTCCAGTTCCTCGTGGTACATGAGGAAGCACTTCTTGGGGCCGATGCCGTCGGGGAAGTCGTAGGTCATGGACCAGGACAGGGGATCGGTCTCCACCCATTCGCCGCGTTCCCAGTAGCGGCCGCGGGCGGTCACTTCGCGGATGTTGATCTCGGGGTTGAAGTTGGTGGCGAAGGGCTGGCCGTGGTCACCGGCGTTGCAGTCGATGATGTCCAGCACATGCACTTCGTCCAGCTCGTGCTTCATGACCCAGGCCGAGAAGACGTTGGTGACGCCGGGGTCGAAACCGGAGCCCAGCAGGGCGGTGAGGCCGGCCTGCTTGAAGCGCTCCTGGTAGGCCCACTGCCATTTGTATTCGAACTTGGCGGTATCCAGGGGCTCGTAGTTGGCCGTATCCAGATAATGCACGCCGCATTCCAGGCAGGCGTCCATGATGTGCAGGTCCTGATAGGGCAGGGCGATGTTCAGCACGGTGTGGGGCTTCACCTGACGGATGAGGGCGCAGAGCTCGGGCACGTTGTCGGCATCCACCTGGGCGGTGGCGATGTCGACGCCCAGACGGGCTTTGACCGAGCGGGCGATCTCGTCACACCGGGAAAGCGTACGACTGGCAAGAGTGATCTTGCCGAAGGCCCCTTCTTTGGCCAACTGGGCGCACTTGTGCGCCACCACGCTTCCCACGCCACCGGCGCCGATGATCAGAATATCCGCCATGACTTCTCCTTTTGAATCCGTTTTGTCCGTGATTGATGATGAAATGCGGCCCGCCGGAACAGGCGGTCATCCCCTCCATAGCCCACAGCGGCGGGAAGGTAAAGGGCGGGGGGAGGGCCCGGCCGCGCCGCCTTGGCCTTCCCGATCCTTACGGGTCCGCCCGGGCTGGGGACATCCTTGCTGCGCATCGGGGAGCCGGGGACATGCCATGCCCAGCATGCCTGCTTTGTGTGACCGCCGGTCGTCATGAAGGTGACGGGCTGGCGACGGGACAGGAAGATGTGCTGCCCGTGCCTCCGGCGGACGGTAGCGTACCGTGCCGGGGCCATGGCCCATGACGGTCTCCCGTCAGGACGAGGCATGGCAGGAAGCCGCCCTGCATGGCCCGGGAGCGTACGCGCCGGAAAGGGGCAGTACGGGAGGGGATTCCCTCCCGCTCCTATCTCATGCGTATCCCTAGTGCGTGTGATCCAGCACGGGCACGCCGTCGCCCAGTTTTTTGCGGATGGCGGCGATCATGGTCTCGTGGTGCGGGCAGGGGAAGCTGATGGGGTTGCCCTTGCAGATGCAGGAGGCCAGGGCAACGGCTTCGGCGCCGCGATCCACCAGCATCCTGACGCGGGCCACGGCCCGCTTGCCGGGACAGCCGCCGCAGGAGACGAAGCCGATGACCTCGCAGGGGCCCAGTTCCTCGAAAGCGCCCTTGCCCTGGGCGGCAAAGGAAAAGTCCGTGGTGCCGGGGCAGATGTCCTCGGTCTGCATGCAGCGGATGATGCCGATCTTCTTCATGAGAGCCTCCTTGGTTTGCTTATCGGGCCTGGGGCGCCTCCTCATGGTCTTCGGGGATGACGTAGCCCAGCAGGTCGTCACGCACGATGGCGTCCAGTTCCGTCCGGTCATGGGCCGGGGTCTCGGTGAACAGGAAGCCGAAGTGGGAATAGCGGTCGTAGAAGCCGCGGCGCAGGTGCAGGACCTTGCGGAAGCGGGCGCAGAGGGCGTCGTAGTCGAAGCCGCGCACCGGCGGGCAGGCGGCGGGCTTGTTGAGCACGATGAGGGTGTAGAGCTTGTCCTCGCGGCCGGGCAGGATGCTGTCCCAGTCCGGGCGCCGGTCGTCCAGATAGCAGCCGTAGGTGGGGAAGCCCCAGGCGAAGAGGCTGATGTCCGTGCAGCACCAGCCCGCGAAGCGCAGCGGGTTGAACTCGATGGGCACCATATGGCCGTCGGCGTCGCGGCGCAGTTCCACATGGACGGGGTAATCGCGCAGGCCCAGGCGCTCGTTGATCTGGTCGAACCACGCTTCCAGCGGCCCGGACATGCGGCGGATGATGTCCGCGCTGGTGTAGTACAGGCGGTCGCTCACGTCTTCGGAAGAGGCGAAGTCGTGCTGGAGGATGTTGCAGATAACGGCCTCGCCGCGGCTGTTGAAATAGACGTCCACGGCATATTCCGTGCCCTGGATGAGGGATTCCAGCAGCCAGACCTGGTTGTCCAGCACGGCGGCGGGATATTCCTTGCGCCAGCGCACGGCGCCGGCCGCGATGTCGTCACGGGCGGCGCGCCACTGCTGGGCGTTCTCGATGCTGTAGACGCCCAGGCTGAAGAAGCCCACCGCAGGCTTGAGCACGCAGGGGCCGGGCAGGCTTTCGAAATGGGTCTCCATGACGTCCCGCAGGGGCAGCTCGCGGAAATGGAAATCGGGGAAGAGCGGGGCCAGACGCTGGCGGAACAGCAGCTTGTTCTTGAGCAGTTCGGTGGCGCGCACCAGCCCGGCATTGCCCGAACGGCTGTAGAGCCAGTCCAGGGCGTTTTCCGAATTGCTGTACAGGCGCTGCCCCTGGCAGCACAGACGGCCGAAGTCGCGGCTGGAGACAAGGTCGAGGTGCAGCCCGTAATCCAGCCCGGCCTGCCGGGCAGCGGGCGTATCCAGGACAGGTTCCTGCCGGTCGGCGGCAAAGGTGGCCAGCTCCGGCGAGACATACGGATCTTCCAGAATGATCATGGGGCCCCTCGTGCAGCATGGCTGCGTAAAAAGCGCAGGGCCGGGATGTTTCCTGACCCTGCGCGATGTGGTGGCTGGGGAAGCACCCGGAACCCCTCCCCGCGAGGACGGCTCCGGCAGTGGCGGGAAATGTCTCACGATGGCACGGGCTTTCCCGCGGAGCCGGGCACCATCATTTTAAGATCGTGTGCAGGGGGAGAGCCTCCCCCTGCGTTCGTTTTTGTTAATCCAGCACGCGGAAGTACACGGCAGGCTGGCGCAGCATGCCGGTGTCTAGGGTGCGCTGCAGGGCGGTGCTCATGGCTTCTTCGGTGGTCTCATGGGTCATGAAGACCAGCGGCACGCCCTTGCCTTCGTCGGTACGCTGGATGACCTGGGCCATGCTCACGCCCTGGTCGGCCATGCAGCCGGCCAGATCGCGCAGCACGCCGGGCTCGTCCTCGACCATGACGCGCACATAGTAGCGCGAACGCCATTCCGCGGGCGGCACGATGCTGGCGCGGGGCAGGTCGTCACAGGCGTAGCCGGTGTTGTGCGGGTTCTCGTCACGGGCCACGGCCATGAGGTCGGCCAGCACGGCACCGGCGGTGGGCAGGTCGCCCGCGCCGCGGCCGTGGAAGAAGAGCGAGCCGCAGGCATTGCCGCTGACGCGAACGGCGTTGTACACGCCGCCCACGCGGGCCAGCAGCACCGTATAGGGCACCAGGGCCGGGAACACGCCCGCCTCCAGCCGCACCTTGTCGTCGGGCTGGCCGGGCTCGCGGCGTTCGCGCACCTGGGCGATGAGCTTGATGCGGTAGCCGAACTCGCGGGCCAGGGCGATGTCCAGGCTGGACATGCCGCGGATGCCGCGCACGGGCATGGCCGTATAGGGATAATTGACCCCGTAGGCCAGGCGGATGAGCAGGGTCAGCTTGTGGGCCGCATCGTGACCGTCGATGTCCAGGGTGGGATCGGCTTCGGCATAGCCCAGCTGCTGGGCCTGTTTGAGGGCCACATCGAAGTCCAGACCGTTGGAGGTCATCTCGGACAGGATGTAGTTGCTGGTGCCGTTGAGGATGCCCATCAGGGACGAGATGCGGTTACCGGCCAGGCTGGTGCGCAGGGCCTCCACCACGGGGACGGCGCCGGCAACACTGGCCTCGTAGCGCAGGATGCGGCCCTTGCCGGCGGCCTTCTGGAACAGGGCGAGCCCTTCCTCGGCCAGCAGGGCCTTGTTGGCGGTGACGATGTGCTTGCCGGCGTCCAGGGCGCGGTCGATGATGGTGCGCGGGGCGTCGATGCCGCCCATGAGCTCCACCAGCACGTCGATCTCGGGATCGTTGATCAGCTCGTCAGGGTTGGTGGTCAGGTCGGCTCCGGGAGGCAGGGGCACGGTGCGCGCCTTCTGGGCATTGCGCACCAGCACCTTCTTGACCTGGATGTCCCGGCCCGTACGCTGACGGATGATGCCGGCGTTCTCTTCCAGCAGGCGGGCAAGACCGCCGCCCACGGTGCCGAACCCGGCCAGACCCACTACCAGAGGCTTGTTGCTGTCGGCCATAGTGTCCCCTAATCGCTGGAGCCGCCGAGCAGGCGGCGGATGTTGCGCACGGCCTGACGGGTGCGGTGATCGTTCTCGATGAGGGCGAAGCGCACGTACTCGTCACCGTAGGCGCCAAAGCCCAGGCCCGGAGAGACGGCCACCTGCGCTTCGGTGAGCAGCAGCTTGGAGAATTCCACGGAACCCATCTTGCGGAACTCTTCGGGGATGCGGGCCCAGACGAACATGGTCGCCTTGGGCGCGGGCACTTCCCAGCCGATGCGGTTGAGGCCGTCGATGAGCCAGTCACGGCGCTGGCGGTAGATGTCGCAGATCTTGGTGACTTCTTCGTCGCCGCTGCGCATGCCCACGGTGGCCGCGATCTGGATGGGCTGGAAGATGCCGTAGTCCAGGTAGCTCTTGATGCGGCTCAGGGCGTGGATGAGCTTGGGGTTGCCCAGGCAGAAGCCCACGCGCCAGCCGGGCATGGAGTAGCTCTTGGACATGGTGTAGAATTCCACGCCCACGTCCTTGGCGCCCTTGGCCTGCAGGAAGCTGGGGGCCTTGTAGCCGTCGAAGACCAGGTCGGCATAGGCCAGGTCATGGATGACCCAGATGTTGTTCTCCTTGGCGAATTCCACGACCTTTTCAAAGAAGGCCAGGTCGGTCACTTCCGTGGTGGGGTTGTGGGGATAGCACAGGAAAAGCAGCTTGGGACGGGGCCAGGCCTGCTTGGTGGCGGCGGTCAGGTCCTCGAAAAAGTCACGGCCGGGCCCGATGGGCACGCTGCGCACGTCGGCGCCGGCGATGATGGGCGCATACTTGTGGATGGGATAGGTGGGGTCGGGAGCCAGCACCACGTCGCCGGGCGAGAGCATGGCCAGCGAAAGGTGGGCGAGACCTTCCTTGGAGCCCATGGTCACGATGGCTTCGGTGTTGGGATCGAGGTCCACATCATAGAGGCGCTTGTAGCGTTCGCACACGGCGTCGCGCAGATGGGGGATGCCGCGGGAGAGCGAATAGCGATGGTTCACCGGCTTCTGTGCGGCTTCCACCAGCTTGTCCACGATGTGCGGCGGGGTGGGAATGTCGGGATTTCCCATGCTGAAGTCAACGATATCAATATTCTGGCGACGCAGCTTCATTTTAAGGTCGCCTACCACCGCGAAAACGTAGGGGGGCAGGCGCTGGATGCGCGAGAACTCTTCCATGGGGACGCTTCTCCTGCTGAAGTTCAAAAACTTCAGCCAGATTAGCCAGTGCGTTCGGCATTTGTAAAGCACTTTGCCAAGATAAGGGCTTTGCGCTACCGTGGTCGGTATTGGACAGGCTACGCCATCTCACGGACCCTTTATCGCCCTTCAACCATCGAGGACCGCATGGAACACCATATCCGTTTCGACGCTGACGCCATGACCCTGTATCTGCTGGACCAGCGCGCCCTGCCCGGGCGCGAGGACTACCTGCCCATCCGCACCCTGGACGAGACTATCCGGGCCCTGCAGGTGATGGTGGTGCGCGGCGCTCCGGCCATCGGCGTCACGGCCGGTTTCGGCTGCGTGCTGGCCCTTGAGGAACTGCGCCGCAGCCTGCCTGCCGGTGCCGACTGGCGCACGGCCTATGACCAGGCCCTGGTGCGTCTGGAGGCGGCCCGGCCCACGGCCGTGAACCTGCGCTGGGGCGTGGAGCGCATGCGGGCCCTGTGGCGGGCCCATGCCGGTCTGGAGATGGAGGCCCTCATCCCCGTCCTGCTGGCCGAGGCCAAGACCATGCGCCGCGAGGACGTGGAGATCTGCCGCGAGATCGGCCGCCACGGGGCGTCCTGCATCAACGACGGCGATACCGTGCTCACCCACTGCAATGCCGGGGCCCTGGCCACGGCCGGTTACGGCACGGCCCTGGGCGTCATCCGCGGCGCCCTGGAAGCGGGCAAGAAGGTGCGGGTCATCGCCGACGAGACGCGCCCCTTCCTGCAGGGTGCGCGCCTGACCGCCTGGGAACTGCAGCAGGACGGCATCGACGTGCGCGTGGCCTGCGACAATGCCTGCGCCCTGCTGATGCAGAAGGGCCTGGTGCAGTGCGTGGTGGTGGGGGCCGACCGCATCGCGGCCAACGGCGACGCCGCCAACAAAATCGGCACTTTCGGCGTGGCCCTGCTGGCCAAGCATTTCGGCATCCCCTTCTATGTGGCGGCGCCCCTGTCCACCATCGACCCGCGCACGCCCGACGGCGCGCACATCCCCATCGAGGAGCGCCCCGACCGGGAAGTGACCCATGTGGGCGAGACCCGCATCGTCCCCGAAGGGGTGCCGGTCTTCAATTTTGCCTTCGACGTGACGCCCGCTGACTGCATCACGGGCATCATCACGGAAAAGGGCGTCCTGCGCGCGCCCTACGGCCCGGCCATCGCCGCGGCCCTCAAAGCCTGAGCCTGCACGGACGGCACCATGCCGTCCGTTTTTTCTTCCCCTGTCCGGAAAGGAGCGCCCATGAAAGAACTTACCTTGCTGGCCGACAGCAGAGCGCCGCTGGCCTTCCATCTGGAGACGTCCGCCGCCGTGGCCCACTGGAACCTGCGGGACGTGCCCGGCGACCACATCTCGCTGCCTGCCCTGTGCGATGCCCGGCTGACGGAGATCCGGCGCGAGCACGCCGCATGGGCCTGCCGGACGGGCCTCAGGCCCGTGGAGGGGGCGCTGCTGCACGAGCATTTCCAGGCCGGGGAAAAGCTGTCCATGTGGTGGTGTTCGCTGCTCTACGAGCGCCATCCCAAGATGACGCCCCTGCTTTACGAGATCTACAAGCTGCGTACCCTGGAGCATCTGCTGGACGAGGGCGGCTTCACGGCCCTGCGTCTGGTGGGCGGCGACGACCGGCTGTGCGAGACCCTGCTGGCGCTCTGCCAGGCCACGGGGCGGCAGTTCGCGGACTATCACGATCCCAAGTGCCGTGACGGACGCTACCGCAGCCGGCTGCGCCGCATCTATGAGGCTTGCCCCTCCCTGCTGCGCGCGGCCGGGCGCTTCCTCCACTGGTGGTTCCGGGTGCGCCTGCCCCTCCGGCCCAGGGGCGGGGCCCTGCCCACCCTGCCGCCCGCGCATGTGACCACGGGCACCATCGCCACCTATTTCCCCAATGTGGACATGGAAGCCGCGGCAGCGGGCCGCTTCCGCTCCCGTTACTGGGAGGGCCTGCACGACGCCCTGTGCGCGGCGGCGGCCAGGACGCCCGTGCGCTGGCTGTTCATCCGCTTCCCGTCGCCGCAGATGGATCTGGCCGGCTGCATCAGGATGCGGGATCGTCTGCGGGCCGCACGGCAGGACGGCGTGAGCTTCCACTATCTGGAGGAATTCCTCACGACCGCCGACCTGCGGGCCGCCTGGAAGCGCTATCTGCGTCTGGCCTGGACCAGCCGCCGTCTGGAGGCCTCCATGCGCGAGCTTTGCCGTTTCGAGGGCTCCCGCCTGAACTTTTGGGCCTATATGGCCGAGGACTGGGCCGAGACCTTCCGGGGCTGGCGCTGTCTGGAGCGCTGCCTGCAACAGCGCGGCATCGACAATTACGTGAAGGCCGCCGGGCCCCAGCGCTGGTTCACCTTCCCGCTGGAGAACTGCCCTTGGGAACGCATGCTGACCCATGCCGCCCACACCACGCCCGGCGCGGGCGGGCCCGTGTACGGGGCGCAGCATTCCACCATCCGGCCCACGGACTTCCGCTATTTCGACGATCCGGTCACCTTCACGGACAGCGCCTGCGCGCCCTTCCAGCCCGACCGCATCTGCGCCAACGGGCAGGGGGCCCTGCGGCAGTGGCAGGCCGCCGGTGTGCCGCAGGAGCGTCTGGAGCTGGTGGAGGCCCTGCGCTACATGTATCTCGTCGATGCCCGCAAGTCCGCCGTGCCGCCGCAGGAAGGGCAGACGCACCACCGCCTGCTGGTGGTGACCGGCTTTTTTGCCGACGAGACCGCCGACCATGTGCGTCTGCTGGCCCGGGCCGTGCACGCGGGCCTGCTGGACGGCTGGGAGATCGTGGTCAAGCCGCATCCCTATCTTTCCGTGGAGGCCGACCTGCGTCACGAGCTGGGGGCCCAGGCCGGGCGCCTGCGTTTTGCCGACGGCCCCATCGCCACCCATCTGGTGCCCGGTACCGTGGTCTGGTCGTCCGCTTCCACCACCGTGGTCTTGGAAGCGGCCCTCAAAAAGTTGCCCGTCATGGTCATGCTGCCCTCGGACGGCTTCGACCTGTGCCCCTTGCAGGACGTCCCCGGCCTGCTGCGTACCGGCAGCCTGGACGATGTGAAGCGGGCCCTGGCCCAGGCCGCGCCGCCCGCCCTGCCGGACGACTATCTGGAATTGCAGCCCGAGCTGCCCCGCTGGCGGGCCTTGCTGGAATTGTAACGAAGGCGGACGGGCCTTGGTCCCACGGGTTTCCCGGGCGCTGTCCGCGCCGTGGAGGCCGCCCGGTTCCTGATGGAGGCGCAGGGCGGCTTTTTCTTTCCGGGGCCTGCCATACGGCCCGATCGTTTCCCGAAGGCCCGGCAGGGAGAGATGGGGCTTCCTGTGACCGGGAGCATGGCACGCGGACGGACGGCTCCGGAGCGTGCGGGATGCCTGCGTCCCTCGCAGCCATCCCGCGGGGCTTGAAAAAACAGGCTCCGCTGGGTAGCGTCAAAAGAGCGGCTGCCCCGGGAAAGGGCGTCGCAGAGCAGGCCCCGCAGGGGGCGTGCGGGAGGATGTCATGGTGTTCAGCGAACGGGTCAGGAATTACGGCTCGCGCGGCAAGGGCGTGAGCGCACGTGACAACCATATCATCAAGGGCATGAAGGCCCTGCACCTGCTGGCGGCCCTGGCCTGGGCGGGCGGCGCCTTTTCCATGCAGGCCCTCGGTTTCCTCAAACTGGGCATGGACGATCCGGCGACCGTGAAGCTGGTGGAATACTGCCGCTATATCGTGGATTCCTGGGTGGTCATGCCCGGGCTCATCGGCTGTGTGCTCACCGGCCTGTTCTATTCCATCTTCACCTCGCTGGGCTTTTTCAAATTCGCCTGGGTCACCTTCAAGTGGATCATCAGTTTCTGCGCCGGTTTCTGGGGCACCTTCTTCTGGCTGCCCGTGGGTGACCGCTGCATCGAATGGCTCACGCCCATGGGGCTGGACTGGCCCTTGCGCTTCGTGCGCTCCTGTATCCTGCCGGAAGAACTGTGGGCCAGCCTGGTCCAGGTAGCCATCATCTTCGCCATGGCCCTGATCTCCATCTATCGCCCGCTGACCTGGAAGATGTACGGCGATCCCATCGTGCCGCCCACGTCGTAGAAGAAAGATCCTCGAAGGAGCCCCCCTTGCCCGGCGCAAGAAAGGGGGCTTTCCCTTCCGGCCTCCATCTTTCCCCAGTCGCTCCGGCAGGCTGGAAACGAGGGGACGGGAAACAGCCGATAAAAGAACAAGGGACGCTCCCGTACAGGGAGCGTCCCTTTTGTTGTGGACTTTCGTCCGGGGCTCCGGACGGCGGACTGCAAGCCTTCCCGTATGGCGGCTGGGATGTTTCAGGCGGCGTTTCGTCTGTGGGGCCGATAGCCCGGGGAAACGAATAGAGGCGCGCGGGCTTCGAGAAGGCCGCAGCCGTGGGGCATCCGCTGTCGGACACGGCGGCAGGATGCCGCCCCCGGCGTGAAGAAAATCAAGAGGGCAGTCCCTCCGGTCCTTTGTGGAGACACTTTTCTGGAGAAAGCGCGCGAGGGGTGGGCCTCTTCGCGCTGGCGTGAGCGGGCCATTTTCTCCTCCGCCTGTTGCCGCGAGGGGCACGGACAGCGCGGCAGGCAGGGATACTTCCTCCTCAGGGCTCTTTGGTTCAGGCCTCGAAGACCAGGCTTTCGAACCAGAAGAGCAGGGCCTGCGGATCACGCCAGCTGCCTGCGGGCAGACCGGCCTTGCGGCAGAGATGTTCCAGATATTGCCCCAGATCCCAGCCCTGTTCCACGGGCACCTGCGGCAGGAAGACGCCCTGGCGCATGCCCAGGCGCAGCAGCAGGCCGTGACGGCCGATGACGATCCGCGCCGGGTCCGGGCAGGGGCTCAGGGGGCCCAGCACGGAGATGTGCAGGTGGCAGTGCGGCCATTCCTCCGCATCCAGGGCAGGGAAGCGGGGATCCTCGAAGGCGGCGGCACGGGCCATGCGCCAGACGTTCTGCCAGAGCGGCTCCCGGCCCACCATGTTGCCGATGCAGCCCCGCAGGTCGCCGTCCTTGTTCAGGGTCACGAAGGAGCCCAGGGACTGGGCCAGCGTCCCTCCGGCCAGCGCGGACGGCAGGGGCGGCGGGACGTCCTCCCGGCCCTCAAGGGCCGTGGTGATGCTTTCCCGGGCCAGCCGGGAGAGCCATTGCCGTTCTTCGTCATTGAGGGAAAAGCTGACGCCCATGACAGACCTCCGTAACGGGCGCGCAGGAAGTGCGCGATCCCGAAGGGCTCGCGGCCGCCTGATGCCCGCACGGAAAGCTGTGAGGGGCGGCAGGTCGCGGCATATGGCCGCAGTGTAGGCGGGGCGGGCGGAGGATTCAAGCCGGCGGGATGTGATGCGGGCGCAGGAGGGGCGGCATGGGGAGGAGGGACCGCTCAGCCCGGTACAGGGAACGTTCTCCCTGCGCGCGTACGGGGGCCGCTCAGCCCGGTGACCGGCAAGTACAAAAGCGCTGCCCGGGCGCAGGCAGGAGGCGGAGGGACTGGCGCAGGCCCTTGCCCATCCCTGCCGCCGCCGGAAAGCGGGACGGGAAACACCGGGGGCGCTGTCGCCGCAGACCGCCGGGGACGATACGCGGGGCAGGGCCCCTTGCCTTCGCCGGACAGGCGTTGCATCCGTGCGGAAAACGGAAATGCCGCGATGGCTCGCGGCATTTCTGTGGGGTAAGGCAGAGCACATGCTCCTGAACGGTATTTGGCGGCATACCGTATGATATTTGCGTCCGTTGCGGTCCCGACTGCGTGGGGACGGACTGTTGCCGGTGCGGGAGGCACGACCGCCCGGCAGTCGCTTAATCTTCGCCCTCGGTGTGGGCCTGCTTTCCGGCCCCCTTGAGGCCGTACATGGTGGTGGAACCGGAAGACCAGAATTCCAGCACTTCCTCATTCACCAGCTTGGTGAGGATCTTCTTCACTTCGCGGGGGCCCTTGTCGGGGAACAGCTCCGTGAAGTCCTTGAAGTAGAATTTGGACTTGGAAGCGGACTTGCCCTTCAGGAATTCGACGATGATGTCTTTTTCGTCAGCCATGTTTTTTCTCCTGGCCCCGGCGACACTGCGGCGCGCCGCCGGGGCGTTTTCAAGACCGGCCTAGAACTTGAACTGGGTGCTCTGGCGCCAGGTGTAGTACGCCGGGTCGCGGAAGTCGTCGATCAGGTGGTGGGTGAACTTCAGGCCGGTCAGCTTGAAGAAGCTTTCCCAGCCGATGCGTTCGGCCCAGTCGCCCAGACGTTCGTACTTGTTGGCGTTGGCGGCATAGACTTCGACGATGTGCTTCACCGTCTTGGTCAGGGTGGGCCAGCGCGGCGGCTCGTTGGGGATGTAGCCCACGACCACCTTGGAGAACTTGGGCATGCTGATGCGGTTGGAGACCTTGCCGCCCACCATGATGGCGATGCCGTCGCCTTCGTGGTCGGCGATGGGCAGGGCGGGGCACATGGTGTAGCAGTTGCCGCAGTACATGCAGCGGTCCTGCTTGATGGCGATGGAGTTCACCTTCTGACCGTTGTGTTCCACCTTGGTGGGACGGACGGCAGCGGTGGGACAGGCGGCCACGGCCAGCGGGATCTCGCACAGCTGGTCGGCCCATTCGTGGTCGATCATGGGCGGTTTGCGGTGGATGCCCACCAGGCCGATGTCGGAGCAGTGCACGGCGCCGCACATGTTGATGCAGCAGGCCAGGGAGATGCGCACGGGCGCGGGCAGGCGCATGTTCTTGAAGTCCTCGAACATGGCGTCCATGACGCATTTCACGGGGCCGGAAGCGTCGGTGGCGGGGGTGTGGCAGTGCACCCAGCCCTGGGTGTGCACCATGTTGCTGACACCGGCACCGGTGCCGCCCACGGGGAACTTGAAGGAGCCGCCGTCGAACTTGCGGCTGTTGAGCTCGTCGCGCAGGGCCTTCATGGTGTCTTCGTCTTCCACCATGAACTCGATGTTGCTGCGGGTGGTCCAGCGCAGGTAGCCGCCGCAGTACTTGTCGGCGATGTCGCACAGCTCGCGGATGTGGGTGATGGACATGGTGCGGGTGCCGCCCACGCGGACGGTGTACACCTTGTCGCCGCCCTCGGCCACGTGCATCAGCACGCCGGGCTCGAGGATCTCGTGGTACAGCCACTTGCCGAAATTCTTTTTGATGACCGGCGGGAAGAACTCATCGTACTTGCGGGGACCGATATCGGTGATGCGCCCTTCCATGGGCTTGGCCGGATTGTAGCCGGAAGAAATAAAAGCCATGGTCTTTCTCCCTTACACTAGCGTTGATGGCGTTTGCGGAATTCGGCCAGGTCGCGGTTCCAGCCGCCGGGCACTTCCTCTTCCTTGAAGAAGATGTACGGGTTGGAGCGGGGAGCCGTGACGTGGTACGGAGCGGCCTCGGTGTCGGTGACTTCGAGCAGCTTCTGGAAGGAAAGACGCTTCATGGTCTCGCCCACGCGTTCGCGGTTCTTGCCTTCTTCCATCCACCAGTCCCAGATCTTTTCGATGACTTCCTTGATCTCGGTATACGGCGCTTCACAGGAGATGAAGGGCACCAGCAGCGAACCCATCTGGGCGCCGTCCACCACGGGGGCCTTGGCGCCCACCAGGATGCTGGCGCCGCGTTCGTCACCGATGTGCAGGGCGCGGGGCATGGTGTTGATGCAGTGCATGCAGCGCACGCAGTCGGCGGTCTTGATGGACAGCTTGCTGCCGTCCCAGCTCATGCACTTGGAGGGGCAGCGGTCCACCACTTCGGCCTGGATGTCGAACTTGCCCCAGTCACGACCGGCGTGAGCACCGGCGTTGGGCTTGAATTCGCCGCCCACGTAGGCTTTCACGGCATCCTGGTCGATCTTGATGTCGTCCTTCCAGGTACCCACCACAGCGAAGTCGGAACGGGCCATGGCGCACACGCAGCCGTTGGGGCAGCCGTCGAACTTGAACTTGAACTTGTAGGGGAAGGCGGGACGGTGCAGTTCGTCCTGGTAGTCCTGGGTCAGCTGGTAGCACATGTCCTGGGTGTTGTAGCAGGCATATTCGCAGCGGGACTGGCCGAGACAGGCTTCTGGGGTGCGCAGGTTGGAGCCGGAACCGCCGAGGTCGTTGTGCAGCTTGTGGGTCAGATCGTGGAAGATCTCTTCCAGCTGCGGGGTCTGGGTGCCCAGGAGCACGATGTCACCGGTGGAACCGTGCATGTTGGTGATGCCGGAACCGCGCAGGTCCCAGATGTCGCACAGGTCGCGCAGGAATTTGGTGTTGTAGTACTTGGCAGCGGGCTGGGCCACACGCATGGTGTGGAAGTGGGCCACGCCGGGGAACTTTTCGGGCTGGTCGCAGTAACGGCCGATGACGCCGCCGCCGTAACCGAACACGCCCACGATGCCGCCGTGCTTCCAGTGGGTCTCCTTTTCTTCGTAGGAAAGTTCCAGGACGCCCAGCAGGTCTTCGGGGGCATCAGCGGGGATCTGATAGTCGAGTCCTTTGGGATTGGCCGCACGGGCGGCGGCTTCCTGTTTGATGTCGGACACAAAGCTCGGCCAGGGGCCGCTTTCGAGCTGGTCCAGCAGGGGAGTCGCATGTTTCGGCATTGCCATACCTCCATGAGTGCATATTTCAACGAAAAATCGTTGAATATTTTACCAAATGCTGAAAAATGGCGCATCCTCGGGGGTAAAGATGGCCTTTTCAGCCACGGCATGGCTTCTTGGTAACAAAAAATCGTTGCACTTGGCAATAGAAAAAGAGGAATTTTCGTTTTTAGACAGTAAAATTTATGTTCGTGGTGTTATTTTAACGAAAAATCGTTGAGAAGGGGAGGGGGAAAGGGCGCGGGGCTCCGGCACGGTCAGGACCGTGCGAAGATGCGCCGCCATCCTGCGGTGTTGGAGTGGGGCATGGCAGGACGTGCGGCCGTGAGGGCTGGCGCGGGCCGGGCTCCCCGGCGCGGCGTGCCTTCCGGCCCGGATCAGGCGTCCTGCTTGCGGAGGCCGAACTTCTTGATGCGGGAGCAGAGCGTGGTGGGGCTGATGCCCAGCAGGGCCGCGGCCCCGTCCTCACCATAGATCTTGCCGTGGCACCGTTGCAGGGCATTGGCGATATTGGTCCGCTCCAGGGCCTGCATCTCCGCCTCGGTAAAGACGATGGTGTTGTCGTCGGCAGGCAGGACGGGCCGGGGCGCGGCAGAGGGAGGGGACGGCGGCAGGGCCTCCAGGTGCAGGAGACCGTCCGTGCTGCCTGCGGCCGCGCGCAGGAGGCATTCCTGCAGTTCGCGGACATTGCCGGGCCAGGCATAGGCCTGCAGGCGTCCCGGAGCGTCGTCGGCAAAGGCCAGTTCCGGCCGCTGCAGGTGGGCCCGGTCATGTTCCAGAAAGGCCTGGGCCAGCGGCAGGATGTCTTCCGGGCGCTCACGCAGGGGAGCGATGCGGATGGGGAAGGCATTGAGGCGGTAATAGAGCTCTTCGCGGAAAAGCCCCGCGCGCACCAGCTCGTAGAGGTCGCGGCTGGTGGCGGCCACAAGGCGCACGCTGAGCCGGTGTCCGCTGTCCTCGCCGCCGCGGTGGAACTCCTTGTCCTGCAGGACGCGCAGGAGCCTGGCCTGCAGAGGCAGGGGGAGCTCGTCCACGGTATCCAGGAAGAGCGTCCCGCCCGAGGCGGCCTCCAGAAAGCCCATGCGGGCCGCATGGCCGAAGAACTCGTCTTCGAAGCTGTCGGGCGCGATGGCGGCACAGTTGACCCGCACCAGCGGCCCGCCGGCCACGAAACTTTGCCGGTGCAGCTCGGCGGCCACGGCTTCCTTGCCGCTGCCGGCTTCGCCGGTGATGAGGACGGGCACGTCCGTACAAGCCACCTGCCGGATCTTTTCCTTCAGCGTGCGCATGCAGGGGCTGTCCCCTGTCAGCGCCAGGGCGGCCGGGGGAAGGGCATCGTTCTTCAGGTAGGCGTTCTCGATCTCCAGCTGCCGCTTCAGGCGGGTCAGCTCTTCAAAGGCCTGGGCATTGGCGATGGAGACCGCCAGATAGTCCGCGATCATGCGCAGGCGGTCCATGGCCTGGGCATCCTGCACTTCGCGGCTGAAGACCGCGAAGACCCCCAGCACGCGGCCGCGGTGCACCAGCGGCTGGCCCAGGAAGGTGCGGATGCCTTCCCGGCGTATCCAGTCGGGCGAGGTCACCCAGTCCATATCCGGGCGGACGGCATCCACATGATAGGCGGTGCCTGACTGGGCGATGAGCCCCACCTTGCCCAGCCCCAGGGAAAAACGGCTGTGCTCGCCATCCAGAGCGGTCCAGGCATGCCCGTCCACGCGGGAACGCCCGGTGCTGGCCGCCAGCCGCAGGCACTGGCGATGGTCGCGGCAATCGTAGAAATGGCGGCAGCTGGCGCAGAGGCTCGGCTCGGTCTGTTCCAGCAGCCAGATGCGGCACAGGGCCACGTCCTGCCGGGCGGCGAAGGTCTCCGCCACCAGACGGAAGATCTGGTCCAGCGACTGGCAGCGGGCCATCTCCAGAAGCAGGGCCCGGGTCTGCCCCATGTCCTGTTCGGGGGCCGGGGGTCCGGCAGGCAGGTCCGCTGTGGCTCCGGTGCGGGGAAAAGCTGGATGGTGGTCGTGCATGGTCTCTCCGTCTGATGGCTGCTGTATCCAGAGCTGATGGGAGCGGTAAGGCGCTCTCGTGCTCTTTGCGCCCGGCCAAATAGTGGTGGGCAGGCTCTTTTGGGCATGTCGCAGCCCCAGACTACTGGTGACGGCAGGCTTTTTCAACGAAAAATAGTTGGAGCGGCGACGATACCGTCCCGTGGTCGTGGGGGCGCTCCTTCATGGCCAGAGGTGAGGGACGAGTCTCTCTGTCCGGGCGGAGCTTCGCCGCCCGATAGCGGGCGTAAGGCGTACTGTCCCGGCAAAAAAGGCGGCCGGTGCTCCGGTGGACTGGGTAAGGATATGCTGCAGAAGGGGCGTGTGATGCCGGAACGGTCGTAAGGAAGGCTGGAAAGAAGAGTGGGGAGGGGGATGCGGCCGATTCTGCGCACGGCCGCGTTGAGGGGCTACAGGCGCCGGTAGGGAGGGTGTAGCGGGGATGGAAGGACGCTGCCGGAAGCTGGAGATGCCGCAGGCCCCGGAAAATTTTTACAAGGACAAAAACAAGAAACGCCACAACAGAGGTTGTGGCGTTTCTTGAGAAAGGAGTCGAAGCTCCAATGGCCTTTGTAAACGCACAGACGTTGCAGTCGGGGCGTTCAAAAGCCGAAGGCAAAAAGACTAGTCTTCGCCTTCGGTGTGGGCCTGCTTGCCAGCGCCCTTCAGGCCGTACATGGTGGTGGAGCCGGAAGACCAGAATTCCAGAACTTCTTCGTTCACCAGCTTGGTGAGGATCTTCTTCACTTCGCGGGGGCCCTTTTCGGGGAACAGGTCCGTGAAGTCCTTGAAGTAGAACTTGGACTTGGAGGAGGACTTGCTCTTCAGGAACTCGACAACAACGTCTTTTTCGTCAGCCATTTTTTTTCTCCTGAACCCGGCGGCGCCGGAAAGCGCCGCCGGGGTATTTTCAAGCTCGGCTTAGAACTTGAACTGGGTGCTCTGACGCCAGGTGTAGTAAGCCGGATCGCGGAAGTCGTCGATCAGGTGGTGGGTGAACTGCAGGCCGGTCAGCTTGAAGAAGCTTTCCCAACCGATGCGCTCGGCCCAGTCGCCCAGACGTTCGTACTTGTTGGCGTTGGCGGCGTAGACTTCGACGATGTGCTTCACCGTCTTGGTCAGGCTGGGCCAACGGGGAGGTTCGTTGGGGATGTAACCCACGACGACCTTGGAGAACTTGGGCATGCTGATGCGGTTGGACACCTTGCCGCCCACCATGATGGCGATACCGTCGCCTTCGTGGTCGGCGATGGGCAGGGCGGGGCACATGGTGTAGCAGTTACCGCAGTACATGCAGCGGTCTTCCTTGATGGCGATGGAGTTCACCTTCTGACCGTTGTGTTCAACCTTGGTGGGACGAACGGCAGCGGTGGGGCAGGCGGCCACGGCCAGAGGAATTTCGCACAGCTGGTCAGCCCATTCGTGGTCGATCATGGGCGGTTTGCGGTGGATACCCACCAGACCGATGTCGGAGCAGTGCACGGCGCCGCACATGTTGATGCAGCAGGCCAGGGCGATGCGCACGGGAGCGGGCAGACGCATGTCCTTGAAGTCATCAAAGATGGCGTCCATCACGCACTTCACCGGGCCGGAGGCGTCGGTGGCGGGGGTGTGGCAGTGCACCCAGCCCTGGGTGTGCACCATGTTGCTGATACCAGCGCCGGTGCCGCCCACGGGGAACTTGAAGGAACCGCCGTCGAACTTGCGGCTGTTCAGGTCGTCGCGCAGGGCCTTCATGGTTTCTTCGTCTTCCACCATGAATTCGATGTTGTTACGAGTGGTCCAGCGCAGGTAACCGCCGCAGTACTTGTCGGCGATGTCGCACAGTTCGCGGATGTGGGTGATGGACATGGTGCGGGTGCCGCCCACGCGGACGGTGTACACCTTGTCGCCACCTTCGGCCACGTGCATCAGCACGCCGGGCTCAAGAATTTCGTGGTACAGCCACTTGCCGAAATTCTTTTTGATGACCGGCGGGAAGTATTCGTCGTACTTGTGGGGGCCGATGTCGGTAATGCGGCCTTCCATCGGTTTGGCGGGATTGTACCCGGAAGAAATAAAAGCCATGTTCTTCTCCCCCTTAAACTAGCGTTGATGGCGTTTGCGGAATTCAGCCAGGTCGCGGGTCCAGCCGCCGGGCACTTCTTCTTCCTTGAAGAAGATGTACGGGTTGGAGCGGGGAGCCGTGACGTGGTAAGGAGCGGCTTCGGTGTCGGTGACTTCGAGCAGCTTCTGGAAGGAAAGACGCTTCATGGTTTCGCCCACGCGTTCGCGGTTCTTGCCTTCTTCCATCCACCAGTCCCAAATCTTTTCGATGACTTCCTTGATTTCATCGTAGGGAGCTTCACAGGAGATGAAGGGCACCAGCAGCGAACCCATCTGGGCGCCGTCCACCACGGGGGCCTTAGCACCCACGAGGATGCTGGCGCCGCGTTCGTCACCGATGTGCAGAGCGCGAGGCATGGTGTTGATGCAGTGCATGCAGCGCACGCAGTCGGCGGTCTTGATGGACAGCTTGTTGCCGTCCCAGCTCATGCACTTGGAGGGGCAGAGGTCGATGACTTCCTTCTGGATGTCGAATTTGCCCCAGTCACGACCGGCGTGAGCACCGGCGTTGGGCTTGAATTCGCCGCCCACGTAGGCTTTCACGGCATCCTGGTCGATCTTGATGTCGTCCTTCCAGGTACCCACCACAGCGAAGTCGGAACGGGCCATGGCGCACACGCAGCCGTTGGGGCAGCCGTCGAACTTGAACTTGAACTTGTAGGGGAAGGCGGGACGGTGCAGTTCGTCCTGGTAGTCCTGGGTCAGCTGGTAGCACATGTCCTGGGTGTTGTAGCAGGCATATTCGCAGCGGGACTGACCGAGGCAGGCTTCGGGGGTACGCAGGTTGGAGCCGGAACCACCGAGGTCGACGTTCAGCTTGTGGGTCAGGTCGTGGAAGATTTCTTCCAGCTGCGGGGTCTGGGTGCCCAGGAGCACGATGTCACCGGTGGAACCGTGCATGTTGGTCATACCGGAACCGCGCAGATCCCAGATGTCGCACAGGTCACGCAGGAACTTGGTGTGGTAGTATTTGGCAGCGGGCTGGGCCACACGCATGGTGTGGAAGTGGGCCACGCCGGGGAATTTTTCGGGCTGGTCGCAGTAACGGCCGATAACGCCGCCACCGTAACCGAACACGCCCACGATACCGCCGTGCTTCCAGTGGGTTTCCTTTTCTTCGTAGGAAAGTTCCAGAACGCCCAGCAGGTCTTCAGGGGCATCAGCGGGAATCTGGTAGTCGAGCCCTTTCGGATTGGCCGCACGGGCGGCGGCTTCCTGTTTGATGTCGGACACAAAGCTCGGCCAGGGGCCGCTTTCAAGCTGGTCCAACAGGGGGGTTGCATGTTTCGCCATTGCCATACCTCCACATGGTTTGTTGTATCACATCGCGTGATGTGCCTTCGTCATGACGCTTGGGGCCGTAGTAGCCCGGAACCGCACACGACAAAACGCCGCCGGGGCGGCCTCGTCTTGCGGCCTGCACACATATGTGTGCCGCCCCAGGTGCTGTTCCCTGTCCGGCGTAGTCAGACGGGGGATCGCAGGCGCAGCGGCAGACGCTGTTGGACGTCCGGCACTGCGGGCTGCAATGCAGTTCTGCTTCTTTTAGCGTATTTCTTTGGCGATGACAACCGCTGTTTCTTGTGATTGACCGCTTTTTCACAGCACAGACACAATGCGGGCTGCGCAGGCATGTTGTTTGTATGGTGCGGATAACTATGTGAAAAAAATGTCATATCAACTTCTCCAAAAATATACGCTATGCCGCCCTGATAGACACGGTGCAGTCACGGGACCGGTCCATTGCCGGGCAGCCTGTGCAGAGCGTTCCGCTGTCCCGTGCGGGAGCGCTCCCTGTGCTCGCCTTGGCAAAAAAAACATTAGCGGCTATGGTTCGGGCAGTATTTCACAGTGCCGCCGGGAGCGGCCCAGCAAGGAAAAAAGCATGAAAGACGAGCGTGGTTTGTACTATTTCCCCAATGCCGCGGACCACAGGGCCCGCATGTACGTGCGGCGCGGTGAGGACGGCGGCGTGCAGTTCCGCCTTTGGCAGTCCGACCATCCCGAGGTCTGGGACCGCCACCAGTGGCTGGACCTGCAGGTCATCGAAGACGCGGCGCGCCTGTACCGTGAGGAGCGCAACGCCGATGCCGATCCCCTCAAGCTCTATGATGCGGCCGTGGCCCGCGCCCTGCTGGAGGAGGCCGGTCTGTGAACGGGCGCTGGTCGCCGGAACGCAAGGCCTTTTTAGTGCGCGACCTGGTGCGTGACTACTGCCAGGTCTATGAGGGGCTGGAAGAGCAGCGCCGCCGTTTCGATCACGAAGGCGCCGTTTCCTATTCGTCCATCCGCGACCTCCTGGGCGAGGCCATGCGCAAGGGCGTGTTCTGGCGCCTCAAGGACACGGCGCATCACCTGTTCCGCAACAGCCAGTCCCAGACCCCGGATAAGGACGCCATCCTGCTCTGGCAGTATTCCGGCAGCCGTCATCCCGACGGCCTGGTCAGCCAGCAGCCGGTGGAGGCGCTCATCGACTGGTGCGTGGGCTATGCCTTCCACGAGTGCGCCAAACTGCGCGAGGACGCCTTCCAGCGCCAGCACTATGCCAACCGTCTGGCCCAGCTGGGACGCCATCAGGGCGTGACGGCCGAGCTCTACGATCCTTTGCGCCAGCTGGGCGAGCAGACCGCCGAGAGCTCCGCGCGCGAGCTGCAGCGCATCCTGCATGTGCTGCGGCATGGTCTGTTCCTGCTGCTGCGCTATCTGGAAGGGCAGGAGGACAACACCCATCTGGCCCGCTGGCTGGTCATGGAAGAGGCCCGTGCCCGGGCGGTCTTCGCCGACCTGTATGACGACCTGCTCTCCGCCCTGTACGGGAGCCGGCCCCAGCGCCTGTACATGCTGGCGGCCTGGGACCTGCTGGAGGCCGGTCGCAGCGAGGAGGCCCGCTGCATGCTGGAATGCGCCGCCCGTATGGGGCGCCTGGATGCCGAGAGCCTGACCCTGTTGCGGCAGCTGGAACAACTGCAGGAAGAGGGACGATGATGACGGAGCGACAGTTTTCCTTCCCCCGTCTGCTGGTGAACCTGTCCTGCCTGTTGCTGGCGGCCGTGCTGCTGGCCGGTTGCGGCAGCAGGGACACCTCCTGGCGCAAGGGCGGCGTACCGGGCTCCAAGCCCTATACCGTGCGCGGCAAGACGTACTATCCGCTCAAGTCGGCCCACGGCTTCGTGGAAGAGGGCGTGGCCTCCTGGTACGGCCCCGGCTTCCACGGCAAGAAGACGGCCAGCGGCGAGCGTTTCAACCAGTACAACATCAGCGCCGCGCACAAGATCCTGCCCCTGGGCACGGAAGTGCGCGTGACCAATTTGGAGAACCACCGTTCCCTCATCCTGCGCATCAATGATCGCGGGCCGTTCGTGGACGACCGTGTCATCGACCTTTCGCGCGGAGCCGCCCAGCGGCTGGGCGTTATCGGCAAGGGCACGGCGCGGGTGCGCATCCAGAGCCTGGGCGACGTGCCCCAGGTGGAAGACGGCGATGTGGTGCGCGGCAACTTCTTCGTCCAAATCGGCGCGTTCTCCAAAAAGGACAACGCCCAGGGCCTCATCGAGCGTCTTACCCGCAGCGGCCAGAAGGGCCGCATGATCTTCGGTAGCAACAACCTCTGGAACGTGCAGGTGGGCCCGTGGGAAGACTCCCGCAAGGCCGACGAGATGATGCGCGTGCTGCGTGCCCTGTACCCCCACGCCTTCGTGGTGGGCGACGGCGGCGCGAGCTAGTTTGTTGCCATCCTTTGACATGTCGAACGGGCCGTTCCCTGCGGGGAACGGCCCGTTTTTTATGGCATGGAGACGGCTTGAGGGGGGAAGGGGCCCCTTTTGAAAAAGGGTCTCCCTTCCCCCCTCAAACTCCCCCCATCCTCCCTAAAACTTTTCTTTTGGAGGCATGGCTGGTCTCCGTCGTTGTCCGGCAAGGACGATACCGCGCAAGGCTTGCTGCTCTGCTCCATCGGGTCCCGCCGTTGGGCGACAAGGGCGGCTGTTTCCTGCCCGGTGAGGGCAGGACGGATGACGGTCATACGGAAACAGGATGATGGATCGTTCTGCGGGAATGACTGTCGAATGACACGCGCTGGGGAAGGGGGAGGGAGTTTGAGGGAGGGGGGACCCCCTCCCTCAACACAGCCTTTCCATCTAGAACAGCGACAGATGTTCCCGCACGGCCTTGGTGTGGCGGGCCAGGGTACTCTGGCGGCAGAAGTCGCGCACCAGCGGCAGGAAGCTGGAGGGTTCCAGCGCCAGTTCCCGGCCGAAGAGGCGGCGCCCGGCGCTGTGGCTCACATACAGGGCGCGGGCGGCGCGGGTCAGGCCCACATAGAACAGGCGGCGCTCTTCTTCCAGACGGGCGGCCTGCGCGGCGGGCGACATGTCGTCGTCCGGGTTTTCCAGCAGCAGATCCCGGCGCATGGGCAGCAGGCCCTCTTCCAGTCCGGGCAGGAATACGGCCTGGAATTCCAGACCCTTGGAGGCGTGCAGGGTCAGGATCTGCACCTGTTCCGAGCGGGCGCGGATGAGTTCCGCCTCATGTTGCAGGCCCAGCTGCTGCACAAGGGCCTCCCACTGGCCGCAATCCTGCCATGCACGGCAAAGCTGCTTCCAGGCCGTGCCCTGCCAGAGCGGGGCGGGCAGGCGGCTGTGCCCGGAAAGGCGGGCCTGCAGGGCCTGGGGATCGGGCAGGGGCGCGTCCGGGGCCAGATCCAGCGCCTGTTCCAGCAGGGGCAGCAGGTCGTCGCTCTCGGCGTCGTCGCTGACAGGGACAGGGGCCTCGCCCTGGCCGCGGGCGATGGCCAGACGCAGCACGGCGGCGCAAAGGGGATCTTGCCAGCAGTCCTCCTGCGCGGGCGCGGCGCAGGGGATGCCCTCCTGCTCCAGCGCGCGGCGGATGACCGGTATCTGGGCCTTGAGGCGCACCAGCACGGCCACGTCGCCCGGAGAAAGGGTCCCGGCCAGCTCGTCTTCCTGCGCGATCTGGTCCATGAGCGTATGGGCCGTGGCCCCCAGCAGCTGGCGGATGCGGCCCGCGATCCAGCGGGCCTCGGCCTGCTGGTCGGGAGCGGAGAAAAGATGCAGGCGGGCCTGCTCCCGGCGCATGGCCTGCAGGGCCCCGCAATGCCCGCGGCCCTGCAGCAGGCTCTGGGCCATGTCCAGCACGCCTTGGCTGGCGCGGTAGCTCTGGCCCAGACGGCAGACGCGCAGGGAGGGCCAGAGGGCGCGCAGGCTGTCCTCGCTCTGGCCGCTGGCGCCACGGAAGCCGTAGATGGCCTGGTCAGGGTCGCCGATACCGAAAAAGCCGTTGCCGTCCTCGGGCAACAGGGCGCGGATCAGGCGCAGCTGCACCGGGGAAAGGTCCTGCACCTCGTCCACCAGCACATGCCGCCAGGGCAGGGCCGAAGCCCGGCGGGAGGGCGCAGGAACCGGGGCGGGGGCTGCCGTGGCGGCCACCATGCCCAGCAGGGACATCTGGCGCGGCACGGCGTGGCCTTTGTGCGGGGCTTCATGATGTTCGGGCGTCGTGTCCGGCCCGGCGGAAGTCGCGGGGGAAGGGGCAGACGTCTGGGCCGGATGGTGCCGTTCCGTCACGGCGGCAGCCAGCAGGGCCCGGCAGGCGGGCGGCAGCAGGCTGTGCTCCAGATCGGGCCGGATGTCCTCGCCCTGACGGGCGCGCAGATGGAAAAGGAAGAATTCCAGCAGGTCGGCGTAATCCAGCAGCGGGCTCTGGCTGCGCACGGTACGGGCGGCCTGCCAGTCGGCCACGGCGGCGCGCAGGTCGTCGGGGAGCTCGTCGGCGGACAGCCCCTGTTCACGAGACCACTGCAAACGCTCCCAAAGGCGACGCAGGGTCTTCCGTTCTTCGCGGCTCTCCGGGTGCCCGGCATCCACGAACAGGGCCTTGGCCGCGTCTTCGGGCAGGAGCAGCGCCGAGGGCAGCTCGCGTTGCACCACGCTCCAGGCCAGGGCATGCAGGGTATCGCAGCGGGGCAGGGCCGCGGGGACAGCGCCGTCTCCGGCCGGGGCCTGCAGGCGTTGCCGCATCTCCTGCGCGGCGCGTCGGGTGAAGGTCACGGCCAGCAGCTGCGAGGCCGGTACGTCATGGGCCAGCAGATATTGCAGACGGCCCACCAGCACGCGCGTCTTGCCCGCACCGGGCCCGGCCAGCACCAGCACGGGCGTGCCCGTCTCCAGCCCGGCGGTCAGGGCCTCGGCCTGTGCCGGGGAAAAGCCGCCCAGCGTGCGCCCGTCGGGCGTGGCGGGCTCGGGTTCGCTTTCGGCAGGCGCGGCGCTGTCCTTCTTGCGGCGCACCCGGATGGCCGCCACCGTGGCGGCGGTCTCCTGCTCCGGGGCCTGCGGGGCGGGGTCCGCCCCCTTTTTGGGCCGTCCGCGCTTGCGGGGCGCGGCACCGTCCAGCAGGCTGCGGCTGCGGGTCGACCCCTGCCATTCCGCGGCTTCTTCGGGGCTGAAGACGCGCACCACGCCGTATTCGCCGTCATAGCCGCCCTTGCGGATGACCTGGCCCCGGCGCATGCGGGCCACGGCCTCGCCCAGCGGCTCCCAGTGGCGGCGCACCTGCTCCTCGTCCATGCGGCAGAGGATGTCCAGATCGGGCCCCAGCTCGCGCAGCAGGGCCGCGTACCTGTCCTGCACCTTGCGCGAGCCGCTGCCCACGCCCAGGATCTCGCCCACCAGCTCGGGCAGGGGGATCAGGGGCCGGGCCTCCGGCTCATGGAGCAGGCTGGCGGGCGTTTCGCGGTCGGCCAGCTCGCAGACGCGGTGCAGCACGCCGATGGTCAGGGGCTTGCCGCAGACCGGGCAGATGTTGTCCAGGGCCAGGGCCTCGCGCGGTTCCAGCACCACGCCGCAGGCCCGGTGGCCGTCCAGATGGTATTTGCCCTCTTCGGGGTAGAATTCCATGGTGCCCAGGAAGCGGCAGTCCTGGGGCTGCCGGTCGGGCGGCAGGCGACGGGCCGCGGCCCGCAGGGCGGCGAAGATGCCGTCATAGGAGGGCGCGCCCGCAAAGAAGTTGGCCTCGCGGCCCAGATTGGCCCCAGAGTGGGCGTCGGAATTGGAGATGAGCGCGTAACCGTCCAGCTGGCTGACCATGCGGTTCATGCCCGGGTCCGAGGAAAGGCCCGTCTCCAGCGCGAAGATGTGGGAGGAAAGGTCGTCGAAGCAGTCCTCCAGCCGGTCGAAACCGGACTTGGAGCCGAACAGGGCGAACCACGGCGTCCAGACATGGGCCGGGATGAGCACGGCCTCGGGGCAGACATCCAGCGTCATCTCCAGCAGGTCGCGGGAGTCCAGGCCCAGGATGGGACGGCCGTCGGAATGCAGGTTGCCCACCAGCTCCAGCCGCTGCGAAAGGCGGTCGGCATCGTCCAGCGTGGGCACGAAGATCAGGTTGTGGACTTTGCGCACCTTGCCCTGACGCTTGTAGATGGAGCTGATCTCGGTCTGGAGCAGGAAGAGCGGCCCGTCGGCATCCGGCGGTGTCTTCCCCTGCAAAAAGTCCAGCTCCTCCGCCGGGCCGGACAGGCGGTACAGGCCGCTGGCCTCGTCGCGTACCAGCTGCTGGCGCAGCTCGTCCCGCCATTGCGGATGGGTGAAGTCGCCGGTGCCCAGCACGTTGATGCCCTTGCAGCGGGCCCAGGCAGCCAGATGCCGGGGCGAGAGCTGTTTGCTGGTGGCGCGGGAAAAGCGGGAATGGATGTGCAGGTCGGCGATGAAATTCATGGACAGGCTCCGCGATGTCAGGATGGGGAAACCGATATTGTTATGGAAAGCCGGTCGCAAGGCAAGGGCGGTGCATTCTCGCGACCGCACCTGTCAGCTGCGGTGAGGGGCTCGGACCGTCTTTGGGGGATGCAGGCACTTCCGGGTGGCTGCCATTGCGACGCCGGGCCGCTGGCCGTCGTGGCTCCCTGTTTTCAGGGATGGGAGGGCGCTATCTTTTTTCCTCGTGGCCCGCGCCCAGCCAGGGGCAGAAGGCAAGGGCCCCGCGGCTCCAGCACTGTCCGTCGTGCAGGGGCAGGGGAGCTTCCAGCCGGCATTGGGCGGCAGCGTCCTTGCGCGCCAGCACCAGCACCCGTTTGGCGGCTTCTCCGGCGCGGGGGCAGAGGGGCAGGATGCGGCGGCAGCCCAGACGCTCCCGCTCCAGTGTGGAGAGCAGGCGGGACAGGTCCTCCGCCGGGAAGATACAGCAGAACAGACCGTGATGGCGCAGCAGGCGCCGGGCCGCATGGCAGAACACGGCCAGCGGATCAGACGCGCCAGGCTTGGGGGCGGGCCGCCGCTGGCGGGCGTGCGGGCCGTCGTGCAGAGAGGCGGGGCCGCGCAGGGCGGCGTCGCGCCGGGCATTGGCCGAGGGTCGGCCGCTGCCCGTCAGCGCATAGGGCGGGTTGGCCAGGACGAGATGGAAGGCATTTTCGCCGCAGTCCCGCAAAAAATGCGTGTCGGCAAGGTCGCCCTGCCGGAAGCGGCACACATCTTCCAGCCCCAGAAGGCGGGCGTTTGCCGTGGCCGCAGCGCATAAGGCCGTGTCCTGCTCCAGCCCCAGAGCGTGCAGGTGAGGGGCGTTGTGTCCTCCGCGGCCTTCTCCCACCGGCTGCCCGCCAGCGGCAGCGGATGGTGCTTCTGAAGGCTGCGTGCCGGGGCATTGGCGGGGCAGCGCGTCTGCCTGATGGCAGTGCTCCGGCATTTCCGCCGTGCCGGACGAGAGATACAGGCACAGGCCCAGCAGGGCCGCACCGCAGCCGCTGCCAAGCTCCGCCACCTTCCGGGGGGGCGTTCCCGGCAGGGAGGCAAGGCTTTTCGCCGCGAAGGCCGCCAGCAGCAGGGCGTCCGCGCCGAAACGGTAGCTGTCCTGCGGCTGGTGCAGGCCCCGGGGGAAGAGGGCACGGGCGGTCGTGATGGCGGTATCGTTCATGGGCGTACGGTGGTGATGGCGGCTTGCTGGAGGGGAGGAGGGCGCTGTGGGCGATGCCGCGGTTCGTCCTGTTGCAACGGACATGGCGCTCGCGGACTGCCTTCCGGTGAATTTCCGCGAAACATGGAAAAGCTTCCCCACCTGAAAGGGCGGTTACATGAAAAAACAGGGCCATGCCTGCGGCATGGCCCTGTGATGCTTTACGGTTGCGCGGGAGACAGTACCGGAAAACGTGCCGGAGCCATTTCCATTGGCATTATCGAATATTTTTGGGCACAGACGGTATCCCCGTGGGCAATGCCGTTTGCCTTTCCTGTGTGCGGGGTTTGGGGAAGAAGGGGGTACGGGGGAGGGACCCCCTTTTTGCCGCCAGCAGCGACCGAAGGCGGCCGCAGGCCGTGCCCGTTGGCGACGGGCATCGATAGCAAGGATAAAGGGGCTCCCTCCCCCGTTTTTCCGTTTATTTTGATATGTTACAGCAGGGCGCCGTCCCAGTTGAACAGGCCTTGGCGCCGCATCTCGGGCAGACTGGAGGGCGGGTTCTCTTCCAGGCGGGCGAAGAAGCTGTAGCCTGCCTGCTGGAGCTCCTGCCGCTTGGCGGTGAGATCCAGGGGCCAGCCGGGATAGAGCCAGACATTGCCGCCGTACTGGCGGGCCCAGAAGACCTCGCCCTTGGGGCTCATGAACGGCTCGTTGGGCTTGATGCCCAGCAGGCCGAAGCGGCTGATGCCCACGGGCCAGAAGCCGCCCAGCACCATGCCCAGCGGCAGCGGGCTCTGGCGGGGCAGGGCCAGGATGTCGTCGGCGGGCAGTTCGGGGCTGATGTACGCGCCCTTGAAGCCCATGTCGGCCAGCACGCCCAGCGCGGCGGCATTGGCCACGTTGCAGAAGGGCCCGGCCAGCAGGTCGAGGGCATCGCTGTGCTTGGGATCCTCGGGCTCGTCGTTCATGCGGGCCAGCAGTTCCGCCGGGAACAGGTCACGCTGCCAGGGGGCGTTGCAGACGAAGTGGCGCGCGCCTTCGCGGGTCAAGTGGGCCAGACGGCGGCGGATGGCCTCTTCCTCTTCGGGCCAGATGACGGGCGGCAGCCACCAGCAGATGCGCGGAGCGATGGTACGCGAGATCTCGGCCGTGCGCGGCGAGAGCCACAGACCGGTGTTCTGGCTGCGGCAGCCGCGGGTCTCGCGGCCCTGCGGCATGCTGGCGCGCACCACCATCTCGGGCCGGGGCGCGGGCCTGACGGGCCGGGGCAGACGGGGCTCGCTCTCCACGGCCTTGCTGGGCCGGGTGGGCATGCGGTCGAGCCGGGCCTGCCACTCCCTGAGGATCTGCATCAGCTCGGGCTCGCGGCGGTCGATGAGGAAGACCGGCGTGCCCGCCTTGGGCGTCTTGTGCTTGGGCAGGCGCAGCATCAGGGTGCCCGCCTTGGGCGTGCGGCGCGTCACGGGCAGGGTGGCGTGCCAGCGTTCGTCTTCCACGCCCACGCGCAGATAGTCCTGCGGCAGCAGCTCGAAATGGGGCTTGAGCAGCACCTGGCCTTCGGGCGTCACATTGATCTTGCCCGCCAGCAGGCCGGAGCTGGTCTGCCCCGACGGGTCGGTGGGGATGAGGTTGTCCTTGTGCGGCAGGAAGCGGGCACGGCTGCCGGGACGGCCCAGCGCCATCTCGAGGATGGCCTCGGCGTCCTTGCGGGCCTGCGGGTCGCCGGGATTGTCGCGCAGCATGCGATAGGCCGTGACCACGTGATAGACGTAGTGCGGGCCTTTCTTGCGGCCTTCGATCTTCCACGAGACCAGATGCGGGATGTGCAGCAGGGTCTTGGCCAGCACGTCCAGCGAAAGGTCAAGACAGGAGAAGAAGCGGCCGTCGCGTCCCTTGCCGGGATTGCTGCGCTGGGGCCGGGGACGGCGCATGTCGCGGCCGCCGTCACGACCGTTGCGGCCCTGTTCGCGGGCCTGCTGTTCGGCCTGTTTGGCCATGGCTGCGGCAGCGGCGCCGCCCTGACGGTAGACGCGGCGGCAGGGCTGCACGCAGCGGCCGCGCAGGCCGCTCTTGCCGCCCATGTAGCTGGACCAGTAGCAGCGCCCCGACACGCAGTAGCACAGCGCGCCGTGGACGAAGCATTCCAGATCCAGCCCTTCGGGACAGGCCTCGCCCATGGCGCGGATCTCGTCGATGGAGAGCTCGCGCGGCAGGATGACGCGGCTGGCGCCCAGGTCCTTGGCGGTCTGCAGGCCCTGCGGGTGCGTGATGTTGGCCAGGGTGGAGAGGTTGATCTCGCCCTCGAAACCGGCCTGCCGCGCCAGATCCAGCATGGCCAGATCCTGCACGATGATGCCGTCGGGGCGCACCTGCCGGGCCAGACGATGGATGAGACGGTAGGCCGCCGCGGTCTCCTGCGGCTTGACCAGCACGTTCATGGCCACATAGACGCGGGCCTGTTCCTCGTGGGCCAGGTCGGTGAGGCGCGAAAGGTCGGTAAGGCCGAAGTTCTCGGCCTGCATACGGGCCGAGAAGTGCTTCAGGCCCAGGTACACGGCGTCGGCGCCGGCGGCCAGGGCCGCGGTGAAGCACTGGGCGTCACCGGCCGGGGCCAGGATCTCCGGGCGTTCCGGGGTAGGGGCGGGCAGGATGATGTCACTCATGCGTAATAATATTCCTTGAACCAGGCCACAAAGCGCTCGATGCCGGTCTTGAGGGGCGTCACGGGCGCAAAGCCCGTGGCCTGCGACAGAGCGTCGATGTTGGCCCAGGTGGCTTCCACATCGCCGGGCTGCATGGGCAGCAGGTCACGGATGGCCTTCTTGCCCAGCGCCTCTTCGAGGGCGGCGATGAAATCGTTGAGTTCCACGGTCTGGTTGTTGCCGATATTGTAGATGCGCCACGGCGCGGAACTGGTGGCCGGGTCGGGGGTGGCGGCATCCCACTGCGGGTCGGGCTTGGGCGCCAGGGGCAGCAGGCGCACCACGCCTTCCACGATGTCGTCGATATAGGTGAAGTCGCGGCGCATGCGGCCGCCGTTGAACACCTTGATGGGCTCGTCCTTCATGATGGCGTGGGCAAAGAGCTGCAGGGCCATGTCCGGGCGGCCCCAGGGGCCGTAGACCGTGAAGAAGCGCAGGCCCGTGCAGGGCAGGCCGTACAGATGGCTGTAGGAGTGGGCCATGAGCTCGTTGCTCTTCTTGGTGGCCGCGTACAGGCTCACGGGATGGTCCACGTTGTTGTGTTCCGAGAAGGGCTGGCTGGTGTTGAGCCCGTAGACCGACGAGGAGGACGCGAAGACGAAGTGCTGCACGCCGTTGTGGCGGCAGCCTTCCAGCAGGTTGGCAAAGCCCACCAGGTTGGAATCCACATAGGCCATGGGATTGATGAGGCTGTAGCGCACACCGGCCTGGGCCGCCATGTTGATGACATGGGTGAACTTTTCGGCCGCGAACAGGGCGCTCATGGCTTCGCGTTCGGCCATGTCCTGCAGCACGAAGCGGAAACCGGGACGGCCTTCCAGCTGAGCCAGACGGTCTTTCTTGAGCTGGACGTCGTAGTAGTCGTTGAGGTTGTCCAGGCCAACCACGGTGTGGCCCTGGGCCAGCAAACGGTCACAGAGATGATAGCCGATGAAGCCCGCGGCTCCGGTAACGAGAATATGCATGCTGTCCTCCTGTTGGCGCAGACTAAGCCAGAAGCGCTTCCGGGGCAAGGGTTTGCTCTTGCCTCCGCTGCCCCGCCCGGCTATGTTCGGGAACATGAAAAATAACGAATCCACCTTTGCGTCCAGCAACGCTTCCGAAATGCGCAACAGCGCCGCCGGGACCGGCAAGAAAGCCGCCGGTGCCGCCGCTGGCAAGACCGGAGCCGCTGCCGACGCCGGCAGGGACGAGGCCATCCGTCACTGGTACAAGGGCGAGAATCGCGACACCATCATCTATCTGCTCATCGCGATCTTCTTCCTTGAGCTGATCATCGGCGGTATCGCCTTCTTTTATGGCATCATGCACGCCAAGCCGTCGCTGGCCGGAGGCCCGCCCGAAGCCCAGTTCCCCATCCTGGGCTGGGCCATCGGCGCTGTGGCCGCTCCGGTGGCGCTGCTGCTCATCGTGCATCTTTCCGGCCTCTGGGTCTCCAACACCCTGGAGCGGGAGCGCCAGCCCGGCAAGCCCGGCTCGGAACGCATGGTGCCCAAGCGGCTGCGCTATTTCTACGCCTGTGTGCAACACGCGCCCACTGTGGTCATCCTGCTGGGCATATTGCTGCTGGCCGCGGCCCTGGTCTTCGTGGACGGCATGTTCTCGGCCGTGGTGGCCTTTGGTGCCGCACTCAAGCCCTACATCCCGTGGATCGCGGGCAGCATCGCGGCCCTGCTGGCGGCCTGTTATCTGGGGCGCCTGCTGCTCATCTACCGCCACCGCCGCATGGAGCAGGAATACGCCTACCGGCGCGAGGTGCTGGAAAAGACCGGCATCGTGCTGGTGAGCAAGGGCAGCATCCCCCTCAACCGGGGCATCGAACCCTTGCAGGCCGTGGATGGTGGCGGCTATGCCCTGCCGCCCGGCCCCGCCTACACGCCTGAGGAAGCCGCCGCCGATGCCGCGGCCCTCGAAGCCGGGGAAAAGAAGGGCGACGCGCCTGCCGAGGACATCGTGGACGTGGACCCCGAAGACCTGGGCGAAGCGCCCAAGAATACGGCCGCGCCCCGCAAGGACGACGTGACCGACGCCGATGTGGTCGTGGAGGATGGCAAGCCCAGGGCCTAAGCAACACGGCCTGAGGCACCGGCATTTTTGAGCGAAGGAGTTCCTCCTCCCTCAAAGGCGGCTGCTCCCGCTGCCGTGATCGCTTCCATCGCAACGGGGAGCGTGCGGCCTCCTTCGGCCCCGTCCCTTCCCGGCGCGTTTTATTTCAAAAAGGAGAGGCTCCTTGAGGAGCCTCTCCTTTTTTATTTTTGCTTGCCGTCCGTGTCCCGGTGCGAGGCCCGGGCAAAGACGACGGCCCGCTGCGGCCTAGTAGCGGTAGTGGTCGGGCTTGTAGGGGCCTTCGACCTTCACGCCGATGTAGTCGGCCTGTTCCTGGGTCAGGGTGGTCAGCTTGACGCCCAGACGGGCCAGGTGCAGGCGGGCCACTTCTTCGTCCAGTTCCTTGGGCAGGGTGTAGACCTTCTTTTCCAGGTCGCCCTTGGCCAGCTTGATCTGGGCCAGGGTCTGGTTGGTGAAGCTGTTGGACATGACGAAGCTGGCGTGGCCGGTGGCGCAGCCCAGGTTCACCAGGCGGCCTTCGGCCAGCACGATGATGCTGCGGCCGGACTTGAGGGTCCACTTGTCCACCTGGGGCTTGATGTTCAGCTTGGTGATGCCGGGGGTGGACTCCAGGTAGTGCATGTCGATCTCGTTGTCGAAGTGACCGATGTTGCAGACGATGGCTTCGTCCTTCATGCCTTCCATGTGTTCGCCGGTGATGACGCGCAGGTTGCCGGTGCAGGTGACGTAGATGTCGCCTTCGGCCAGGGCGTCTTCCATGGTGGTGACTTCAAAGCCTTCCATGGCGGCCTGCAGGGCGCAGATGGGGTCGATCTCGGTCACCAGCACGCGGGCGCCGAAGCCGCGCATGGACTGGGCGCAGCCCTTGCCCACGTCGCCGTAGCCCACCACGACCACGACCTTGCCGGCCACCATGACGTCGGTGGCGCGCTTGATGCCGTCGGCCAGGGACTCACGGCAGCCGTAGAGGTTGTCGAACTTAGACTTGGTCACGGAGTCGTTGACGTTGATGGCCGGGAAGAGCAGCTTGCCTTCGGCTTCCAGCTGGTAGAGGCGGTGCACGCCGGTGGTGGTCTCTTCGGAGACGCCCTTCACCTTGGCGGCCACTTCATGCCAGTGGTTGGAATCTTCCTTGTAGCGCAGGGCCAGACGATCCATGATGATCTGGAATTCCTTGTTGTCGTAGGTCTTTTCCAGCAGGGAGGGATCGTTTTCCACTTCCACGCCCTTGTGGATCATCAGGGTGGCGTCGCCGCCGTCGTCCACGATCAGGTCGGGCCCCTTGCCGTCAGGCCAGGTCAGGGCCATTTCGGTGCACCACCAGTAATCTTCCAGGCTCTCGCCCTTCCAGGCGAAGACCTTGGCCATGCCCTGCTCGGCGATGGCGGCAGCGGCGTGGTCCTGGGTGGAGAAGATGTTGCACGAGGCCCAGCGGATGTCCGCGCCCAGGGCGTGCAGGGTCTTGATGAGCATGGCGGTCTGGATGGTCATGTGCAGGGAGCCGGTCACGCGCAGGCCCTTGAGGGGCTTCTGGTCACCGTACTTGCGGATGCACTCCATGAGGCCGGGCATCTCGCGCTCGGAGAGCTGCATTTCCTTCTTGCCGAAATCGGCCAGGGCCATGTCGGCCACTTTGTAGGCCAGGGAAAGGTCCAGGGCTTTGGTCATCGTTCCATTCTCCTTGAGGAAGTATGTTGGGCCGCTCCACAAAAGGGCGGTCTGCGGCATGGTCGTTGTCCCCTGTTCGGGGATGGTGCGCAGCCTTCGGTAAGGCCGCGCGGGAAATCTTGTGTGCCTTTTCCGGGCCATATCCCCCCGGGACAGGTGCGCCGCTCCCCATCGGGGGCAGGCTTTCCTGAATGGAGCACGTTTGGGGGAAGATGGGGCACGGGGGGCCTTCCCCCCGAAAATATCCCTAACAGGCGCGTGCCTGCACCAGCAGCAGAAACAGGCCGCGGCCCACGGCCTGCCGCGTACAGGACAGGACTTCGAAACCGGCCTGGCGCAGGCGTTCCTGCAGGCGCTCTTCGTCGAAGCCCAGCCAGCGGTCGCCGTAGCGGCTGCGCATGGTCTCGTCGTGGTGCTGGAGGAAATCGGCCACGAACAGGTGCCCGCCCGTGGTCAGGCTGCGGCGGATCTCGCGCAGGCCCTCGCCGGGGTCGGACAGGTGGTGCAGGACAAGGTTGATGCAGGCGAAGTCCGCTTCCTGGTCACGCAGGGGCAGGTGATCCAGCTCGCCGATGCGCAGGGAGATGCGGTTCTCGTTGGCCAGATCCACGGGGTTGAAGCGGCGGCGGCACATCTCCAGCATGCGGGCCGAGCCGTCCACGCCGATGAGGCTCCGGCTGGCGGGCAGCAGGCGCTCCAGCACCGCGCCGGTGCCGCAGCCCAGGTCCACGGCCACGCGGCAGCCCTCGGGCACGGCGGCCAGCACGGCGGCGGGCAGGTCGAAATCTTCCAGCACTTCGCGGTTGAGCTCGTCCCAGTCCTCGGCGATGGCGTTGAAGAACTGGCGCGTCTTGAGGGCGCGTTCCTCCAGGATCTGGGCCGCCATGGCCAGATCCTCGCGCATGGCCGTGTCCGTATGCAAAAAGGGCCCCATGGCCTGCAAAAAGTCGCTGGCCTCGCCGCAGCGCGTGGCGGCATAGAAGACCCACAGGCCGTCCCGGCGCGAGGTCAGCAGGCCCGCTTCGGTCAGGATCTTGAGGTGGCGCGAGACGCGGGACTGCCCCATGCCGAGGATGCGCACCAGCTCGTTGACCGAGAGTTCGTAATGCAGCAAGATATGCACCAGTCGCAGACGGGTCTCGTCTGAAAGTGCCTTGAAATATACCAGTGCCATGCGTGCCCCTGTACGGCGCGCCGGGCGCGCCTGCGATCTATGTATCAAATTTGCTTGATGCAAATATCAGCCTATCTGGATATAGTCAAGGAGTTCCATGTCCTCACCTTCCGATGCTGCCCCCGACCGGCCTTCCGCTGCCGGGGAGGAGACAAAAAGACGGTTGTCGCGCAAGCGGGTGACCGTCATCACGGCCACGGCCCTCTCGTTGCTGGAGGCCTGTGGTCTTGAGCCGTCTCCGGCGCGCTCGGAAAAGACGGCCGGGAAGGGGAAAAAGGCGACGCAGGGAGAACCGCCGGCCGAAAAGGCATCGGCGGATGGCCTTGAGGAACGGCAGGCGGCAGGCTCGGCGTCTTCCCGCGAGCGGAACGGCGGGCGGAAAAAGAGATCTGCGCCGGACAGGGCTCCCCGGGAAGCGGCGGACGCCGTCCTACAGGAAGATGCATCGCAGGGCGTTGCCGCCACCAAAGCCGCGCTCCCGGAAATCCCTCCGGTGATCCCGCCCGCCGACACGGCCGCGGCCACGGTACCGCCGGGACCTGCCATCCCTCCGAAAAAGACGACTGCCCGGCGTCGTCGTGCGAGCGGCACGAAGGCCGCGCCGGTGACCGATACCGGGGCAGTTCCCGCTACCGAGCCGGCTCCCGCGTTCGGGTCTGTCGCACAGGAGGCTTCACCACCGGTAGTGAAGCCTTCTGCTGGCCAGTCCGCTGTGGAGGCGGCAGCATCCGTACCGGGAGAGGATCAGCCTCACTCCGGCGCACGGCGTAGAGCCGTCTCCCGTGCCGGGCGTGCCCCCACTTCCGGTGGGCGCGGCCGCAAGAAGGCTGCTGCGACCGCTCCCGCATCCGCGGGGGAAGCCGGTCCGACCACAGCGCCGGTACCGGAACAACAGCCTGCGGAACGTCCCATGGATGCGGCGGCACTGGCTGCCGAAGCGGATCGTCTGGCTGCGGAATACGGCCTGTCGTCATCGGGCGGCGGTCTGGTGGTGCTGCCCGGGGACGACTGGGATGATTTTCCCGCTCCTCCGGATAGGGAAGCGTCGTCCGCCCGGACGGCGGCCCGTGGTACGGAGACGGTCCCGGCCGTTGCTTTTCCTGAATCCGTACCGTCAGCGGCGCCCTTCGCTGCGGCGGCTCCTGTTGCCCCCGCCCCCGAAGCCACACCTGCGGCGGCAAAAAGCTCCCCCAAACGTCGTCGTGCGGGCAGTCCGAAGGCTGCGCCTGTGGCCGAGGACGGGCCGGTTCCCGTGGCCGAGGCTGTCGCACAGATGGCCCCACCGTCAGAGGGATCTTTCGCTGTCCGGCATGCAGCTGATGCGGAGGCCGCTGTGCCTGATGCGGGGCTGCCCCAGCCTGCCGCAGGGCGGAGAGCCGTCTCCCGTGCCGGGCGTGCCTCCACTTCCGGCGGGCGCGGTCGCAAGAAGGCTGTTGCGACCACTCCCGCATCCGCGGGGGAAGCCGGTCCGACCACAGCGTTGGTACCGGAGCGACAGCCTGCGGAACGTCCCATGGATGCGGCGGCACTGGCTGCCGAAGCGGATCGTCTGGCTGCGGAATACGGCCTGTCGTCATCGGGCGGCGGTCTGGTGGTGCTGCCCGGGGACGATGACTGGGATGATTTTCCCGCTCCTCCGGATAGGGAAGCGTCGTCCGCCCGGACGGCTGCCCGTGGTACGGAGACGGTCCCGGCCGCTTCTTTTCCTGAGCCCGTACCGGCAGCGGCCCCCTTTGCTGCGGCGGCTCCTGTTGCTCCCGCCCCCGAAGCCACACCTGCAGAGGGCAAAAGCTCACCCAGGCGCCGCCGTGGGGGCGGCACGACAGCAGCGCCGGTAGCCGGCAGCGGGAACGCTTCCGTGCCGCTGGCCGGAGAGAAGGGAGGAGCGTCACCAGCCGCACCCGGCGATGCGCGTATGCCGGAGGGAAGCCCTGCTCCCGTACCGGGGGCTGTTTCTTCCGCATCTGCCGGACACCGCGCAGAAGGGGAGGCAAACGGGACTGTCCGGCCCGCAGCGTCCCCTGTGGCCGGGGCTCCTCGTCCTGCACCGTCTTCCGGGACAGGCATGGGGCGGCGTGAGGCCGCGTTCCGGCAGTGGGCCGCGGACATGCAGGCCCGTTTCGATGCCGGGCTGGAAGCGGAGGAAGACCGGGCGGCACGGCGCAAAGACTCGCTGGTCGTGCTGCCGCCGCCGACGGATACGGGCGGAAGGAAACGCCGGACAGCAAAGAAGGCACAGGCCGACGCAGCGGAGGCCCCGCGCCCGCGGACGTGGATCACGCGGCGGCGCAGCACCGAACCCGGGCACGAGGCCCGCTTCGAGGAATGGCACGGCCCGGCACGGACAGGGAGCGTGCTGGAAAAGGTCTTCATCTCTCTGGGCGCGTCCCCGGAGCAGGCGAAGCTGAGCCGCTTGTGGCGCAGCTGGGATGCCGTGCTGGGGCCGGATCTGGCGCCATTGGCCCGTCCGCTGGGCCACCATGACGACAAGCTGCTCATCGGCGCCGAAGACGCCGTGCTGCTGCAGGAGCTCTATTATATGGGGCCGGAGATCGTGCGCCGGGTCAATGAGTTCCTGCAGGAGGATTTCTTCACGGCGGTGAAGGTCTCCCTGATGCTGGACCATCAGGATCTGGATGCGCCCAGCCCGGTGCTGGAGCGCTCCGCCGGGCGTCCGAAGGAAGAGGTCCCCGCGCCTTCCGGGGCCAGTCTGGGGCTCATGGATCCCGAATCGGCCGTGGCCCGCTGCTATGCCCGCTTCCTGGGCATGGAGCTGCCCGATCCCCGCAAATGACGGGCTGGAGCCGCCGGGAGGCGGGATTGACAAAGCTTTTCTTGCGATGCTAGGGTCAGCCGGTGTCGTGCTGGCCTTGCTGCTTTGTCGCTGTGGCTGCCGTCACGCTGCAGCTCAAGGGGAGGGTGCCATGCAGGATACGCTGGAAAATATCAGCCTCAAGCACGATAATGGCGAGGACATGCGCTTTCGTGGAAGCCTTTCCTCCGAGTGTTCCTGGTATGACGAGGAGCATGGCGTGCTGTGCCGCCAGAAGCTGTATGTGACGGAGAACAAGGACCAGATCTACTACATCATGCGCACCGGGGCGGAAGAACACAGCCGCCGGGCTTATCGCCTGAAGGTGCAGGACCAGACCTGCATCATCCATAACGGCAAAGCTGAAGTGCGCATGCCCATTACCCTGCTGATGCTGGCTGTGCGCGGTCTGTGCGGCATGGATGCCCGGAACGCGACCAGCCTTGCCATGGTGGAAGAAATGCTCAAGGCTGCCAACGCCTAGCCGCCGTCCGTTTTTTCCCCGAAAAGAGAGGAAAGGGATGCTTCTTCGGAAGCATCCCTTTTCGTTTTTGCGGCCTCTGTTCCTGTGCCGGTCATACAAATCAAAAGAGCCACCCCTGCGGGTGGCTCTTTTGATTTTCAGCCCTCATGGCGAGCCCCGGCAAGTCCAAGAGGTTCGCCGGGCAGATGCCCATCCCCAGGGGGGAGGCCGGAGCCTGTTCCTCCCGGGGCTTTGAAGGCGCAGCCTTTTCAAGAGCGGCAGTGCCCCTGCCGAAAGCGCATCGTCGGGACGGCTCCCGGCGGGGCGACGCCAGGCGCTGTCGGTGGCCTCAGCGACGGGCGCTGAAATGCTTTTCCGCGCTCTCGATGTCCTCAAAGCCGTACTGCTGCACCTGATGGAGCAGGTTCTGTTCGGCTTCGCTTTCGCCCTTGCGCAGACGTTCCATGGTGGCCCGATGATAGAGGGCGATGGTCTTGGGGGAATAGGTGCGCAGTTCCGCGCGCAGGTAGGTCTCCATGGAGACCCAGCCCGGACGGTCGTCACGGCTGCGCAGGGGGCGGCCCCTGTCGGCCAGCGAGGGGAAGCGGCTGTCGAGGTCTTCCTTCCAGGACACATGAGCGGCCACGATGTCGTCCACCTGGGCCATGGCTTCGGGGTCCAGCGGCGGCAGGCTGTCGGCCAGCTGGGCGTACTCCTCGGGGAAGGTGGATTCCATCATGCGGGCGTATTTTTCCGTGACCAGGTTACGCCCTTCCAGACGGGCGTTCAGCAGGTCTTCCAGATAGCTGCCCAGCAGTTCGTCGTCCCAGTTGTCCATCTGGCTGGAACGCATGATGCGGAAGGTCTTGGGATCCATCTGGCAGGAGGCCTTGCCGCCCACGTTCTGCACGTTGCTGAACATTTCCCATTCGGCTGTGACCACAGCATCTACAAGGGTCTTGTGTTCCATAGCGTCTCCTTGGCCGGGAAGGGCCGCGGGAACCGCGGCCGTCCGGCCATCTTCGGCAAGAAAGGTTTTCCCGGCATGGCCGGGAGATATGAAAAAAGGGCGCCCTGCCGGAAGCAGAACGCCCTAGTGTCAGCACGTGGCGGAGGGGGAGGGATTTGAACCCCCGGAAGGCGTGAACCTTCAGCGGTTTTCAAGACCGCCGCAATCAACCGCTCTGCCACCCCTCCGTGCGGAGCAGACCGCGCCGCCTCCTGCGCCAACCCTGCGTGCAGGGCCCATGGCTTTGGGCGGTGCTTCGTCTGCGGGCTGTCGGGCCACGGCGCAGGGCCTGCCCGTCAGAACAGCCAGAAGCATATAGCACTTTTGGGCCCGGAGCGCAAAGGGCAAGCTGCCGGAGAGCCCGGCGGACCATAAAAAAAGCGGCGCCCTCCAGAAGAGGACGCCGCCGGATCCGCTGAGCGAAATACTACTTGATGGCGTCCTTCAGGCCCTTGCCGGGGGTGAACTTGGCAACCTTGCTGGCAGGGATGGTGATTTCCTTGCCGGTGCGGGGATTGCGACCCTTGCGGGCGGCGCGCTCAACCACCTTGAAGCTGCCGAAACCGGTGAAGGTCACGGATTCGCCGGAAGCGAGGGCTTCGCGCAGAGCAGCCACGACGGCGTCGAGGGCTTCTTCGGCCTTGGCTTTGGTGGGCAGGCCGGCCTTGGCATGGATCTTTTCAACAAGCTCAGCTTTGGTCATAGTTATACTCCAAAAAAAGAGTTTCGGGTTTCAATCTGTAGGCCAGACAGGGCATCCATACGTTATGGGCTTGGCCCGTGTCAATGGAAAATGCCCATATATCAAAGTTTTCCGGGCATCAGAGCCTTTTCGGGCATACTTTTCGCATCGCTTTCGGGCGAGGCGGCCCCGGGACGCATCAGCGGATGGTCAGGAAAGGTCCACCAGGCTGACTTCGGCGCTTTTGAGCGGGTGCCCCAGGAAAAGGCTGCCGGTGCGGATGAAGCGCAGCACGTTGTCCGTGGTCATGAAGCGGTGGGAGCCCGGGGCGTCTTCCCCGCGCAGCAGACCCAGCTCGCGCAGGCGGTTCTCCACCGCCACAGCGGCGGTCTCGGCCGAATCCACGATGCGCACGTCATCGCCTACCACATGGCGCAGGGCTTCGCGGAACAGGGGGAAGTGCGTGCAGCCCAGCACCAGGGTGTCGGGCCTGTCGGGCCGTCCCGGGGAGAACAGGTCGCCCAGATAGCGGCTGGCGATGCCCTCGACGATGGGGCCGTCCATCCAGCCCTCCTCGGCCAGGGGCACGAAAAGGGTGCAGGCCCTGCCCTGGACGCGGGCCTCGGGGCACAGGGAGGCGATGGCCTGCTGGTAGGCGCCGCCGGCGATGGTGGCTTCGGTGGCGATGACCACGATGCGCTTGTTGCGGCTGGCGGCCACGGCGGCCTCGGCACCGGGGCGCACGACCCCGAGGACGGGCAGGGGCGCGAAGTGTTCGCGCAGTTCCGGCAGGGCGGCGGAGGTGGCGGTGTTGCAGGCCACCACCAGCATCTTGACGCCTTCGTCCACCAGGCGTCCCGCAGCCTTGAGCGTGTAGCGGATGATGGTGTCGCGGCTTTTGGTGCCGTAGGGCAGGCGGGCCGTATCACCAAGGTAGAGCAGGTTCTCGCCGGGCAGGCGGCCGGAGATGGCTTTGAGCACGGTCAGGCCGCCCATGCCGGAATCAAAGATGCCGATGGGCAGGGAAGCTGAGGGATTCATGACGTTCCTTCGATGGGGGACGGCTCCGGTGGGGCCTCCCCGGGCTGGCACGTTGTGGGGACAGAAGGGCGCAAGGCGCCCCCGCCTGCCGGTAGGGCGGGACGCGGCCTCCTTTCCGGGCGTGCCCCGAGGAGGGCGACGGCATCCGGTCAGGGGCATCCATGTCCCGACTGCGGAAGGATGGCTTTTTTCAGGCGGCAGGGCAAGGGAAAACGGGCGCCGGAGGCTTACGGGACGCACTTCTCCTGTCCCGGTGCGTCATACCGGCGTGCCGGCCGGGCGGTACGGGCCGCTAGAATCCCTGCCACAGATAGCGCAGGGACGTGAAGAGCAGGATTAGGGCCAGCCCCCACTTGATGCGGCGCGCGGGCACGAAGCGCTGGCAGCGCGCCCCCAGATAGCTGCCCATGAGTCCGCCCAGGCCCAGCAGCAGGCCCAGCAGGGGATCGGCGCCGATGCCGTCCAGCGAGGAGAACAGGCCCAGGAAGCCATAACCCAGCACTCCGGCCAGCGAGGCCAGGAAGGTGCCCAGCAGCAGGGCCCCGGCGATGGCATGGACGGGCAGGCCGAAGATGCTGACCAGGAAGGGGGAAAGGATGGCGCCGCCGCCGATGCCGTAGATGCCGCCCGCCAGACCGATGCCCAGGCTGAGGGCCGCCAGGCGCGGGCAGCTGACGGAGTGCCGCGCCTCACCGAACGTGAAGACCAGGCGGGACCGGTCCCAGCGCTCCACATGGATCCGGGCCATGCCGCCCCCCTTGCGGGCGGGCGCGGCGGGCCTGCGCAGGTCGCGGAACATGCGCCAGAAGATCCAGAGCAGCAGCAGACCGGCAAAGACCTTGAAACGGCTCTCGTCCGGCAGCCAGTAGACGCGGATCAGCGAGCCCAGCACGATGCCGGGCAGGGTGCCCACGGCCACGGTCAGGGCCAGCGGCCAGAGCAGGCGCCCTTCGCGGGCATAGCGCACGATGCCGCCGGGACAGGCCAGCACGTTGAAAAGATGGTTGGTGGCGCTGACGCCGGGGCTGGTGTAGCCCAGAAAGCTCATCTGGAAAGGCAGGAGCAGGAAGGCTCCCGACAGGCCGCCCATGGACGTGACGAATGAGATGCCCATGGCCGCCAGGACGGGCACCAGGGGGTGACACTCGATACCGGAAACGGGAAAGAACATGGACCACCTCCACAGGTTGTGCGACGGGGTAAAAGCAGAGTAAACTGATATGGATATTTTTGTCACGTTTTATTTTTTTATTAACCTATTGAAAATAAAGAGATAAAAATAAAATAAGCGTGATTTTTCAGGGTATTTTAATCACTATTTTGTATAAAATAGTGATAAATTTGGCTATGCGGCGGCCCTCCGGCCCCGCAGGGCCGGGGCTGCGGCCCGGTCACGCAGCGCGTCCCCCGGGGGCACATTGCCTGTGCCGGGCGAAACGCGTATATTTCAGGCTTTCCCATCACCGTGCAGCAAAGGATTTCTTCATGCTCGCCATTCTCGAATACAAGGCAGGCAACCAGACCAGCGTGCGCCGTGCGCTGGAACATCTGGGCATCCCCTGCCGCATCACCGCCGATCCTGCGGAACTGGAGCAGGCCCAGGGCATCATCTTTCCCGGTGTGGGCGCCGCCGGGCAGGCCATGGAGGCCCTGACCTCCGCCGGTCTGGACAGCGTGCTGCGCCGTGCCGTGGCCGAAGGCCAGCCCCTGCTGGGCATCTGCCTGGGCTGCCAGATCCTGCTGGAGCACAGCGAAGAGAACGACGTGCGCACCCTGGGCATCGTGCCCGGCCGCTGCGTGCGCTTCCCCGATCATATGAAGGAAGAGGACGGCAGCCCCGCCCCCGTGCCGCATATGGGCTGGAACAGCCTCGATGTGGTGCGTCCGGGCCGTCTGCTGCACGGCATCGAGCCCGGTGCGGAATTCTATTTCGTCCACAGCTATTATGTGGAGCCCGCGCCCGAGCTGGTCATGGCCACCACGGTCTACGGGAAGGAGTTCTGCTCGGTCTACGGCCGCGACGGCCTGTGGGCCGTGCAGTGCCATCTGGAAAAGAGCGGCCGTCCCGGCCTGACCGTGCTGCGCAATTTCTACGATTACTGCGACGAGGTGCGCCATGCTTAGCAAACGAGTCATCCCCTGCCTGGACGTGCGCGCCGGCCGCCTGACCAAGGGCATCAAGTTCCAGGGCAACGTGGACATCGGCGACCCCGTGGAGAGCGCCCGCCGCTACTATGAAGAAGGTGCGGACGAGATCGTCTTTTACGACATCACGGCCTCGGCCGAGGAACGCGGCATCTTCCTGGACGTGGTGGAGCGCGTGGCCTCGCAGATCTTCATCCCCTTCAGCGTGGGCGGCGGCATCTCGTCCGTGGCCGACATGCGCGCCGTGCTCAACGCCGGGGCCGAAAAGGTCTCCATCAACTCCGCGGCCGTGCGCAATCCCGATCTGGTGGCCGACGGCGCGGCGGCTTTCGGCTCGCAGGCCATCGTGGTGGGCATGGACGTGCTGCGCGTGCCCGTGAGCGAGAGCATCCCCTCCGGCTACGAGATCGTCATCCAGGGCGGCCGCCGTCGCATGGGCATCGACGCCATCGAGTGGGCGCGCCAATGCCAGGAACTGGGCGCGGGCGAGCTCTGCGTCAACTCCATCGACGCCGACGGCACCCGTGACGGCTACGAACTGACCCTGACCCGGGCCATCGTGGACGCCGTGTCCATCCCGGTCATCGCTTCCGGCGGCGCGGGCGCGCCCGAACATATGTACGATGCCGTGAGCAAGGGCGGCGCCTCGGCGGCGCTCATCGCTTCCATCGTGCACTACGGGCAGTACACCATCCGCCAGTGCAAGGAAGTCATGGCCGAGAAGGGCGCCAAGGTCCGCCTGACGTGGTAGCTCCCGAAGCCCGCTGGCAGGCCCTGCTGCCCGTGCTGCGGCACTGGCCGCTGGCCGTGGCCTTTTCCGGCGGGCTGGACAGCCGTTTCCTCTGTTTCGCCCTGCGGCGTGCGGGCTGCGACGTGCTGGCCCTGCACGCCACGGGGCCGCATGTGCCGCAGGCCGAGAGCGAGGCGGCGCGGCGCTGGGCCCGGGCGCAAGGGCTGCCCCTGCTGGAAGTGCGGCACGATCCCCTTTCCCTGCCCGAAGTGGCGGTGAACAGCCGGGAGCGCTGCTATGCCTGCAAGCGGGCCCTCATGCGCCGTCTGCGTGACGCCCTGGCCGCCGCGGGCGGTTGCCGCATCCTCTGTGACGGCAGCAATGCCGACGATCTGACCGCCTTCCGGCCTGGGCAGCGGGCCGTGCGCGAGGCGGGCGTACTCTCGCCCCTGGCGCTGGCCGGGCTCCACAAACAGGAGTTGCGCGATCTGGGCGCGTCCTGGGGCCTGGACGACCCGCAGCAGGCCGCCCGGCCTTGTCTGCTGACCCGGCTGGCCTACGGCATGAGCCCGGAACCGGCCCTGCTGGCCCGTCTGGCCGCTGCCGAGGCCGATCTGGCCGCCTTGCCCGGCCTGGGGGATTTTCGCCTGCGCCTGACGCCGGAGCCTGTCCTGCAGGCGGCCGTGCTGCCTGACGGCCTGCGGCCGCGGGTCATGCAGGTGCTGGACGCCCACGGTTTTGGCGGGGCCGGGATGCTGGAAGGGACGGTCAGCGGCTTTTTTGACCGCTGAGCGTGATGTTTTTTGGGGGAATCCCCTCATTTTGCTGTCGATGCCCGCAGCTTTCTGCATCGTGCAACGGGTAGGGCCTCCTCCCGTCGCTGCCGGTATACGAAGGCCTTCCCGGCGCCCCGATGAAGGGGGAGGATATTTTCCCCGGAAAAAATAAAACGCGCCCGCGAGACGGAGTTCTCGCGGGCGCGTTTGTTTTTGACAGGGATATGCCCTCCCATGAGCTGGAGGAGGGATGTCCTGTGATGAAAGCGCGCTGGGGAAGGGGGAGTTTGAGGGGGGAACCCCTCTCGCGCTAGCAGCGACCGGATGGCGGCCCGCAGGGCCGTGTCCGTTGCGACGCAGGAAGCTACGGGCATCGACAGCAGAGATGAGGGGTTCCCCCCTCAAAGATCCTTCCCCGTCCTTCGCGGATATGGCCTTACCGGACGCGCAGGGCCTCGGTGATGATGGCCGCGTCTTCCTCCGGCCGGGCTTTGACATTGAGTTCGGCGTTGCCGCCGTGGCAGACGAAGCCCTCGGGGCCGTGTTCCACCACACCGGCGGAGATGACCTGCCCGTAGGGGAGCTGGTCGCGCATGTCGGCGTGGTCCACGCGGCGGGGAAAGATGAAGGGCACGGGCTGGCCGGAAAAATCTTCCATGATCAAATACTTCATGACCTGCCTTCCTGTTATTGCTGGCGCTGGGCGCGACGGTTCTTGAGGTACTGTCGCACGGCGCGGTTATGATCGTCGAGGTTGGTGGAAAAAGCGTGGCGGCCGCCGTCGGTGATGGCCACGAAATAGAGGTACTTGTGCTCTTCGGGCGTGATGGCCGCGGCCAGGGCGCTGGCGCCGAACGAGCAGATGGGGCCGGGCGGCAGGCCGGGACGCTGGTAGGTGTTGTAGATGTTGTTGGCGTCGTCCAGATGGCGGCGGCGCAGGTTGCCGTCAAAGTTGGGCCCCAGCCCGTAGATGACCGTGGGGTCGGCCTGGAGCGCCATGTTGATGCGCAAACGGTTGGCATAGACGCCGGCCACGCGCGGCCGCTCGTCGGCAAAGGCGGTCTCCTTCTCCACGACGGAAGCCAGGATCACCAGACGGCGCAGCTCGTCGCGGGAGGGGCGTTTGCCGTCGGGCCAGAGGGCGTCGCCCTTGCGCCAGAAGTTGTCCACCATGCGGCCGGCCACGGCACGGGCCTGGGCCTTGTCGGGCACGTCGGCCTTCTTGAGCAGATAGGTGTCCGGCATGAGGAAACCCTCGGCCGAATCGAAGGGGATGCCGTAGTGGCGCAAAAAGGCCGGGTCCGTGATGATGGCCCGGAAATCCTCAAAGCGCACCAGCCCGGCCTCTTCCAGCACCTTGGCGGTCTGCCACCAGGTCAGGCCTTCGGGCACGGTGACGCGGAACAGCACCGGCTGGCCGTTGACCAGGGTATCCAGCACCTGTTCCGGCAGCCAGCCCGTATTGAGGGCAAAGCGGCCGGCCTGCAGGCGGCTGTCCCACTTTTTGTAGCGGGCCAGCAGCAGGAACTTGCGCGCATCGGTGATGAGGCCGCGTTCTTCCAGCTTGTCGGCCACACGGCGCACATTGGCGCCGGGTTCCACGTCGAAGAAGGCTTCCTGCCCCGGTGTGGCCGGGGGCGTCTTGAGGAAGGTCCAGGCCTCGTACCCCGCCCAGCCGGCAGCGGCCGCCGCCAGCAGGACAAGGACAGCCACGATGCGCAGTACGGTCTTCATGCCGGCCTCCGCTGGTCAGGGCTGAGGGAAAGAAAGGACTCCAGGATGCGCACGGCGGCCTGCTGGTCCAGCACGGCCTTGCAGCGGCGGCCCGTGCGGCCCACCTCGCGCAGTTCGCGCTCGGCGGCCTCGGAGCTGAGCAGCTCGGACATGAAATAGAAGGGCAGGGGCACGCGGCGCTTGAGGCGCTCGGTGACGTTGCGCACCTGCCGGGTGGTCATGCTCTCGGTACCGTCGGTGAGCAGGGGCAGGCCCATGACCACGGCGTCGGGGCGCTCCTCGAGTATCCGCCCGGCCAGCGCCGCCAGGAATTCCTTGCGGTTGGCGTAGTCGGCCAGGCGGATGGTGGTCAGCGGATAGGCCATGATGCCTTCCGGGTCGGTGGCGGCCAGGCCCGTGCGGGCCAGGCCGTAATCAATACCTACCCATTTCAAGGCGTTTACAGCCCCATCTTGGCGCGCACTTCGGCCAGCGTGGCGGAGGCGAAGGCGCGGGCGCGTTCGTTGCCGGCGGCCAGGATCTCGGCCACGGCACCGGGACGGGCCGACAGGGCGGCGCGGCGTTCCTGCAGGGGAGCCAGGAAGGCCTCCAGGTTCTTCAGGAAGCGCTTCTTGCATTCCACACAGCCGAAGCTGGCGCCGGTACAGCCGGTGCGGATCTCGGCCTGCTCTTCGGGGCTGGCCAGCAGCACATGGTAGGGGAAGAGGTTGCAGACGTCCGGGTTGCCGGGATCGCTCTTGCGCAGGCGGGCCGGGTCGGTGAACATGCCGCGCACCTTGGGCTCGATGTCGGCCATGGTGTCACGCAGGAAGATGCCGTTGTTGTAGCTCTTGGACATCTTGCGGCCGTCCAGGCCGGGGCACTTGGCCGCGGGGGTGAGCATGGCCTGCGGCTCGGGGAAGAAGTCGCCGCCATAAAGGTAGTTGAAGCGGCGGGCGATCTCGCGGGTCAGCTCCATGTGGGGCAGCTGGTCTTCACCCACGGGCACGCCGTGGGGACGGTACATGAGGATGTCCGCGGCCATGAGCACGGGGTAGCAGAGGAAGCCCGCGTTGCCCAGGTCCTTGTTGGTGATCTGCTGCTGCTGTTCCTTGTAGGTGGGGTTGCGTTCCAGCCAGGAGACGGGGGTGATCATGGAGAGCAGCAGGCTCAGCTCGGCGTGTTCCTTGACCGCGCTCTGGCGGAAGATGACGCACTTTTCGGGATCCAGCCCGGCGGCCACCCAGTCCTTGACCATCTCTTCCACGTTGGTGGCGATGTTGGAGGGGTCGGCATAATCGCTGGTCAGGGCGTGCCAGTCGGCCACGAAGAAATAGGCTTCCTCGGTGTGCTGGAGTTCCACCCAGTTCTTGAGGACGCCGAAGTAGTGACCCAGATGGAGCGGCCCGGTGGGACGCATGCCCGAAACCGTACGCGGACGAACAGTGCTCATTTCAAGATTCCTTTAGAAGTTCCGTTACTTACTTGATACCGACAAGCGAAAGCAGCAGGTCGCTGCCCCCGCCGATAAGAGGCCCGAGGATGTGCCCCAACAGGCCCGTGGCCAGCAGGAGCACCAGGATGATGAAGCCGTAGCGCCCGGCGCTCATGTAGGCCCAGGCGGCGCGCGGCGGCAGGAAATAGGCCACGATCTTGCTGCCGTCCAGCGGCGGGATGGGCAGCAGGTTGATCCAGGCGAGGCAGAGGTTGATGTTCACCCCGGCCACCAGCATGAGCAGGAAGTAGCGCGTGGTGTCCGAGATGTCGGGGCTGGGCAGCATGGCCACCACGGCGCCCAGGACAAGGGCAAAGCCGATGGCCAGCAAAAAGTTGGTCACGGGCCCGGCCAGGGCCACCCACATCATGTCGCGGGCGGGGTCGCGCAGGTTGCGCACATTGACCGGCACCGGCTTGGCCCAGCCGAAGATGAAGCCCGTGCCCAGACTGGTGAGCAGGAACACGGCCGCGCCCAGTGCGTCGAAATGCGAGACGGGATTGAGGGTCAGGCGGCCCATGAAGCGGGCGGTCTGGTCCCCCTTGCGGGAGGCCATCCAGCCGTGGGCCACTTCATGCATGATGATGCCGAGCAGGGTGGGGATCAGGTAGACAGCGAAACGCTGTGCGTTGAATGCAAAATCGAACATCTGCCGCAAGTACCATGCAACGGGTCAAATGTCGATATGAGGGGCGGGAAGGGCAGGGGGCCTCCCCGGCCCCGTAGATGTCATTTGGCAAGGGGCATCCTGTGGCGGCGGGGGCCGCCGGCTCTGCCGCCGGTCAGGGCGTGGCTCGCGTCGATGAGCGCGAACAGCTCTTCGGGCGTGATGCCCCCGTCCAGAAGGATGGAGACCCAGTGCCTTTTGTCCATATGGTAGGCGGGCAGGATGCCCGGCGTCCCGCTGATGAGCAGATCCAGGACGCCGTCGGACTTCAGGTTGATGATCTCCACCGGTCCGTCTCCGGCCAGACCCAGCCGGTCCGGGGGCACGTCCATGATCAGGGCGTACCACTTTCGTCCCTGCTGGTGGCGCAGGACGGCATAGTGCGGATACCGGGCCCAGGGGTATTCCGGTTCCGTGCCGAACTTTTCCCTGACGTAGGCGAGGATGGCGCCACGCGCGGGCATGACCGGTCTCCGCGGGCCTAGCCCACGCTGGCGACTTTGCGGACCAGCAGCTCGTCGTTGGGCCAGATCTGGCGGTCAGGGGTGAGCAGTTCGCCGTCGCGGGCCACCAGGGCGCATTCTTCGGCCAGCCCCAGGGCCGTCAGCAGCTGGCGGGAGGTCTTGGGGCGGGGGATGGAGAGCCAGTGGTCCTCGGGCTGGAGGCGCACGGTGACGCGCGCGCCGGTGTGTTCGGGTTTGACGCAGTGGATGTGGCGGGGAGTCTCGCTCATGGCTAGTTCCTTCGAGGCCTGTTGCCGGGACCTCGTGGCCGCACCGGCAAAGCCGTTCTGCAGTGACGTCCCGGGCGGCGGGGCAGCCCTCCCGGGATGGATTTCCGGGAAAGATGCGGGGCCGGGGACAGGAAAGCTCAGCATACATACGTTGTTCTGTCCGTCTTGTCCATGTGCCGGACATGCGCTGGGCGTCAGGGATACTGTAAGGCAGCGGATCTTTTTGCAGTTTTCAGGGAATCAGGAATCAGCCTTGCGGATTATGGAATAAAAAAATAAATAAATACATAATGTTATAATTAAATCATAAATTTTCCTCTCGTGGCCATATTGACATTGAATTTCATTTTCATCATATACTTGAGTCGTGCGGGGCCTACCTGCCGCTGAGGAGGATCTTGTATGACTCTTGACGACGTCCACTCCATGTCCAGGTGCACGGTAAAACGGGTCACGGCAAAAGGTATGCTGGGGCAACGCCTCAGTGACATGGGATTTTGTCCGGGTATCTGCTTTCTGTTTGTAAGGCGTGCACCACTCCAGGATCCTATCCACGTGCAGATCGGATCCTATCATGTGGCACTTCGCAGCGGTGAGGCCAGGCATATAGAGCTGGATTCCTGCTCTCCGTGCCCGGCAAGGTAAGGAGCCAAGTCATGGAACAGATCCTTACCGTTCTGGCCGGGCAGCCCAATTGCGGCAAATCGACCATCTTCAACATGCTCACCGGCGCCCGCCAGTATGTGGCCAACTACCCCGGTGTGACCGTCGAGAAAAAGGCGGGAAGTTTCGTGTGCGGCGACACGCGCGTCGAGCTGGTGGACCTGCCCGGGACGTACAGCCTGGCTTCCTGGTCGCCGGAGGAGATGGCCGCCCGGCAGTTCATCGTGGAAGAGGATCCGGCACAGATCGTGGCGGTGCTCGATGCCTCGACGCTGGAAAAAAGCCTGTATCTTTGCCTGCAGCTTCTGGAGATGCGGCGGCCCACCCTGGCCGTGCTGAACATGATGGACGTGGCGGCGAAGCGGGGGATACGGGTGGATGCCGATGCCCTTTCCCAGGCGCTGGGCATCCCGGTCATCCGGGCCCAGGCCAGCAAGGGGATCGGGAAGCAGGAATTGTACAGCGCCATCGCCGCGCGTCATGGCCGTTCCGGCAGCGCGGAGATCGTCGATTACGGCGAGCTGGAAACGGATATCCGGGAAATCTCGCGCCTGCTGCCCCGGCAAGGGGTCAAGGGCTATCCTTCCCGCTGGTTTGCCATCAAGCTGCTGGAGCAGGACAGCCTTGCCGAGGGGCTGCTCGCTTCCGTGGATACGGAAGACGGCCGCATCGCCGCCCTGACCCGCCAATGCCGCGAGTCCTGGGCGACGCGGCACGGTGAGGATATGGTCAGGAGCATCGCCCATGCCCGTTTCGCCCAGGCGCGGGACATCGCGGCACGCTGCTCGGAACGCCTGGAGTTCGTCACCTCGGTGACGGAAAAGGTGGATGCCGTCCTCTGCCACCGTTTCTGGGGCCCGCTCATCCTGCTGGGGATACTGTTCGTTTTTTACCAGGCCTCCGTCACGCTGGGCAATTATCTGGCCGCCCAGGTCTGGCCGGTCTGGGGCAAGCTGGAGGTCTGGGCCGCCGCCGTCCTGCCGCAGCAGGGCTTTCTGGAAGATCCCGTCCTGACGGCGCTGGGGTTGTGGATCGTCAAAAGCATCACGGCAGTGCTGAACTACCTGCCCATCTTCGTCATCATGTTCGCCCTGGTGGCCATCCTTGAGGATTCCGGCTACATGGCGCGCATCGCCTTCATCCTCGACAGGATATTCCACCGTTTCGGCCTGCACGGCCAGTCCACGCTGCCCCTGATCCTCGGCGGTGTCTATGTGGGCGGTTGCGCCATCCCCGGCGTCATCGCCACGCGTGCCATCCCCGATGAGCGGGCCAGGATGGCCACCATCCTCATCGTGCCCATGATGAACTGTCTGGCCAAAGTCCCGCTGTATCTGCTGCTGGTGGGGGCCTTTTTCAGCAGCCACGCGGGCTGGGCCATGTTCTTCATCGGGACGGTGACGCTGCTCATGGGCCTCATCGTGGCCAAGATCCTTTCCCTGACCCTGCTGCGCGGGCACAACCCCGCCCCGTTCATCATCGAGCTGCCCATCTACCACATGCCGTCGGTCTACGGGGTCATCCGCCAGACCGTGGACCGCATCTGGATGTTCCTGCGCAAGATCGGTTCCGTTGTGGTGGCCGTGGCCGTCATCATCTTCGCCCTCATCAATTTCCCCGATCTGCCGGCCGAACGGCTCGCCCATTATGAGGGGCAGCAGAAGGCCCTTGAGCAGGCCTTCCTGGCAGCGGTGGACAAGACCTCGTTCAAGGGGCGTCTTGAGGCCGCGGACATCGTACCGCTCCTGCTCTATCAGGAGGATCTTCGCGAGCGGAAACGCGGCCTGACGCAGGCCGAGGCCAATGCCGTCAACCAGGCCGCCCTGGAAGAGAACCCCGTCTATGCCGCCGTGGCCCTGCGTCAGGGCAAGGACGGCAAGCTGCTGGCCGGGGAATTGCGCAAGATCGACGGCAAACGCAAGACCCTGCGGCGCGAGATCCGCCAGGAACGTTTCGAGGACAGCTTCCTGGGACGTGCCGGCAAGGCGCTGGAAAGCGTCACTGCCGGAGCGGGCTTCACCTGGCGCATCAACGTGGCCCTGCTTTCCGCCCTGGCTGCCAAGGAGAACAGTGCCGCGACGCTGGGCGCCATCTATGGCCTGGACGGGATGAGCATCGGCGAAGGCATGGCCTCGGTGAGCGGTTTCACGCCCCTGCATGCCCTGGCGCTCATGCTGTTCATGGCTCTTTACCCGCCGTGCGTGCCTGCGGCCATCATGGTGAAGACACAGACGCTGTCCACGCGCTGGATGCTCTTTTCCATCCTTTTCCAGATGACCGTCGGCCTCATGGTGGCCACCCTGGTGTTCACAGGCGGATCCTGGCTCGGCCTGAGCGGCTTTGAAGCCATGTGGGCCTACTACGGCTTCTGCCTTGTCCTGCTGTTGCTCCTGGCACTGGTACCGGCCGGGGAGGAACAGCAAAAGCCCGGCCCCGTTGCCGGTCCCGCCCGTCCATAACCCCAAACCCTGTTTGTGCATGAGGAGGAAATCTATGTTCAGGTTGTTTGCTTCCCTGGCCCTGGCCGCTGCGGTGGCCCTGCCCGGCGCGGCTTTTGCCCACAGCGCCATTTTCGACTGCTTCGACAATGGTGACGGGACCGTTTCGTGCCAGGGGGGATATTCTGACGGCTCGTCCGCTTCGGGCGTGAGCATCAAGATCAAGGACGCCAAGGGCGACGTGCTGCGGGAGCTCAAGCTGGACAGCAACAGCGAGGTCTCCTTCCCGAAGCCCGAAGGGGACTACAAGGTCATGTTCGATGGCGGTGAGGGCCATTCCATCGAGCTCGACGGCAAGAAGATCGTGCAGTAGCCCGGATCGTCCCACAGAAACATAAACGAGGTTGCTATGAAAAAAATGTCCTTTGCCGCGCTGGGCCTTGCCGGCGCCCTGCTGCTTGCCGCCCCCGCCCAGGCCCATTTCATGATGGCCTATACGCCGCAGACCGCTCTGGAAAAAGCCGCCGATCTGGATTTCCGCATCGTCTTCACCCACCCTGCCGAAGCCGGCCACATGATGGACATGGGGGGCGTGAAGGAATTCTATGCCCTGCACCAGCGCGGTGACGGTGAGGCCAAAAAGATCGACTTCAAACCCCTGTTGAAGGAGATCACCTGGAAGAACCCGGACTCCAGCGCCCCGGCCTTCTCCGCCCTGGTGCCGCGCAAGGAGCTGCGCAGCATGGGTGACTACATGTTCGTCATGGTGCCCGGCTACTATTATGAGAAGGAAGAAGACGTCTATATGCAGCAGATCACCAAGCTGCTGGTGAACGTGGGCGGCATCCCCGGCAACTGGAACACGCCGGCGGGCCTGCCGTGCGAGATCGTGCCCCTGGCCAAGCCCTACGGCCTGTGGACGGGCAACGTCTTCCAGGGCCAGGTGCTTTCCAACGGCAAACCCGTGGCCGGTGCCGAGGTGGAAGTGGAATACATGAGCCATGAGCCGAACCTCAAGAAGAACGGCCTGTCGGCCAAGTCTTCCGTCAAGTATCCCAATGGCGTCATGGTGACGCAGGCCATCATGACGGATGCCAACGGCGTCTTCACCTTCGGCATCCCCAAGGCCGGCTGGTGGGGCTTTGCGGCCCTCGGTGTCGGTCCCGACAAGAAGCACGACGGCAAGGAACTGTCCCAGGATGCTGTGATCTGGGTACAGGCCGTCGACATGAAGTAGCTCATCCGAGCACAGCACTCATTCGCAAGGGGCACGGGTGGTCCGTGCCCCGACTGCGGCCTTACGGCGCCCTCCTTCAGCGAAAGGGCCGGAGCAGGATCCCTGCCCCGGCCCTTTTTTTGCCGTCGTGGCGGAAGCTTGCAGCGGAGGAAAGGCCGCCCCCGGCGGACGGATGCCCCGGATGCGCGCGAGGGCGTTCGCGCCGTCTTGCGGCCGTGGTTCCGTCCGGCAGTCCCGGCGCATCCGACGAAGGCGGTGTCCGTCTGCCTCTCCGGTACCGTCCGGGACAGGCTCCCGGGGCGGCAGAGCGCCCGGCAGTTCGGCAAGCAGAGATAGAAGGTGCCGCCTTTACGCTTCCACGGGGCGTTACGGCCGGCAAAAGAAAGGCGGGACAGCCAGGCTGTCCCGCCTTTCAGGAACAGGGGGCCCCTGCCGGCATCAGCTCCGTTCGTCAAGGAGCAGCAGAGGGATCAGGCTGAAGATGCCGCCCCCCAGGATCATGCCGACCTCAAGCCAGCGGCTGCCCGTGAGTTCATGCCGCCGTGCGAGACGCAGGGCATGGAGCAGGGCCAGTGCCAGGCAGAACGGCAGGGCAAGGGAAGCCCAGCGGGGAGAGAGCGTGATCTCGGGCGAGAAGGACTCCCGGTCTTCATGGGTGAACGTCAGGCGGAAGGGGAAGATGGTGTCGGCAAGGTGATGCTGCCAGACGCGTTGGGCACGGGACATGTGGTGCGAAAAGGTCCGTAACGGGAGAAGCGGCGTGTCCGTCAGTGCCTGCGGCAGCCTGTAGACAGCGGCATGCAGGTGTGTCGCGTCCGATACGACGGCCGTGAGGTAGAGGGGATCGAAGATGAGCTTGCAATCCATGCTGTCAGGCTCGTAATGCGGTATGGACAGCGGCAGCAATGCCGGCGGCAGTCCGGCTCCGCGCTCCTTCATGAGCCAGACGGTCTTCTCATCATCCAGCATCAGTCCCAGCCAGCGACGTTCCCGGCTTTCGGATACCAGAACGTGGCGGGGCGTGACGCCGGACGGTAATGGCACGGCCGTCACTCGCGGCTGGTCATGGTATCGCAGCAGGTGGAAGAGCGCCCCTGTCCCGTCCACCAGAAAGACGCCCCCCTCATATGGCTTGAAGGTGGTGAAGTTCCCCCCTACATGTCGGGCGGGAAAACGGAATCCCGCCGCGAGCAGAGCGTCGGTAAAACGCCTGCTCAGGCCCTGGTCCGGTGTGTTGCTGTCGGCGTTGAGGAACTGCATCCCTGTTGCCGTCAGGCGGAAGCGGTCGTCCGGGTAGACCAGCGCCACCTGTCCAGGATCGGCTTCCAGCAGGGGCAGATATTCCCGTGCAGGCCCCTTGCCGTCAAGCTGGCGTGCGGGCAGTTCCAGGACCCGTCGTGAGCGCTCGATATCCTCACGTTGCAGGATCCTGCCTTCAAGGCGGACGGGGAGCAGCCCGCGGGCCTCCATGTTGCGGAAATAGATGAAGGGCAGGGCCGCCTCGAATTCCAGCCGGTCATGGTAACCGCCGTCTTCGTCCTTGTAGACGATATCGGCATGGTGTCCGTCGGATTTTTGGGCGGCTTTTTCGTCCTCGCCGTGGACCTGTTCCGTATAAATGAATTTTTTCAGCACGGGACTGAAGAAGGCATGTGTTTTGTCCAGCGATTTGAGCAGGGCCATGTCATAGAGCTGTGGCAGGCCCCAGGACAGGATAAGAGCGGACATTAGGGTAAGGCAGAGCAGGGCTGCGGCACGCATCATTCGATTCTCCTGTGCCGGTAGTTCAGGGCGGGCAGCAGCAGGCCCGCGGCCAGGACAGGCAGGCCCGCTGCGAAGAAGGGCAGGCTGGGGGCGAAGGCTCCGGGAGCTGCCCGGGCAAGCAGGAGAGGGCAGATGCCCGCCGCCAGCATCACGCCGAGGAGCCGGGCCTTGCGTTGGGGTTCCAGAAGGCAGAAGGCAAGGCACAGATAGGCATACAGGCCCGCGAGGAACCAGGGGGCAGTCGTCAGCAGGGCCAGGCGGGCCGCCTCAGGCGGGAACGCACTATGGCAGAGGAGGACGAGAATGAGGGCATCGAGGCCATAGAGCAGCGTCAGAAAAAGGAGCCCGAACAGCAGATGGGCCAGTATCAGGGGAGCCATGCCGCAGGGAAGATGCAGGGAGATGCGGAAGCGCTCGTCACGCATTTCCGGCAGGAACTGGAAGCAGCAGAAGACAAGGGCGCTGCACAGGGGAAGGTAGGCCAGAGGCGCGTAGGGGATCTGACCCAGGTCCAGCACCCTGTACCAGACGATTTCGGGATGGTCCTGCAGGAAAAGACGGCGGATGGCCAGCCAAAGCCAGGTCATGAAGGCCAGATTTCCCGCGCACAGCAGGGCCATGCCCGCGCGGGTCTTGAGAAATTCCTTGAAAAAGATGCTTCGCAGCAAAACTATCATCCCGCTACCTCCTGCCGGTATAGCCGATGAAGGCATCTTCGAGGTTCATGGCTGTCGGGATCATGGTTGCCGGGGACAGGGACAGGCCAGTGCGGGCCAGGGCCTCGGCCATGCCGGAGGCCGTGACGAAGCCGAACAGTTCATAATGGTCACTGTGGGCTTCTGCATTGATGAGACCATCGGGCAGGGGATGCCTGCCGCAGGCCAGGGCGTCCAGCCGGTCACGGGCAGTGGCGTCAGGAACGTCCCGGTGCTGCAGGCGATAGCAGCGGAACGTGTCCATGAAATCCCGAAGGGGCAGTTTCAGGGCATCGCCGCCGCGCCGGAGAAAGATGGCTTCATCCACAAATCGGTCCATGTCCTGGATGACATGGGACGTAAGGATGACCGTATGCCGCCCGTCACGCAAAAATTCGCACAGGCAGTCCACAAAGAGACGCCGGTAACCGGCATCAAGGCCCAGTGAGTAGTCGTCCAGTACCAGTAGGTCCGGATCCTGGGCCAGCATGAGCCCCAAAACGACCTGTGAGCGCTGCCCTTCGCTCATATGGGCGATGCGATGCGTGGAGGGCAGGCCCAGGACATCCACAAGGGCATGATAACGTTCCGCTTTCCAGCGGGGATAAAAAGCCGCCATAAAGCGTTCGACCTGGGCAATGGTGAAGAAATCATAGGCAAGGTGGCGCTCAAAAAGCAGGCCTACCCTCTCCCGGGTAGCGGGCCGTATGGCATGGGCGGGGTCCCCGAAGATACGGCAGCTGCCGCCCAGCGGCTTGAGAAAGCCCATGATTATCTTGATCAGCGTCGTTTTGCCGACGCCGTTCTTGCCCAGCAGACCGTAAATCTTGCCCATCTCAAAAGAGAGCGACAGATCTTCATAGACCTTGTGCTTTCCATAGGCGTGCCGGAGATGGTCCACGCAGACCGGGGGAAATCGCATACCTCCTCCTTGCTCTTTTTTTGACAGGTCTATATGAAAAAGAAATTCAATGTCAATAATGCAAGCATAGGAGGAGGAACAATGAAGAATCTTCTCTTCATTCTGGCAGTAGCGGCCCTGTTGGGGGCACAGGCATCGCCTGCGGCAGCGCACAGTGCCCTGCTGAACTGTTTTGACAACGCTGATGGGACGTTCACCTGCCAGGGCGGTTACTCGGACGGTTCGTCGGCAACGGGTATCAGGATCGTGGTGCGGGACAGCAGCGGCGTTGTTTTGCAAGAGGCCCGTCTGGACTCCAACAGTGAGGTGACCCTGAACAGGCCACAGGGGGATTTTTCGGTATTGTTCGACGGTGGGGCCGGTCATTCCGTAGAGGTACGCGGCGATTCTCTTGTGCGTTAGAAGGGGGACTCCGCCCTGTCATCCGGCTCTCCGGCAGGCAGGATGTGAAGGACGGCAGGAAGGACAGGGCATACCGAGAGCCCCTGGCGGCACAGTCCGGCCACTATGGCAAAGAATGCCGGGCGGGCGATGCCTTGAGTCATATGCGCGCTGGTGTCTTTCCGGAGCCCGGAGAGCAGACAATACCTGTCTCGGTATGAAGGAAAGGCAGGCTGTCTTTCTCCTCTCTTGCCCCTGCTGAAAGTTTTGGGAAGGGAAAGGGGGAGCGCGAGGGGGAGAGGGAGAACCGTTTTCCAAAACGGTTCTCCCTCTCCCCCTCGTCTGTTCCTTACTAAAACGCCACCCACCAGTACAGCAGGGTGACCACGGCCATGCTGACGGCGCGCAGGCCCTGGTTGGCCAGGATCAGGCGCAGGGCCAGGGCCGGGCGGTAGAAACCGGCGTAGGCGGGCAGCTGGTGGCGGATGGCCCGCATGGGCGTGGACAATATGTTGCCCACCATCAGGGCAAGCACCACGTCGCGGGCCTCGAGGCCGCCGGTCTGGAGCACGCTGCCTGCGGCGCCCAGGGCCGCGCCCAGCTCGGCGGCCAGATGCAGCACGATGATGCCCATGGCCTGGGGCTTGAGGAAGGCCAGCCATTCCATGTGCATGGCCAGCCACTCCTCGGCGGCGGTGAACAGGCCGTAGCGCTGCAACAGATACATGATGATGTAGACGGGCACCGTGAAGCAGACCAGCTTGGGCACTCGGCGGCGGAAGCGCTTCCAGGCCTTGCGGGCGGCGGCGCGCCAGCCGGTCTCGCCGTCGGCGGCGGCCGTGCAGGCCAGGCAGCCCTGCGGCGGTGCGGGCAGCAGGCGGCGGGAAAAGGCGATGGTCAGGCCGGTACGGCCCACGGCGGCCAGCAGGGTCAGGCCCACATAGACCACGGCGGGCCAGCCCAGCACGGGCCAGGTGAGCAGGAAGATGGTGGGCGTGTGGACCAGATAGGCCGGGAAGCTGTTGAACAGATTGGCCAGCATGAGTTCCCGGCCGTCGATCTCGCCTTTCTGGTGGCTTTCGGAAAGCAGGCCGTTGGCCGCTGCCGGGGAGACGAAGGCCAGGGAGAAGGCCGCGCCCGCCACGTCGCGCAGATGGGCGGCCCGGGCCAGCGGGGTGGCCAGACGGGCCAGATGGCGCGTCCAGCGCAGGGCCTCCAGCAGATTGGCCAGCAGCAGGCCCACGCACAGGCCCAGCAGCAGACGCAGCAGGGGCCAGAGCAGGCCTTTCCAGAGCAGGGCCAGGGAATGCAGAGTGTCAGGGGAAAGGATATCGTTCATGGGCAGGGCGCGGGATCAGGCCTGGGCGGCCGTGAAGCCCGTGTCCTCGGGCAGGTCGGGACCGGCGGCGAAGGCGCGGGCCAGTTCGTCGCAGCGTTCGTTCTCGCGGTGCCCGGCATGGCCGCGCAGCCAGTGGAAGGTGACCTTGTGGGTGCGCAGCAGGGGCAGGAGCTGCTTCCAGAGGTCCACGTTGAGCACGGGCTTCTTGTCGCTCTTGATCCAGTTGCGCTTTTGCCAGCCGGCCAGCCAGCCTTTTTCCACGGCGTCACAGACGTATTTGGAATCGGTGTAGAGGTCCACCTCGCAGGCTTCGCGCAGGGCGGAGAGGGCCGCGATGACGCCGCCCAGTTCCATGCGGTTGTTGGTGGTCAGGCGGGCGCCGCCCACCAGCTCGCGGCGGGCCGTGCTGCCCACCAGGCAGAGGATGGCGGCCCAGCCGCCCCGGCCGGGATTGCCCAGGCAGGAACCGTCCGTATAGATGATGACTTTCTTCATCAAGAATTCCTTTGTGGTTTGAGACCTCCCCCTTCAGGGGGAAAAGGGAATTTGACAAGACGGCGAAGCCGATGAAATCCTTTTCCGTAACTTCTCCCTTCAGGGAGGGGCGATCCGCACGCCCCCTATCCGCCGGTCGCGGAGGCGGTAGCCGTTGCCCGCACCAGCGGGCTTACGGATAGCGACAGCGCTTTCATGGGCTGTCTTGCCGCGTAACACATTGCTGTCTTTATCCGTAGCTTCCTGCGTCGCAACGGCTAAAGCTCATTCGGCGGATGGGGCGACTGTGGATTGCAACATGACCGCGCAGTGTAGGAAAGAAGCGGGGCGCTGGCAACGGGGCCTCCCCGGGTGTGCCCGCGCGCACAGCGGGAGCAGCAAGGCAGGGATGGCGCGGGCGGGGCCGTGGTCTTCGTTCTGCAGGCTGGACTTTGCGGAACCTTTGGGATATGCTTTTCTACCAAAAATTAATGGGGGCATCACCCCCGTGGAGGACATCATGGCTCACAAGAAAATTGAGCGTAAAAAGGAACTGGATCGCCGCCGTCATCGTCGCGCTGAACGTCTGAAGCAGCGCGTGCGTGAAGCCAAGGCCGCCAAGGCCTAGTTTCCGCGGACAGTTCATTGCCGGTTCCCTGCGGGGAGCCGCGAATTTCAGCACAACGGCCGATGGCCCCGGACAAAAAAAGGGGCTGTCGTGGCCGTTCTTGCGTTATAGCTATGCCCATCTACGAATATCAGTGTCCCAACTGTCAGAAAGTCTTTGAAGAATGGACCCATGTGACCGACATGCAGGCACAGGAGCCCTGCCCTGATTGCGGCACCCCCTCGCCGCGGGTCATGTCGCACACGTCTTTCGTGCTCAAGGGCGGCGGCTGGTATGTCAGCGATTACGGCTACCGCAAGGGCATCAAGGACGAGAACAGCACGTCCACCCCTTCTTCTTCCGCCTCCTCGTCGACAAGTTCCACTTCTTCCGGCAGCACTGCCAGCAGCACTTCCGGAGGCTCGGGTTCTTCCACCTCCTCTTCGTCGACCCCTTCCGCGTGAGGTACCTATGATTGAGCGCTACACCCGGCCCGCCATGGGCCGCATCTGGACCCTGGAGAACCGTTACCGCGCCTGGCTGGCTGTGGAAGTGGCCGTGTGCGAGGCCTGGGCCGAACTGGGCCGCGTGCCCGCCGAGGCCGTGAAGACCATCCGGGAAAAGGCCGACATCGACGTGGACCGCATCCTCGAGATCGAGCAGACCACCCGTCACGACGTCATCGCCTTCCTTACTTCGCTGGAAGAAAAGGTGGGCCCCGACGCCCGCTACATCCATCTGGGCTGTACGTCTTCCGACATCGTGGACACCGCCAACGGCTATCTGTTCATGCAGGCCGGCAAGCTCATCGTGGAAGACATCGAAAAGGTGCTGGCTTCTCTGGAAGCCCTGGCCCGCAAGCACAAGGGCGTGCTCTGCATGGGCCGCACCCACGGCATCCATGCCGAACCCACCAGCTTCGGCCTCAAGATGACCGGCTTCCACGCCGAGTTCCAGCGCCATCTGGAGCGCGTCAAGGCCGGTATCGAGAGCGTGCGCGTGGGCAAGATCTCCGGCGCCGTGGGCACCTACGCCTTCCTTTCTCCCGAACTGGAGGAAAAGGCCCTGACCCGTCTGGGCCTGGCCGTGGACCCGCACTCCACCCAGATCGTGCAGCGTGACCGCTATGCCCATTTCTTCACCTCCCTGGCCATCCTGGCCGGCGGCATCGAACGCCTGTGCGTGGAGCTGCGCCATCTGCAGCGCACCGAGGTGCTGGAAGTGGAAGAAGGCTTCGCCAAGGGCCAGAAGGGCTCCTCGGCCATGCCGCACAAGAAGAACCCCATCTCCGCCGAGAACATGGCCGGCCTTGCCCGCCTGATCCGCAGCAATGCCGTGGCTTCCATGGAGAACCAGGCCCTGTGGCACGAGCGCGACATCAGTCATTCGTCCGTGGAGCGCGTCATCATGCCCGACTCCACCATCCTGGCCGACTACGTGCTCAACCGCCTGTGCCGCCTGCTGGACGGCCTGGTGGTCAAGCCCGAGCGCATGAAGGAGAACATGGAGCGTTCCTACGGCCTGTACTTCTCCCAGCGCGTGCTCACCGCCCTCATCGCCACCGGCCTGCCGCGCCAGAAGGCTTATGAGGCCGTGCAGCGCCTGGCCATGCAGAGCTGGGAGACCCGCAAGCCCTTCCCCGAGCTGGTGTGCGCCGATCCCGACATGCATGAACGTCTGGGCGATGCCCAGCTGGCCGAACTTTTCGATCCCACCTACTATCTTAAATACGAAGACGTCATCTACAAGCGCGTCTTCGGCAATTAGGAGGCTCCCGTGCAGCAGTCCATCCTGGAGATCAAGCGTCGTCTGGCCCGCCTGCTGGTGGAAAAGTCCTACCGTGAAGGCGACTTCGTCCTGGCTTCCGGCCGTCGCAGCGACTATTACTTCGATTGCCGCGTGACCGCCCTGCATGCCGAAGGTTCCTGGCTCATCGGTACGCTGTTCAACGACCTGCTCAAGGACGTGCCCGTGGTGGGCGTGGGCGGCATGACCATGGGCGCCGACCCGCTGGTCTCCGCCACCACCGCCATCTCGCATGAACTGGGTCGTCCCCTCAACGGCCTGCTGGTGCGCAAGGAAGCCAAGGACCACGGCACCGGCCAGTTCGTGGAAGGCCTGGGCAACTTCAAACCCGGCGACAAAGTGGCCATGCTGGAAGACGTGGTGACCACCGGCGGCTCCCTGCTCAAGGCCTGTGACCGCGTGCGCGCCGCCGGTCTGGACATCGTGGCCGTGTGCTGCATCCTGGACCGTGAAGAAGGCGGCCGCGAAAAGCTGAAGGAAGCCGGTTACGAACTGCACTCCCTCTTCACCCGCAAGGAACTGGTGGAGATGGCCCGCTCCTAGGGCTTTTTCGCTGGAGCGTTCCCGGCATGATCCGGGGCATGGCGGGGATGACGCCCACCATGGTTCCCGCTCCAGATTCGTCCCGGACCGGGGATACACTGATTGTCAAAGGGCAGCCTTCGGGCTGCCCTTTTTTGTATGTTTTCCCTGTGTAGGCAGGGATTTTCGGAGAAAGATCCGCTCCTGGCTCGGGGGGATGCCGGATGTCGGGGAAGAGTCCTCCCTTTACCATACCGCAATGTCGTCGCGTGGTACGCCTTCCCGTGATTCCCGGGAAGATAATCAGAATGATAGGGAGATGATCCGGGGCTCCATGCTCAACGGGACATAATGATAGAGCTTCCAGCAAAGCAGGTAATACAGGCTGCCGATGAGGACAGGCGCATTCGCAAAATGCAGCTGCGTGAAACAGGGGCGGACCGGCAGATCCCCGTGGCAGTCACGATAGATGCGCAGGATATGCAGGGCAAAGAACAGGAACATCAGACAGCTGTATGAGATCGTTCGGCCAAAGTCGTTGATCATGAAGGTCAGGATCACGGCAGGGAAGATGGCGCATCCATAGGCAAGCCAGGTCATGCTCCGGCCAAGGACATCCGTGCAGACCGTATGGAAGCGGTAGACGTACATGAGTAGGCCCAGAGGGAGCAGAGCCAGCAGCCAGGCAATAATGTAGGAATGGCGCAAGCTATGGTTCTGGAGCCAGGGGAAGGGCGTGGCATGGGAAGAAAGATCTTTGCCGATGAAGCGCATGCCCCCTTGTGTGGTGAAATCCGGGATGAGTGTCTGCCAGTCGTGGAACATGGCTTCGCGCATGGCGGCTGTCCCTTGGAAATGGATGGCAAAAAGGACGCTCAATAAAAAAACGATGCCGATAGTTGCCGTCGTAAGCAGCTTGTGTCTTTCATTGGCGCGCAGGACGAGCAGGGCTGGCAGCAGGGAAAAGAACAGTGTTATCTCGTGGATAAGAAAGGCCACAAGATAGCACAAAGTAATGGCCAGCCAAGCCTTCCCCTGTTTTTCCGGCGAGATGATGATGGCACCGGCCTTTGCCATGATGATGACCAGCAGGGTCAGAAAGAGGATGTCCTTGCGGCCGTAGAGGTCAGGGTCTTTAACGAGGAATGCCAGCAGGGCTGGGGAGAAGAATAGAATTATCGTAAAGAAATAGCTTACATTTTTTCTGATGAAAGCATATGACTTTATGAAAAACAGGATATACACAAGCGATATGAAGGCTGTCCACACGATATGGATATTCAAAAAATCCGCGACATGATACAGCAGGTAACCTGTCAGCCCTCTGCGTACGAGTCCGTCAGTATATTTGATAAAGACTTCTCCCCATACATAACCATTTGGAAAGTAATTATAA
>NZ_JBNPKS010000034.1:0-465 GCF_050313065.1 Desulfovibrio sp. SGI.230 | reverse complement strand
GTTGGGCACTCTATGCAGACTGCCCGGGTTAACCGGGAGGAAGGTGGGGACGACGTCAAGTCATCATGGCCCTTACACCTAGGGCTACACACGTACTACAATGGCACGCACAAAGGGCAGCGATACCGTGAGGTGGAGCCAATCCCAAAAAACGTGTCCCAGTCCGGATTGCAGTCTGCAACTCGACTGCATGAAGTCGGAATCGCTAGTAATTCGAGGTCAGCATACTCGGGTGAATGCGTTCCCGGGCCTTGTACACACCGCCCGTCACACCACGAAAGTCGGTTTTACCCGAAGCCGGTGAGCCAACTAGCAATAGAGGCAGCCGTCTACGGTAGGGCCGATGATTGGGGTGAAGTCGTAACAAGGTAGCCGTAGGGGAACCTGCGGCTGGATCACCTCCTTTAAGGAATATATCTTCCCGTTCGCTCTTCACTTGCAATGAGCCACGAGCTCATTGACAAG
>NZ_JBNPKS010000033.1:0-710 GCF_050313065.1 Desulfovibrio sp. SGI.230 | reverse complement strand
ATGCACGGTCACGTCGATGCTGCCCGTGGCCTTGTCGCCCGTGGCATCCGTCACCGTGATGGGGAATTTGCCCGTCAGGTCGGCATCCGTAGCAGAACCATCAGCACCATGCTCCTGGCGGCCGCCAAGGGCATAGTCGTAGTTCACCGTCCACTTGCCGTCCGCGCCAAGCTCGGCTTCCACATTGGAAAGCTCCACGCCGTGCACGCCCTGGGCACTGCCGCTGACCGTGGCCACGCCGTCGGTGATGCTGATGGTCCAGCCTCCGACCTCGATGGTACCGCCCTCGCCATGCAGGTCCACGATGAACGAACCGCTGCCGTTCTGGCCATGGCTTTCTTCACCGCCATGTTCGGGCTGCGTGCCTTCGTCCACCACGATCTTGTTGTCCCCGACGCCGGGCTCGACTTCTCCAGGATTGAAGTCCTGCTTCACCGTGATCTCCACGGTCGTGCTGTCTCCGTCCTTGTCCGTCGCCGTGATCATGAACTGCTTCTCGCCGAAGGATTTGTTCGGATCGGAAGGCTGGTATTCGTAGCTGTAGTTGCCGTCACCATTGTCGGTCACCACCAGCTTGCCGCCGTCCACATCGAACGTCGTCTTGTTGCCGTCCTTCGTCCCGGTCGCACCGTTGATGCTCAGGGGAGCGTCCGCAGCGCCGTCAGCTCCGAAGCCGATCCCGAAGCTGCCGGACAGCGTGCTGTCGGCCG
>NZ_JBNPKS010000032.1:0-721 GCF_050313065.1 Desulfovibrio sp. SGI.230 | reverse complement strand
CGGCCGACAGCACGCTGTCCGGCAGCTTCGGGATCGGCTTCGGAGCTGACGGCGCTGCGGATGCTCCCCTGAGCATCAACGGTGCGACCGGGACGAAGGAGGGGAACAAGACGACGTTCGATGTGGACGGCGGCAAGCTGGTGGTGACCGACAACGGTGGCGGCAACTACAGCTACGAATACCAGCCTTCCGATCCGAACAAGTCCTTCGGCGAGAAGCAGTTCACGATCACGGCGACGGACAAGGACGGGGACAGCACGACCGTGGCGATCACGGTGAAGCAGGACTTCAATCCTGGTGAAGTCGAGCCCGGCGTCGGGGACAACAAGATCGTGGTGGACGAAGGCACGCAGCCCGAACATGGCGGTGAAGAAAGCCATGGCCAGAACGGCAGCGGTTCGTTCATCGTGGATCTGCATGGCGAGGGCGGTACCATCGAGGTCGGAGGCTGGACCATCAGCATCACCGACGGCGTGGCCACGGTCAGCGGCAGTGCCCAGGGCGTGCACGGCGTGAAGCTTTCCAATGTGAAGGCCACGCTTGGCGCGGACGGCAAGTGGACGGTGAACTACGACTATGCCCTTGGCGGCCGCCAGGAGCATGGCGCTGACGGTACTGCTACGGATGCCGACCTGACGGGCAATTTCCCCATCACGGTGACGGACGCCACGGGCGACAAGGCCACGGGCAGCATCGACGTGACCGTGCATGACGACGTGCC
>NZ_JBNPKS010000031.1:0-729 GCF_050313065.1 Desulfovibrio sp. SGI.230 | reverse complement strand
GAGTTCGAACCGGATATGATCCGGCCATCACGAAAGTGATTGCTCTTTTACAATTGAATAGGGATGGAAGGAAGTTTTTTTCGAGAAGACAAGTTGACAAGAGCATCGGGTGGATGCCTTGGCGTCGGAAGGCGATGAAAGACGTGGTAAGCTGCGAAAAGCCTCGGGGAGAAGCTAAACATTCTATGATCCGGGGATTTCTGAATGGGGAAACCCGGCGGAGGTCATGCTCCGTCGCGGGCACTTGAATACATAAAGTGTCCAGCGCCAACTCAGGGAAGTGAAACATCTCAGTACCTGAAGGAAAAGAAATCAAACGAGACTCCCAAAGTAGCGGCGAGCGAAATGGGATGAGCCCAAACCGGCTGGATTCGTTCAGCCGGGGTTGTAGGGCCGGCATATGTGATTCATGAGTAGGCAGGGGAAATGAGCTGGAAAGCTCTGCCAGAGCGGGTGACAGCCCCGTACCTGAAACCGAAAGCGACACAGCCGGTACCTGAGTACCGCGAGACACGTGGAACCTCGTGGGAATCCGGGAGGACCATCTTCCAAGGCTAAGTACTAACCGACGACCGATAGTGTACCAGTACCGTGAGGGAAAGGTGAAAAGAACCTCTGTTAGAGGAGTGAAATAGAATCTGAAACCTGGTGCTTACAAGCTGTGAGAGCGGACTTGTTCCGTGATCACGTGCCTTTTGCATAATGAGTCAGCGAGTTAATCTGTACTGC
>NZ_JBNPKS010000004.1:0-222587 GCF_050313065.1 Desulfovibrio sp. SGI.230 | reverse complement strand
ATCCCCGCTCCGCCGGGGATTTTTTGTTTTGGGGACGGCAGGCAGACGCCTGGAGATGTGAAGAAAGAACAGCTTGGGGGGAGGGCAACCTTTTTGGAAAAAGGTTCTCCCTCCCCGCACCCCTCCCTTCCAAAAACTTTTGCCGGTGAGTCTGCGGTGATGTCGGCGCTTGTGTCCGTGCAACAGGGTGAATCCCCTTCTGTGTGCCTCAGACAGCGCGCGATGCTCGTTTTTATTATCGTATCAGCAAACCATGCTCCCCAGCCTGTAAACGAACCGGCGTCCAATGAGGCCTCGGGCAGCAGGCACGTTTTCAGGTGGACCATGCAGATCCCGGATCTTTTCCCGGATACGCTAGACTAAAAAAAGCTGTTGTCACAGCCGTAACCGCTGCGTCCGGAAGACTGACACGGGATAGCTGCAAAAGCAGGCCCGGCTGTGCTCTTGGCTCACGGCCTTTTGTGCCATGACGAGCTGATTTGTCATCCTACCGACTGCGGTCTGCGTTCTCTTTAGGGTAATCTTTGATTTCTTCATGCGTTAGCCTGTACCACGCCGAGAGAAGTCAGAGTGCGGGCTAATCTCCTTCAACCTGTGCCCTTCACGCTGAAATGGGCTTGCGCAAAGTGTTTCTTATGGATAGTATATAAGTATTGATTATTAAATTTATTAAGGAGGCTCCATGAAAAAAATCGTCCTGGGGACTACTCTGGTCCTGGTCGGTATCGCACTTTATACCAGTCTTGCGCTGGCGGCAGAAACGAGCCCGCTTGCCAATGCCATCGCCAAACAACTTGAAACGGCGCCGCAGTCCATCGACATGCAGGCAGCCCCCGGCTATCTGGGGATTCCCGGCGGGCCGCAGACCAACATGCTGCTGGCCTTCGGCTGGGCCCTATGGGTGGGCTGGATCTTCTCCACGGTAGGAGCTTTTGGCGGCGTCATGGCCGGTGTGGGCCACATGAGTGTGCATGGCCTGGGCGCCTATGCCAAATCCTTTGGGCAGACGCCCCTCAACAAATCCATCACCGACTCTGTGCGGGCGTCCAACCAGATGCTGGCCGGGCTTTCCGCGGCCCTGAGCACCTTCAGCTACTATCGTCTGAAGCGTATCGTGCTGCCGCTGGGGATCGCTCTGGGTCTGGGGTCCATCGTGGGCGCTTTCATGGCAGTCAAGCTGACGGCCGGTAAACTGAATTTTTCCTCGTATCAGGGCTATTTTGGTCTCTTTGTCCTGCTGCTGGGCTGCTATCTGATGTGGGAGACCTCTCCCGCCGGGCAGCGTTCCAAGGCCAAGGCCAAAGAAGCTGCCAAAGCTTTCGAAGCGTCGGTGAAAAACAAGAATCCCGGTGAGGTCGTGGAGACCGGTGTCCGTCTGCGCAGCTTCAGTCTGGGACGCTGCGTCTTCACCTTCTGCGGCGTGGAGTTCTCCTTCAATCCTGTGCTGCCGTTCGTGGGCGGTATCGTCATCTCTTCCATTGCCGCCTTTCTGGGTGTGGGTGGCGGTTTCCTGCTGGTACCTTTCCTGACCAGCATCACCCAGCTGCCCATGTATCTGGCCGCAGGAACGTCCGCTCTGGCCGTGCTGGTGAGCATGATCACCGGTATCACGACCCTGCTGCTGCATGGCGTGACCGTGGACTGGTCCCTGGTGGGGCTGGAACTGGTGGGCATCGCCGTGGGCTCGCTCATCGGGCCTTACACGTCCCGCTTTTTCTCGGACATCTGGCTGAAGCGCCTTTTCATCGTCCTTGCCCTGTATGTGGGTACGGATTACGTCTTGCGCGGCTTCTTCAATTACCGTATTTTCGGGTAACTACCGGAGGGCAGGGGCTTTCCCTGCCCTGTTTTTGCGCGGCATGAAAAGTTTTTTGTTGTGGATAGATCCCTGGTGCATCGCTCCGTACCGTTGGTTCCCTGAGCTGCCGGAATGGGGCTATATAGTGGGGACATGCGTACTGGCAGCCCAGGCCGTGCTGCTGGGCCTGCTGACCTTGCGGCTCGGGCAGCGCATGCATGCGGCCCGTCTCAAGGAACTGCGCACCGAGATGCGGCATTACCACAAGCTGAGTGAGCGAGCGTTGCGCGAGAGCGGCAAGGAGGCTTACAAGGCAGTCAATCGCCAGGGGCATGAGGCCTTTGGCTATTATTTTTCCCTCAACGGAGCCCTGTGGGTAGCGTCGTTATGGCCTGTCCCTCTGGCTCTGGCCTGGATGCAGGCCCGTTTCGGTACGGTCAGCCCCTCCCTTCCATTTTCTTTGCCCCTGCTGGGGCCTGAGCCGGGCTTCGTCTTCTGGTTCGTGCTGGCCTACATCCCCTTGCGCCTGCTGCTGGGACGTCTGGTATGTCCCGTCGGGCAGGACGGACAAGGGGCGATCATCGACTAATACGCGCCCGCCATGCGGGCAGGAGTCCATATATGGCGTCATCCATCGTCTACTCCTTGTGCGGCATGTGCAATACACGCTGCCCTGTGGAGATCCATTGTGAGAACGGCGTGCCGCGCTGGATATGCGGCAACAGCCACAGTGCTTCCGGGGCGGCCCTGTGCCCCCGGGGCGCCGCGTCCCTGGCCCTGTATGCTGATGATGAACGTCCGCAGGGGCCGTTGATCCGTGCCGGAGAGCGCGGCGCAGGACTGTGGCGTTCCGTGAGCTGGGACGAGGCCCTGGATTATGTGGCGGAACGGTTGAAAACGATCATGGCCACCTACGGGCCGCGCAGTGTGCTCTGGTCCGAGCGGCCCGGGCCGTTCTCCGACATGAGCAAGGCCCTGATGCGCGGTCTGGGCTCGCCCAATTACTGCACTCATGATGACGCCTGTGCCCATAACGTCAACCAGGCCTCCTATTCCCTGACCGGTCACGGGCGCGGCAAATGGATCTATGATTTCAAGAACTGCCGCCATATCGTCGTGCAGGGCCGGAATTTTCTGGAATCTCTCAAGGTCGGGGAGCTCAATCAGGTGCTGGACGCGCTGGACAAGGGCTGTCGTCTGACCTGTGTGGACGTTCGCCCCACGGTGACGGGGCTCAAGGCGCAGCAGAACCTCTGCATCCGTCCCGGCACGGATCTGGCTCTCAACCTGGCAGTGCTGCATGTCCTGATCGGAGAAAAACTCTACGATGCCGCGTACGTGGAGCGTTATGTCCAGGATTTCGAAGCGCTGGCGGACTTTGTGCGTCCCTATTCGCCGCAATGGGCCGAAAGCCAGTGCGACATCCCGGCAGATGTCATCGCAGAGCTGGCGCGTTCCCTGGCCGCTGCGGCGCCGCAGGTCATCTGGCATGGCGGCTGGATGAGCACACGTTATCCCCAGTCGTTCATGGTCTGCCGTACGGCCTACCTCATCGACGCGTTGCTGGGCGCTTTCGGCAGTAAGGGCGGCCTGCTGCTGGCGGCGGGTCCCAAGGATGCCGGCCGCAAGGGCCTGCGCTCCTTCACCTCGCTGTATGCCGCCCCCAGGGAAAAGCGGGCGGACGGCGTCGGCTGGGCCGAACCGGCCTTTGCTCCCGGCGCCAGCCTGCTGCACAAGGCCTTCCGGGCCGTGGAAAGCGGGGATCCGTATCCCGTCAAGGCCTACTTCACCCTCAAGCACGACCCCCTGTCCGCCATGCCGGACCCTGAACGGCAGAAGGCCCAGCTGGCCGGTCTGGAGCTGATGGTCTCGCTGACCTTTTCCTGGTCGGATACGGCCTGGTTCAGCGATGTGGTGCTGCCCATGCCGTCCTTTGTGGAGCGGGGATCCCTGCTCCAGGTCAAGAGCGGCAGCAAGCCTGCCTTCATCATGCGCAGCCCGGCTGCGGATGTCCGTTTCGATACCCGGCCGGACTGGTGGATCCTGGGACAGCTGGCCCGCCGTCTGGGGCTGGAGGGTCTGGCCTGCGAGACGCTGGAAGATGTCTGGCGCTTCCAGCTGGAAGGGACTGGTGTCTCCGTGGAGGATTTCCGGTACGGTTCCGTCTCTCTCGCAGATGCGCCCATCGATCTGGGCCCCCGTTTCGCGACGCCTTCCGGCAAGATAGAAGTCCTTTTCGGTCCCTGGCGGGAAGCCGGTCTGCCTTCGCTCATGCCTTGGCAGGACGTGCCCCGGCCGGGAAAGGGGCAGTTTCGCCTGATCGTGGGACGCAATGCGCGCCACACCCATTCGCACACCCAGAACAATCCCTTGCTGTACGACAGCCTGCCGGAAAACCGTGCCTGGATCGCCCCTGAACGGGCCCGCGAGCTGGGCGTGGAGGATGGAGATGCTGTCCGTATGGAAAGAGCTGACGGCAAGGGTGGCGAGATCCGGGTGCGTGTCATCCCCGGCATGCATCCCGATGCCGTGTTCATGCTGCATGGTTTCGGGCATCGCCTGCCGGTGGAGAGCAGGGCCCGCGGCAAGGGACTGGCAGACCAGGAGTTCATGCATGGCGGACTGGACAAGGAAGATGCCATGGTCCACGGCCTTGCCCTGCAGGAGCACTTTGTGACCCTGCGCCCCGTCCGCAATGATCATGCCCGGGAGGAAAACTGATGAGCAGTTCCACCTGTATCGTTTTTGACGAAAAACGCTGTGTCAATTGCAAGGCCTGCGAGATCCACTGCCGTCAGTGGCACGGGATCTCCCTGCCCCTGTGTCGGCAGCTGGGCGGCACGCCCGCTCTGAAAGAGGGCAAGGTCAGCCTGCCCATGGGCTTCGTGACCTGTGTGCACTGTGCGCGGCCCGCCTGTCTTCGCGCCTGTACGCATGATGCCATGTGGCTGGATGAGGAAAACATCGTCCATATCGACGCCGACCGTTGTACGGGCTGCGGTGCCTGCGTGACGGCCTGTCCCTACCATGTGCCCCATCTGGATGCCGTTACCGGCAAGGCCTGTAAGTGTGATCTGTGCCATGACCGGCGCAAGGCCGGGCTGGAGCCCGTCTGTGTGGCCGGTTGTCTGGCCCGGGCCCTGCATGTGAGCAATGATGAGGACATGCATCGAAAGATGAGCCGTCAGACCATCCGCTGGATCAAGGATCTGGCAGGAAGCCTGCCGGAATAGACCATACGGCCGTCCAGACCGGTCCGCAGGGGACCAAGACAGCAGGGAGGCTTTGCCGTACGGGCAGGCCTCCCTGCTGGCGTTTCGGGCCCTTCCGGGAGGGCTTTGCGTGCGGAGCGGTTGACAAGGAGAGGAGGGCGACATAAAGAAATAGTTTAGTAACTAAACTATTTTTCAAATAAATAATTAAGAGGGCTCACATGGAATGGACGCAGATACCGGATCTTTCGGAGATCCTGCTCTCTTTGGGAAAACACCCCACCCAGGGGCCGGATATGCCGGAAGGCACACTGCCCACGGCACCGGGGCGGATCATCGAGGCCCTGGTGGCCTGTGCCCCCAGAGGGCTCATGGTCAAGGAGCTGGCCCAGTTGCTCTACCTTTCGCCGGGCTGCATCTCGCAGACGGTGCAGGGGCTGGTCCTGGAGGGGCTGGTGGTGCGGGAACCATCGGAAAAGGACCGGCGGGCGGTCTCCATCCGTATGACGGACAAAGGCATGGAGCGCTACCAGTATCATCACGACAAGATCAACGGCATCCTGGACCATCTGCTGCGTGATGTGTCGGCGGAAGACAGGGCGACCTTCGAGCGTGTCCTTGCCATCGCCCTGGAGGAAGGCAAAAAACTGCGGGCAGCGCAGGCGCAGGGAGCGGGCAAATGAGAAGATCCCTCCTGTTGTCCCTGCTGCTGTTCCTGTGTGCCGTCCCCTTTGTCCGGGCGGCCATGCCGGGGCCGGGCATGCCGGTACCGGCGCCTGTGGTGGAAGTGGGGGAAGTCCTTGCCGTACAGGACACCCAGAGCCGCCGCTATACCGGTCGGGTGGTCTCGCCTGCCACGGTATCGCTGGTGCCCCGGGTGGCGGGCGAGATCCTGGAAGTGGGTTTTCGCGATGGCGATACGGTCCAGGCCGGCCAGATGCTCTACCGCATCGATCCGGTGCGCTACGAGGCCGCGGTGAAGAATGCCCGGGGCAAGGTCGTGCAGTACAAGGCGGAGCACGCTTATGCCCGGGCCGACCTGGCCCGCAATCGCAGCCTGTTCAAAAAGCAGGCCGTCAGCCGTGATGTGCTGGAAAGCGCCGAACGGACGGAGCAGGTGGCCTATGGTGAACTGCTGGCGGCGGAGGCCGACCTTGTGACGGCCCAGGATGACCTGCGCAACACCCGGATAGTGGCGCCCATGGCCGGGCGTATCGGGGTCACGGCCTTCACGGCCGGGAATTATGTGACCACCTCGTCCGGCACGCTGGTGACGCTGGTCAGGACGGATCCTGTGCGTGTGCGCTTTGGCCTGAGCGTACGCGACATGCAGGCTGTTTTCGGTTCCGAAGAGGAACTGCGCTCGCTGGGGCGGGTGCGGGTCCGGCTTGCCGACGGTACGGACTATGGGACCGAAGGCCGGGTGACCATCGTGGACAACACGGCGGAGGGCAGGACGGACACGATCCAGGTCTACGCCGAGCTGGCCAATCCCCAGAGCCGTCTCGTGCCTGAGAGCACGGTGGTGGTGACCCTGTACCGGCAGACGGACAGCCTTGTGCCTGCCGTGCCCCCGTCGGCCGTGCAGCATGACGCGCAGGGAGCGTTCGTCTATGTGGTGCAGGAGGACGACCGGGTGAGCCTGCGCCGCGTGACGCTGGGGAATCTGGTGGGCGAATCCCAGACGGTCCGCTCGGGGCTGACCGCCCATGAGCGGGTCGTCACGGACGGCACGCACAAGGTGGCTGACGGGATGAAGGTGGACTATGCCCGCAAGGGCGCGGATGCCGGAGTGCGGGACTAGCATGTTTTCGCGCATCTTCATCGAACGTCCCCGCCTTGCCGCTGTGGTGAGCCTGATCCTGCTGCTGGCCGGCGGCATCTCCCTGGCCAACCTGCCGGTGGCGGAATATCCCGAGATCGCGCCCCCCACGCTCTTCGTTTCGGCGACCTATTCCGGGGCCAGTGCCGACGTGGTGGCCCAGACCGTGGCCATGCCTTTGGAGAACGAGATCAACGGCGTGGAGGACCTGCTGTACTTTTCTTCCACCAGCAGCAATTCCGGCTCCTATTCCTGCTCCGTGACCTTCCGCTCCGGCACGGATTCCGACATCGCCCTCGTCAACCTGCAAAATGCCGTCAAACGGGCGGAGGCCCAGCTGCCCAGCGAGGTGACCAAGGTCGGCATCACGGTGGAGAAGCGCGGCAACGATATCCTGGCCATGCTGGCCTTCCAGACCGACGGCACCTCCCTGAGCCTGAACGAGCTGGTCAACTATGTGAACAACAACGTCAAGGATGCCCTGGCCCGTCTGGAGGGGGTCTCCTCGTCGGACATGATGTCGCAGCAGGAATACGCCATGCGCATCTGGATGGACCCCTTGCGCATGTCCGGGCTCGGCATCTCGTCCAGCGAGATCAGGAGCGCCGTGGAGGCGCAGAACGTGCAGGCGGCCGCGGGTACGCTGGGGGCCGAAGGCAGCAACCGTTACGTTTCCTACAAGCTCAATGTGCAGGGGCGCCTCAAGACGGCGGAAGAATTCGGCGAGATCGTGGTCCGCTCCGATGCCGACAGCGGCCGGATAGTACGCCTGCGGGACGTGGCCACCGTGGAGCTGGGCTCCAGCAGCTATTCAGGACGTTCCACCTTCAACGGCAAGGAAAGCGTGGGCCTGTCCCTGTACCGGAGCCCTGATGCCAATGCGCTGGCGACCATGAACCGCATCAAGGCCGAGCTGGCCACCTGGGAGCAGCGCTTTCCGCCCGGTGTGAGCTATTCCATCGCCTATGACCCGACCAAGTTCATCGTCGCCTCCATGCGGGAGATGGTCTCCACCCTGGTGGTGGCCCTGATCCTGGTCGTTCTGGTGACGTGGCTGTTCATCCAGGACTGGCGGGCCACGCTCATCCCGGCGGTGGCCATCCCCGTGTCGCTGGTGGGGACCTTCAGCGTCATGTACGCCCTGGGATACAGCATCAACACCCTGACCATGTTTGGCCTGATCCTCGTCATCGGTTCCCTGGTGGACGATGCCATCGTGGTGGTGGAGAACACGCAGGGCATCATGGAACGCGAAGGCCTGCCCGCCCGTGAGGCAGCCATAAAAAGCATGCGGCAGATCACCGGGGCCGTCATCGCCACGACCCTGGTCACGGTGGCCTGCTATGCGCCTCTGGCCTTTTACGGCGGCATGGTGGGGGCCATCTACCGCCAGTTCGCGGTGAGCATGTGCGTGGCCCTTTGCCTTTCCACCGTGGTGGCGCTGACGCTCAGCCCGGCTCTGTGCGCCCTGGTCCTGCGCAGGTCGGGCGGGCAGTGTGCCCCCATCTTCCTGCCCGTCAACAGGTTCCTGGATGCCCTGCGCGGCCGCTACCTGGGCATGACGGGGCGCCTTGTGCGGCGCGGCGGGTTGACGCTGGGCATACTGGGCGGGACCTTCCTCGGCGTATGGCTCCTGTACGGGCATATCCCGCCGTCGTTCCTGCCCATGGAAGACAAGGGCGTCATCTTCTGCAATGTGGAATTGCCCGGCGATGCTGTCCAGGAACGTACCGATGCGGTGCTGGCCACGGTGCGCGAGCGTCTGGCGGCCATCCCCGGCATCCGTTCCGTCATGCAGGTCTCGGGCATGAGCATGCTCAGCGGCAGCGGGGAGAACGCGGCCATGTGCATCGTGGAGCTGGATCCCTGGGAGGAGCGCAGCGCGCCGCAGACCCGCCTTTCGGCCATCATGGGACAGATCCAGGGACGGACGCATGACATCGCCGCCGCCAGCATCGTGGCCTTCACGCCGCCGGCCATCATGGGCCTGGGCGCCACGGGCGGTGCCTCGTTCGACATCTGCGGCATCGGGGACATCGATGCTTCCGCACTGGCCACCGTCACAGACGCCTTTGTCCGTGATCTGTCGGCACGCCCCGAGACCATGTTCGCCATGACTGCCTATGATGCGGCCACGCCGCAGCTCCGCCTGCGCCTGGATCGCGAAAAGGCCGAACTGCTGGGCGTACAGGCCGGGACCGTGTTTTCCACGCTCCAGGATGTGCTGGCGTCCTACTATATCAACGACTTCACCCTGAGCGGCAACAATTTCGAGGTCAAGCTCCAGGCCGGGGCCGACTCCCGCTCGTCGCTGCATCATGTGGAAGAATTGCTCATCCCCAACAGCAACGGCGACATGGTGCCCCTGAGCGCTCTGGGCACGCTCCAGTATGAAGTGGGGCCGCGCCAGATCACGCGCTTCAACAAGATGGTCGCGGCGGAGATCAACGCCCAGAGCGCCCCCGGTGTCAGCTCCGGCGACCTGTACGCGGCCATCGAGGGCATCAAGCTGCCCGCGGGCTACCATATCGAATGGACGGGCCTCAGTTATCAGGAAAAGCAGAACACCGGGCAGATAGTCTTCCTCATGGGGCTGGCCCTGCTGTTCGCCTATCTTTTCCTGGTGGCGCAGTACGAGAGCTGGACGATCCCCGTGCCGGTGATGCTGACCGTCAGCTTTGCCGTGCTGGGGGCCCTGCTGGGGCTGACCGTCTGCGGGGAATCCATGAGCATCTATGCCCAGCTGGGCCTGGTCATGCTCATCGGCCTTGCGGCCAAGAACGCCATCCTGATGGTGGAGTTCTCCAAGCAGGAGCGCGAGGGCGGCAAAGGCATCGAGGAGGCGGCCCTTTCGGGGGCTAACCTGCGTTTCCGCGCCGTGATGATGACGGCCTGGAGCTTCCTCTTCGGCGTTCTGCCCCTGGTGTTCGCGGACGGTGCGGGTGCCGCCAGCCGTCAGGCCATCGGCATCACGACCTTTGCCGGCATGCTGGCGGCCACATGTGTGGGCATCGTGTTCACACCGGCCCTGTATGCCGTTTTCCAGCGCCTGCGAGAAAAGGCTTCGAGAAAGTTCCGCGGCGGTCGCGCGGCCCTGTGCCTGCTGCTGGCCGTGGGCCTGTCCGGTCTGGGCGGCTGCACCCTGGGGCCTGACTTCAAGCGGGCGGACGCGGACGTACCGGAAAACTTCCTGCCCGGCACGCTTGCCGGTACGGGTGCTCCCCTGCGCCCGTCCTGGTGGGAGGATTTTCATGATCCGCTGCTGACGGCCCTGGTGCTCGAAGCCCAGGAGGGGAGCCTTTCCGTCCGGCAGGCCGTGCAGCGGGTGGCCCAGTCGCGGGCGGCACGCATGGAGGCCCGTGCGGAATTCCTGCCGGATGCCACGGGGACGGGCGAGCTTGCCCGCTCCCGGAACTATGCGCCCGACGGGACAGCCACCAAACTGGACGCCTCCGTGCAGCTGGCCTTGGCCGTGGACGTGTTCGGCGGGCTGCGGCGCAGCCTGGAAGCTGCCGGGGCCGATCTGGAGGCCGCGGGCATAAGCCTTGCCGACGCACGCGCCTCCCTGGCGGTGGAAGTGGCCAATGGCTATGTGGATCTGCGGCTGGCACAGGAAAAACTCCGCATCGCGCTGGAGAACGTGGCCGTGCAGCGGGATACGGTACGCGTCATCCAGGCCCGTGCCGATGCCGGTACCGTGGCCATGCTCGACCTGCATGCCGCCCGGGCCCAGATGGAGACCACGCAGGCGTCCGTGCCGTCGGCGGAAGCGGAGGTCGTGGCGGCCATCCGCGGTCTGGAGGCCCTTGCCGGCCGCAATCCCGGCATGTTCGATGCCCGGCTGTCCCCCGCCGGGCCCATACCGGAATTGCGCAGTCTACCTTCGGCCGTGCCTTCCGATCTGCTGCGCCGCAGGCCGGACGTCCGCAAGGCCGAAGCCGAGCACCATGCGGCCACGGCACGCATCGGGGTGGCCCAGGCCGCGCTCTTCCCCAGCTTTTCCCTTGTGGGCAGCGGGGCCGTCACTTCCTCGGACTTCGTCTCCTGGAGCGACGCCATGAAGAGCCTGGGCGTGGGGCCCATGGCAAGCTGGAACATCTTCTCGTTCGGCCGGAACAAGGCCATGGTGGATCAGGCCCGGGCAGCCGCGGCAGAGGCCGCTCTTGTGTACCGGGAAACGGTCCTGGAGGCCCTGCATGACGTGGAGACGTCCTGGTCGGCCTATGAAAAGGAATCACGCCGGGAAGACGGCCTGCGTGCGGCCCGGGACCATCAGAGACAGGCCCTGCGGCTTTCCCGCGATCTGTACGCGGGGGGCAAGGGCGACTATCTGGATGTCCTGACGGCCCAGGCATCCAGCTTGAGCGCCGAGACGGAATACGCCTCGCATCGGGCGGCCATGGCCAAGGATGCTGTTTCTCTCGTCAGGGCCCTTGGCGGCGGCTGGACAGGTGAAAACATGACGCAGCCTTGATGAAGAAGAGCCCTGCCGGAGACCGGCAGGGCTCTTTCATATCGGTGGACCGGCCGCATCTCAGTTGGCCGTGACTTCCTTTTCTTCCACCACAGGCGCTTCATCCTCATCCAGCGTCACGACGAAATAGCGTCGCCCGCCGGTATCCTTGCCCAGGTGCTGCTGCAAAACGGGCAGCATGGCCTGCAGCAGGGTGCGGAAGTCATCATCCCGTCCCGTACAGCGGATCTCTGTCCGCCAGAGGTTCTTGCCGCGTCCGCCGTCCGGTGCCCGTGTGCAGCCTTCCAGCAGCAGCCCGGCATGGAAAAAGACCTTGGTCCGCGTCTCTTCCTCGCGCACCCAGCGGGTATGGCGAAAATGCCCCCGGCCCCAGGTGTAGGGCACATAGCTGACCGTGGTGTAGATGCGCACGTCGGGCTCGCTGATGCCGAAGCTGATGAAGACCAGGTTGTCGCTTTTGTCCTGCGGCTGTCCGTCCAGTTTCAGGGTGTAGCCCCGGGCCGTGAAGCAGGGCTCCAGCTGTGCGGCCACATCCCGGAACAGCAGGTCGTCCTCGGCCATGCCTTCCACGCCGGGGCGGGGCACATAGACGGTGCCGGCGCTGTCGGCCTGGGGGCCGCGCAGGGAATCCACGCTCACGCCGTACTGGGGAGCGCAGGCGCCCAGCCAGGGCAGGAGCAGCAAACAGAGCAGAATCAGGCAGCAAGGCCTGCCGGTATGACGGAAGCGGGGACGGATCATGCGACACCCCCCTTGGTATGCCGAGGTTCAGGAACTGTCCGCCTGTGCCACGGGGCACCGGCAGGCAGGGCACTTTTTGCACCCGGATGTTTTTTGACGGGGCCTGTTACAGGGTCGCGCCGAGGGCGGCGAGGCACGAGACCCCGGCCAGCAGGACGGCCAGCAGCAGGGTCAGCAGCTTGCCGCCGGTGGAGATACGGCGCGGGGCCACCTGCATCTTCAGGGCCACCATGCCCTGGAGGATGCGCTGCAGGGGCCAGAGCACGCTCAGCAGGAGACCGCCGGCACAAATAAGGATCATGCCTTTGACGCCCTGGACTTCCAGCAGCTGGACGAAGGCGTCCTTCCAGGGCATCTGCTGCCGGCTCATGGCGGTGCTGATCTCGTTGATGCGCTGCTGGGACTCCGCTCCGATCAGTGTCGAGCTGGCGGTGGCCATGCCGCCGATGAGCAGGAAGACCAGCAGAAGGAAGAGCCCGGCCGAGCCCATGATCCAGGAGGCGTGCTGGGCATCGTCCTCCAAGCCTTCCTTGCGGGCGCTGTTGCGGATCGTCAGGGCCAGCAGGGGGGCGATGATCCAGAGCAGGAAACTCAGGTTGGACAGGGGCGTGGCGAACATGGCCACAAGCAGCAGGAAGTACAATCCCCACAGCGGCAGGGGATTGCGGATGGCAGCAGACATGACGGATCCTTGCAAGGGGTTAGACGATCTGCCCGTCACGGACAGGGGTTCCTTCTTTCTGGATAGCATGATGCCTGCCGCCCTGCCAGCGGAAAAACACCGGCCCGCCGGACGTGGTGTTGACTGCGAGCCCCTCGTCTCAGGCCTGTCCCGTCGCATCCTCATGGGGGAAGATGCGGGCCAGCTCTTCCGGCGGGAAGGGGCCGCGGGCATGGCCGTCCTCAAAAAGCAGGAGTCGGGTCGCCAGACGGCGTGCCTGGGCGATCCCGTGCGAGACGAGGATGATGGCGTAACGTTCCGAAAGCTGCAGGAGCAGATCCTCGATGCGGCGGGTACTGGTCGGGTCGAGGGATGCCGTGGGCTCGTCCAGCAGGAGGATCTGCGGCTCCAGGGCCAGCGTGCGGGCCAGACAGAGGCGTTGCTGCTGGCCGCCGGAAAGGGAGCCGGCAGGGTCGCCCAGCCTGTCATGGACTTCCGGCCACAGGCCCACGTCTTCCAGACTGCGCCGGGCCCGTGAGCGGGCCTCGGCCATATCCAGCCCGGCAGCCAGCTGCAGGGGCAGCAGCAGGTTTTGTCCGATGCTGGCCGGCAGCACATTGGGGGTCTGGAAGACCATGCCCACCTGACGGCGCAGACGGGAAAGGGCCTCCTCGCCCCGCAGGCGGCTGATGTCCCGCATCTCCCCGTCCAGCAAGAGTTCCACCTGCCCCTGCATGCGGCTGTCCTTGGTGCAGTCGTGCAGGCGGTTCAGGCAGCGCAGGAAACTGGTCTTGCCGGAACCGGAACGCCCCAGCAGGACGCTGATGCCGTGGCGCGGCAGTTCAAGATCCACATGGTGCAGGATGGCGCGGCCGTTGAGGTGCAGGCACAGATCATGGATGCGGACAAGAGGGGTCATTGCGGTCCTCCCGAAAACGTCAGGGGCGTCATGCCCGGCTGCCGTTCCCGGCGGAAACGTTCATGCAGCCACCAGGCCAGCAGGAGCAGGCCGCCGGAAAGGGCCAGCAGGGTCAGGGCGGCGCCGAAGCCCCGCTGCAGCTCTTCCGGTGTCTGGTATTGGGCAGCCGTGTAATAGATGAAAAAGGGCAAGGCTTCGAAACGCAGGCCCAGACCGGCGGGGAGCCCCGCGTTGGCCACTACGCCGGTAAGCAGGATGACGGCCGTATCTTCGGCGGAGCGGCCCAGGGCCAGCATGACGCCGCTCAGGATGCCGCGGCTGGCCTGCGGCAGCAACAGGTGGCGCACGACCTGGCCGTGACGCAGGCCCAGGGCGGCCCCGCTCAGGCGCAGGGAGGCGGGCAGGCTCTCCAGGGCGGTGCGCGTGGTCACCACCAGCGCGGGCAGGACCAGCAGGGCCAGGCAGCCCCCGGCCAGCAGCAGGCCGGAACTGGCCCCGGCAAAGCCCAGACGATGCAGGAACAGGATGAGGGTGAAGCCGAAGATGCCCATGACGATGGACGGGACGCCGGACAGGATGTCCATCAGGCTGTTGAGCAGGCGCTGCATACGGGGCGGGGCGTATTCCGCCAGGTAGATGCCGCAGCCGATGCCGGGCACGAGGGCCAGGGCCATGGTGATGCCCAGCAGGCAGAGGGTCCCCAGACAGGCGGGCCAGATGCCGTCCCAGATGGGGAAGCGTCCCAGCAGGGCGGGCCAGAACGGCGCGTCACCCACCAGAAGCGCGGCATCCAGCACCGGCAGCCCCCGCCAGAGCAAAAAGCCCAGCAGCGCGAGGACACAGGCGCTGCACAAAAGACCGGCACCGCGCGCCAGCAGATGCAGGCCCGCGGGAGCATGGCGGCGCCAGAGGGCGGGCACGGGCGGCAGGAGCACGTCCTGCTTCTTTTCCAGACGCCGCAACACCAGGCTGACGCCGGTACTGATGCAGAGCAAAAGCCCCCCGGCCACGAACAGGGAATTGTAGGCCGGGCCGCCCACGTCCGTGGCCGTGACCAGCCCCATGTGGGCGGTCAGGGTCCGCAGCCCGGCGAACAGGTTTTGCGGGACGTTGGGCGCATTGCCGCTGAGCATGAGCGGGATGAGGGTGTCCCCGATGGCCCGGCCGAAGCCCAGCAGGCCGGCGGTCAGCAGCCAGCGGCGGACGGCGGGCAGGGCAAGGCAGGCAAGGACGGTATCCCTGCTCATGCCCAGGGAAAGGGCGGGCAGGAGCAGGCGGCGCATCTGTTCGCGCAGGGCCACATCCATGACCAGCACCATGGTGGGGCTGATGAGCAGGGCTAGGACACAGGCGGCGGAGAGCCAGCACAGGCCGGAGCCCTGTCCGGCGGCTTCCCTGACCAGAGGCGTGAGCAAGAACACGGCGGCAAAGCCGTAGACCACCGTGGGGATGGCGGTCATGAAGCGGATGAGGCCCGTGAGCCATTTTTGCCGGAACGCCGGGCGGGGATCCTGCAGGGCGCAGGCCAGCCCCAGGGACAGGGGCCAGGCCAGCAGCAGGGCGGAAAAGGACAGGATGAGGGAGCCCGCCAGCATGGGCAGGATGCCGAAGTCCGCGGGGGGACGCCACGCCCAGGAGAAGATCAGGCTGCCCTGCGCGCTCCAGAGCACCGGCAGGGCAAAGCAGCCCACCAGGGCGAACAGGGCGCCCGTGGCAAGGATGACGAGCAGGCCGCACAGACGGGGCAGGGTCCCGCTGCGCCGCAGAAAAGGAAATGCCATGTTCAGGATCCCGGCGGGGCGGCATGGCCGCCCCGCATAGTGTGGTGACAGATTACTTGCGGCCGGTGGGGATGTAGCCGCTCTTTTCGATGATGGCGCTGCCTTCAGGCGAGTAGATATAGTCGATGAAGGCCTTGGTCAGGCCGGAGGGCGCACCCTTGGTGTTCATGTACAGCAGGCGGGTCAGGGTGTAGGCGCCGGAGGCGGCGTTTTCCTGCGAGGGGACCATCTTGTCGAAGGTCAGGGCAGCCACGCTCTTGTCCACATGGCCGATGCCCACATAACCGATGCCCAGCTTGTCCTGGCCGATGGCCGTCTTCATGGCACCATTGGAGTTCACCACATTGGCGGAAGCCACGATGGGGCCTTTTTTCAGGGCCTTTTCCACAAAGACTTCACGGGTGCCGCTGCCGTCTTCGCGGGTGTAGACCGTGATGGGGGCGTCAGCGCCGCCCAGGGTCTTCCAGTTGGTGATCTTGCCGGCAAAGATGTCCTGGGCCTGCTGGGCCGTGATGGCCCGCACCTTGTTGGCGGGGTTGACCACCAGGGCCACACCGTCGATGGCAAAGGGGAAGCTCTGCAGGCCGTACTTGGCGATCTCCTTTTCCTTGAGAGCGCGGCCGGTATTGCCGATCTGCACCAGGCCTTCGCCCACCTGCTGCACCCCCACGCCGGAGCCGCCGCCGGCCACGGTGATGCGGATGTCGGGATTGGCGGTCATGATGTTTTTGGCGGCGCCTTTCATGACCGGGATGTGGGCCGTGCCGCCGGCGATATCAAGCGTGCCGGAAAGGCCCTTGAAGCTGTCCAGCGGAGCGGCGTGGGACGTCATGGCAAAGATCAGGCCCGCCATCAGGGCGGGCAGCAGGAAACGGCAGGTTTTCATGATGACCTCTCGTACGGAAAATGTGGGCTGTTGCGGGAACAGCGGGAAACGCGCCGGGCGCGTCGCCTCGAACCGGGAACACCGGCAGAGGACGGGCGCGTGCGTGCGGTCCGGGACCGCGACGGCACGCCCCGAAAGCATATCGGGACACATTATCCAGGAAAGGTGCGGGAAAGCGGCGGGCGGGCGATGCTGGGCAGCATCCTACCTCGGAGGCATCGCCCGGAAAGGTCTTGCGCTGTCTGGGAGCCGCCAGGACCATCCGTTTCCGGCACACATGCCTGAACGCACAGATCTCCCCACGGGAGTCCGGCGCATGCGTCAACAGAAACGGATATGCATGGTGACCTCCAGCCATTGCCGCCCAAAGGCGGCGTGTTCACAATAATGTCCCAGTGTAAGAAGAAAGGAAGGCGGGGTCAATACGATGCCCCTGCATACGATAACGCCTTCTTGCCTTGGAGCGGGGAGCATGACTATAGTCTGTCCCCGTTGCCGCAAGACGGTAGCGCGGCAGGATCACTGCGGAACATATCGGGGAGGTACACCATGGCGGTAGGCTGGGCGGGCGACAATGCCGTGCAGGATCAGATCCAGGATTCCATCGCTGACGAGGTGCGGCGGGCCAGAGCCTGTCTGCCCCGGGGCGAGAGCCGTGCCTTTTGTGAGGAATGCGGCGAACCCATCCCCGAAGCCCGGCGGCGGGCCCTGCCCGGTGTGCGGCTGTGCCTGGAATGCCAGCAGGAAGCCGACAAAGAGCAGCACGCCGTGCATCTGTACAACCGCAAAGGCAGCAAGGACAGCCAGCTGCGCTGATCCTGAGCAAGGACGAGGAAGATCGTATGTCGGGCTTGTTGGCGCGTCTGCGGGCGCGCATCCCCCTGGAGGAAGGTTCGCTGGTCCTGATCACCATGATCTGGGGCGCCACCTTCATCATCATCCGCAGTGCCCTGGAAGCCACGGGGCCCTTCTTTTTCGTGGGCGTGCGTTTCGCTTTTGCCGCCCTGGCCCTGATCCTGTTCTCCCTGCCGCTGCTCAAGGACTTCACCTGGCGGGAAGTCTGGGCTGGCATGAGCATAGGCCTGTGCATCTTTGGCGGTTATGCCCTGCAGACCTGTGGCCTTCAGACCATCACGGCCAGCAAATCGGCTTTCATCACGGCCTTCTATGTGCCGCTGGTGCCCCTGCTGCAATGGCTGGTCATGAAGCGCCCGCCGCATTTGATGGCCTGGGTGGGCATCGCGCTGGCCTTTCCCGGCGTCCTGCTGCTGTCCGGGCCCGATGACAGCAGCGCGGGCTTTGGCTGGGGCGAGATGCTGACGGCCATCAGCGCGCTGGCCATCGCCATGGAGATTATCCTCATCGGTCTGGTGGCCCGCAGCGTCAATGCCCGGCGCGTCACCATCGTGCAGGTGCTCATGGCCTCTTTGCTCAGTTTTGCCACCATGCCCCTGGTGGGCGAAAGCGTGCCGCCGCCTTCCTGGCTGGTGCTGGGCAGCGCCTTTGCCCTGGGCGTTTCCACGGCGGGCATCCAGTACGCCATCAACTGGGCGCAGAAAAAGGTTTCGCCCACCCGTGCCACGCTCATCTATTCCTGTGAACCGGTCTGGGCGGGCATCTTCGGCCGCATGGCCGGGGAACGCCTGCCGGGGCTGGCGCTGCTGGGCGGGGCCATGATCCTGGCAGGGGTGCTGGTCAGCGAGCTGAAACCGGGCGGCCGGAAAAAGGGGAAGGACGCGGCCCGCTCCTAGCCGGATACCTGTTTTTTAGCAGGGATGCCGCTCCTGAAGGCCCGAAGGAGGCAGCAGGCTATAGCCATGCGGGACAAAAGGGGGTACCATCCAGAAAGCTCGAAGTATCATATCTTCAGCCATGATGTGTTTGGACGCCCGGATCGGTCTGCTTCGCGCGCATGGGAGCAGCTGCGTGTGGTGCGGCTGCCGTATTGGTCATCGCCTTTCGGAAGGAAGACCCGGCATGGCGGGACCGGAGCCTGAGGCCCGCGCGCATGGGGGATCGCTACCGGCAATGAAGACAAGGGGGTGCACGGATGCCGCATGCCTCTTTGACAGACGATGCGAAGCAACGGAAGATCGCGGAACTGACGCGGCTTTTTTTGCATAAGCACTACTGCGAGAACGATACGGAGCTCCTGCTCTCCCATCTTGATGATGCCTTCAGCTGGTTCGGTGCCGGAGAGCATGAGTACGCCGTCGATCCGGCGACCGTCATCAGGACGTTCCGGGCCTTCGCAGGCAGGGTGCCCCGCTGCGAGATAGGCGAAGAGCACTATGACGTCATCCGGCCCATGCCGGACCTGTTCATCTGTACGGGCATGCTCTGGGTCGCCACTGTTCCGGATTCCGGCATCTGCCTGCGCGTTCACCAGCGCATCACCACGGTTTTCCGCTGGACGGCGCAGGGGCCCCGCTGCTGTCATCTCCACCTTTCCAACCCTTACAGCGAGATGGACGCGAGCGACAGCGGATTTCCTGAAAAAATGGCTGAGGAGTCCCGCCGCTATCTCCGGGAGCAGATCGAGCTCCAGAAAAGGCAGATCGCCGAGCAGCACGACGTCATCGCCCAGATGTATGTGGAGGATCTTTCCACCGGGCTGTACAACAGAAACAGATACAACCAGGTCTGTGACTCCCTGTCCGGAAAGGATTGCGGCAGCCTGGGCATCGCCTACTTCGACCTGAACGGCCTGAAGAAGATCAATGACCTTCAGGGACATCAGGCCGGTGATGCCCTCATCCGTCGCACCGCGGAGTGCCTCCTCCAGGCCTTTGGCAAAAAGGCCTACCGCATAGGTGGCGACGAGTTCATCGTCATCGACCGCGAATCCGGCCGCGAAGCCTTCCATGCCTGTGTCGAGAATGCGCTCCGGGCCATGGAGGAAAGCCATCTCTCCATCTCCTGCGGTATTTCCTGGCGTGCCGAGCGGGGCAATATCGACGAGCAGATCAACGAAGCGGACAAAAAGATGTACCTTGCCAAGCGGGATTTTTACGCCTGCAAGGAGCATGACCGCAGGCACTATTGGCCGGAACAGGAATGACCGGCGCTCCCTGTGTTTTGCCCGTAGGGCAGGGCCGGCGGGAGAGGAGGGCTGCCCGCCTTTTCCAGGGCGGTGGAAGCATCTTTTCCGGCATCCTTTCACTTTTTTGAAAAATTCTTTTGCTAAACGCTTGACTCCGTGAGCTGTTTTCTATACATAGCTTCTCACGACGCGCTCGTAGCTCAGCTGGATAGAGCAACAGGCTACGAACCTGTAGGCCAGGAGTTCGAATCTCTTCGGGCGCACCATGCAAATTCAGGCGATCAGTTTTACTGGTCGCCTTTTTTGCTATGTACAGTGGCATTTCGAAAGGCCTGCATCAGTGTATCTGTCCTCCCTCCTGCGGCGTACTGCAAAGCAGCGCCGGGATCTCCTGCCGGGTCTCTTTTCAGGCCGCAGGCTCTATGCTACAAGGCGGACGTCGGCCCGGGCCTGCGTTCCCAGACAGGTCCGGCCGTTCGGTCCAGCCCCCCGTAACGTGCATACGCACATCCCAAGGAGGAAAACAGCCCATGGAAAACAAAGTTCTGGAAGTCCTGGTCAATGCCGGAAAGCCCCTGCGTCCTGGCGACATCGCCAAGGAACTGGGAGTGGATTCCAAGGAAGTCAGCAAGGCCATTGCCGAACTGAAGAAGGAAGGCAAGGTCATGTCGCCCAAGCGTTGTTATTACGCTCCGGCGGAATAATCCTCGCAGCAACGAGTATGGAAAAGGGCGGGCCCGCAAGGGTCCGCCCTTTGTTATTCACTTCCCCGGCCGCAAGGGGCTCAGGACTAGGCGTTGATGCCGTCCTCTTTGCGCCAGCTGGCCAGCTGGGTGCCGATGAAATCGCAGATGAAGGCCTGCTCCTCGCGGCCGTTGCCGTGGATATCCATGGGCGCGGCAAACTTGTAGCGCACCGGCAGGCCGCTTTTGATGGGGCCCAGCTCCTTGAGCTTTTTCCCCGTGCCCCAGGCATCGGTCTTGAGAGCCAGCGGCACCACGGGCACACCGGCCTTGCGGGCCAGTTTGACCCCGATGGTGTTGAAGTGCTGGGGATCGAAATCCGGGGTGCGGGTGCTCTGGGGAAAGACGATGATGGAGATGCCTTTCTTCAGGCGTTCCACCCCGCCTTCCAGGACGGCCGTCAGGTCTTCGCGGGGATTGGTGCGGCCCACAACGATGGGATCGCGGGAACGCATGACGGCCCCGAAGAAGGGCAGGGTGACCAGGCTTTTTTTCATCACGAACGTCACGGCACGGTGGGGCCGGATGATGCCGGGCAGCATGAAGGTCTCCAGCGTGCTCATGTGGTTGGCCACGAAGACGCAGGGGCCGCGCGTGGCCGAGATGTTCTCCATGCCTTCGATGCTCACCGGGCAGCCCACACGTTCGATAAGTTCCGTCACACGCAGGCTGGCGTGGACCCAGGCGCTGTCGTCACACAGACCTTTGGCGGCCCTGCGGCACAGCCAGAACACGGGGCCAGCCAGCAGGCTGCTGTAGAATCTCAGGGCCGGGAAACGGGCAGGGGCGCCCAGTTGCGGGGCCGTGCTGACATAGGTGGAAAGATCGCCGAACGGGGCCTCGACGACCCCTTCTTGATACTGCTGCATCAGGATTCTTCCGTTTTTCTGATTTTATGGATCTTGCGCCACCACTGGCTCAGGCGGGCTTCGTCGCCCATGTCGCGGGGCTGGTAAAAGCGGCGTCCCACGAGCTCGGCGGGCAGGTAATCCTGTTCCACCCAGCCGTCAGGGTAGTTGTGGGGATATTTGTATTCCTTGCCGTAGCCCCATTCCTTTTGCAACTGCGTACTGGCGTTGCGCAGATGCAGGGGCACGGGCCGCGCTCCGTTGTATTTGACTTCGCGGGCGGCGGTCAGATAGGCGGCGTAGCTGCTGTTGCTCTTGCGGGCCAGGGCCAGATAGACCACCGTCTCGGCCAGCGGGATGAAGCCTTCGGGCATGCCCACGAATTCCACGGCCTGCTGGCAGGAGACGGCCAGGGGCAGGGCATTGGGATCGGCCAGGCCCACATCCTCCGAAGCGGAGAGGATGAGGCGGCGGCAGATGAAGCGCGGGTCCTCGCCGCCTTCCAGCAGGCAGGCCAGATAGTAGAGGGCCGCGTCGGGATCGCTGCCGCGGATGGATTTGATGAGGGCCGAGGCCAGCTCGTAATGGCTGTCACCGTCCTTGTCATGGCGCATCATGACTTCGGGCAGGGCGGACTTGAGCTGCTCGGGCTCGCGCATCTCCTCGGGCAGGGAGGCGGCGTACTCCACCAGATTGAGCAGGGTACGGGCATCCCCGTGGGCCGCGGCGGTGATGATGTCCAGCACCTCGTCGCTAAGCGTCACGCCCGTCTGTTCGGCGCCGCGCCGGGCCAGCTCCATCAGTTCCGAGCGTCCCAGGGGGCGCAGGCGCAGCACGTGCAGGCGCGAGAGCAGCTGCCGGGTGACGCTGAACGACGGGTTCTCCGTCGTGGTGGCCAGCAGGGTCAGCTCGCCCGATTCCACCAGCGGCAGGAAAAAGTCCTGCTGCGCCTTGGAAAAGCGGTGCAGCTCGTCGAGTACCAGGATCTCGATGCCGTTGAGGGAGCGGCGCAGGTGCTGCAAGCCTGCCTCCGGCGCGCTGAGACGCAGATAGGGACGCTTGCGGGAACGCGCCAGCAGCAGGGCCAGCGTGGACTTGCCGCAGCCCGGCGGGCCGAAAAACAGCAGGCTGGGCAGGCGCTCCGCCGCCATGAGCGACTTGAGGCGGCTTGCCAGATGGCTCTGCCCGAGAAAAAGATCGGGATCGTCGGGGCGCATGCGCTCCGGCAGGGGCTTTTGTGCGGTCATGGCTGTCCTTTATTCCGCCGGATCCGCCAGATGGGAGGCCCACCAGTGCAGGCCCAGGCACAGGGTCGCGGCGGTCTCGCAGCGCAGCACACGGGCCCCCAGGCTGACGAAGGTGAACTGCGCCGCCCGCAGGCTGTCCAGCTCCCGCTGGGAAAAGCCGCCCTCGGGGCCGATGACGTACACGGTGGTGCCGGGACGTCCGGCCAGCTGGGGCGTGAGCATGCTCACGGTGTCCTGCATCTCCCAGGGCAGGATGCGGCGGTCGGCCGTGGCGGCGCGGCGGACCAGCTCGTCCACACCGCCGGTCAGGGCCTCCACCTGCGGCAACCAGGGATTGCCGCACTGCTTGGCTCCGGCGATGAGCTGCCCCCGGCAGGCCTCGGCGGCATCGGCAGGCAGTTTGCCCTGGCTGTGGTCTCCCTGCCAGAGCCAGACGGCATGGGCACCCAGCTCCACGGCCTTTTCCATAAAGAAACCGCGGCGCACGGCCTTGCTGAAGGCCAGCGCCATGACGGCGCGGGATTCCGGCGCGGGCGCCATCTGTTCTTCCTGCAGGACAAGGCGGGCCTTCTTTTTGGCTGTTTCGGCGATGGCGAAACGGCCGCTGCGGCCCTGGCCGTCGAGCAGCAGGACCTCCTCGCCCGGGGCCAGGCGCAGCACCTGGACCAGATGCTTGGCTTCCTGACCTTCCAGCCAGAGATCGTGGGCCCATTGTTCGGGAGGAAGATAAAAGCGGTGCAGACTCATGATGCGTTGGATCCTTTTGCCGTCCGCGCGCGGCGCACGGCCTTGAAGCCGTCCTGCAGCGAGACGAGACGGCCGTAATTCTTGCGTATCTCCAGACCGGCCTTGGTCAGCCGGGATTCGGGAGGTTCCATGTAGGTGCGGCGCAGGTAGGCATCGGAAAGGATGCGTTCCACGCTGTCCACGATGCCGTCCACCAGTGCCGGGAAAAAGTTGACGATCTCGAATTTCAGGTCCGTCAGCAGGTCGAGGGCCTCGCGCATCATCTGGCGGTAGCCCATGCGGCCCACCTTGGCCTTGCGCTGGGCCAGGTCCTCGAGGATGCGGACGCGCCGAGCCTGCTGGATGTAGCTGAAGCGGGTACAGACCTCGCGGTGCAGCTCGCGCATGTTGCTGAAGGCATCGTCATTGTCCGGCGAGTAGAGATAGCCGTTGAGTACGCGGCTGACCTTGGCAAAAAAGTCGTCGCTGTAGCCTATCATGCGCCGCTGGTGCTTGGTGAGCCAGGCATAGAGGAATTTGAGGCGCTTCTCGTCGGTATCGGTGTTCTCCACGATCTCCGTTCGCTTGAAGACGATGCGGCCGGTGTATTCACCGCGCACGATGTCGTTGAGGCGCAGGAACATGTTGGAGGTGTCCTTGATGATGTTCAGCCCGGCCAGGGGCGCGCCCGTGAGCGGATGCAGGATCTCCTGCCAGGCCACGGAAAGGGCGCGGTCCTGCTGTACGTTGCTGGCATCGAAGCGGTGCTGCCGGTAGGTGACGCGGATGATGACGACCCGGCGGTCACGGTCCAGGAAGTAGCCGCCTTTTTCCAGCGTCTCGAGGGCTTCCTCCTGATCCTCGTCCACGGAGATGAGGGCGATCTTTTCCAGCAGGGGGTAGCGGGTGCTCTGGCCCATGGACGTATAGGTGGTGATGGTACGGTCCGTCTGGCCCAGGACGCGCAGCATGAAGTGCTCGCCCAGCTTGTGCAGCTTGCGGGCAAAGAGCGCGCTGGAGGTGCGGCGTTCCGAGACGATGGGGAAGCCGTAGAGCTCCATCAGGTACTGGTAGACGAACATGCGGTTGCGTTCGTAGATCTCGCTGTCGCCATAGACGAATTTGCCGATGCGCATGCCGAAGCGTTTGAGCTCGCTGTCGATGTCCGACGGGAAGGAGGCGAAGACCCCCGCCAGGTGGAACTGCCGGTCCGCATCGAGGGCGAGCACCTGGGCCCTGTCCATGGCCAGCAGATAGGGCATGAGCGAGGGATAATTGTCCAGGATCACGGTATCGGCATTGGCGAACTGCTGGCGGAAGATGTCCTGGTGCATGCGCGGCAGGCGGGAGGCCAGGGTCTGCACGTTGCGGGCAAGGACCTGGTTCTCCAGCGGGCAGCAGGCGCCGTCGGCTTCCATGACGATGGGGTGCAGTTTGTCGAACTGGAAGGTCTCGGAAAAATAGTCCAGCTGGCGGGCAAAAGCCACCATGGAGAAGCCCGGCAGGTCCTTGTATTCGAACATGTCGTTGTCGAACGAGGGCAAAAGTTCGCGGCCTTCCACCAGCGGGTAGTTCTTGTGCTCCTGATAGGGCTTGACCAGACAGAAGCGGATATGCACGGCATCGAGAAAGCGCTTGAGCTCGTCAAGACGCGCGATGACGACCGGCTCGGATGTCGTATAGGCATCCTGCCAGTGAAAGCCGTCCTTGCTGAAGATCTCTTGCCACTTGATCATGTGCAACCTTACCCGATTCTCCGTAAAGAGTAACTGCTTTTGGGGGGAATTTCCAGAGGCGCTCCCGGGATTTGTCGTTTTTGCCCGCCGGGCCGCCGGTGCGGGCGAAAAGCTGTTGCGGGCGCTATGCTGCTTTGGTACACTTCCGTGCGTCAGTCCCGGGCTTGTGCCCGGGCCCACCATCAAACGCGTACCGACATGACTGCCAATACTCTTGAACAACACATCCTCAGCATCGTTTGCAGTGTTTTCGATGCCTACTCCGCCGTCCTTTTCCTGCCCTCCGAAAATGGTGAGGAGCATTATCTCGCGGCCTCCTTCAGCCTTGGCGAAGGGGTGGAGCAGGGGGCCATGCTTTCGTCGGGGAGCCTGGTAGACTGGATCATCCGCAACCGCCAGCAGATGCTGGTCCCCAATTTCGACCAGCACAAGCACAAGCTCGGCTATTACCGGGAAGGCGAGGAAGCCGGCATCAAGGCATTCATGGGGTGTCCCGTGCCCACGGGCGGTGCCCTGTGCGTGGACAGCAAGCGGCAGTATTCCTTCACTGACAGGGACTACAAGCTGCTGCAGCTTTTTGCCGAGCTGGTCTCCCGCCAGCAGGCCAGCAAGGGTCGTCAGGAAATGGCCGGGGACATCCCCCGCTATTTCGCCGAGCTGGCCGTGATCCAGGAGCTGCGCTTCCGTTACCGCCGCTGGTCGCAGTTCATCCAGAATTATGTGCGTACCATGGTCGATGCCACGGGCTTCGACTACTGTGCCTTCGCTTCGGTGGATGTTCCCGGCGAGAGCTACTGTGTGGAATGCGAGTCCGCCCGCCTGGTGCTGGAGAACGGCGAGCCCATGGTCCTGCCCGTAGGCAGCGGCATCGCCGGCTGGGTCTTCAGCAACGACCAGCCCGTCATCAACGAAGGGCTGGAAGGCGCTCCCTCCACCATGCTGTTCGGCAAGCTGCCGGGCATGCCCGATTTCCAGGCCATCATCTGCCTGCCGGTACAGATCAACAAGAGCACGCGCGGTGTGCTCTGTCTGGCGCATACGTCCACGCGCAGCATCGACGAGTCCCTGCGCTCCTTCGTGCGTCAGGCCGTGGACCATCTGGCCCTGTTCCTCGAAAATCTGTACCTGCGGGTACGTCTGCGTTCCCTGCTGCCGCAGGGCACGGTCCACAGCCAGGGCCCCCGCCGCTACGATCCCGATACCGCTCCGGTGCCGCCCGTCAAGAATCCTTAAGCCATGCTGTCCCGATTTTTCAGCAGGTTCCTGACCCAGGACATTGCCATGGATCTTGGTACGGCCAACACGCTGCTGTACACCAGGAAGCATGGCATTTTCATCAATGAGCCCTCGGTGGTGGCTGTGGACGCGGTCAGCCGCAAGGTGCTGGCCGTGGGCGCTGCCGCCAAGGAATATCTGGGCCGCACGCCCCAGAACATCTGCGCCATTCGGCCCATGAAGGACGGCGTCATCGCCGACTTCGACATCACCCGCGAGATGATCGCCCATTTCGTGGGCAAGTGCATCTCCGGTCTGCGTCTGGTCAAGCCGTCCATGGTGATCTGCATCCCCACGGGCATCACCCAGGTGGAGAAAAAAGCCGTCATCGACGCGGCCCTGCTGTCGGGCGCACGTTCGGTCTCCCTGGTGGAAGAACCCATGGCCGCGGCCATCGGGGCGGGCATGCCCGTGCAGGAGCCTCTGGGCAACCTGGTGCTGGACATCGGCGGCGGCACCAGCGAAGTGGCGCTCATCAGCATGACGGGCATAGCGGTCTCGCAGTCGGTGCGCGTGGCCGGTGATGCCATGAACCTGGCCGTGCAGCATTATCTGCGCGAGGTCTTTCGCCTCGAAGTGGGCGAGAATACGGCGGAAAACGTCAAAAAGATCCTTGGTGCGGCCCTGCCCCAGAACAACAGCCTGCGGCTGGAAGTGTCCGGCAAGGATCTTGTCTATGGCGGTCCCCGGGTGGTGACCGTGACCGAGGGCGACATCTGCGAGGCCCTGCACGACCCTGTCCAGGCCGTGGTGGAGACCGTGCTGCGCGCGCTGGAGCAGGCGCCGCCGGCACTGGCCGCCGACGTGTACGACAACGGGCTGCTCATGGCCGGCGGCGGGGCCCTGCTGCGCGGTCTGGACCAGTGCATCGCCCGGGCGACGCACCTGAAGGTCGCGGTGGACAAGGATCCCCTGACCACGGTGTTGCGCGGGACGGCGCAGGCCATGCTGTACCGCGAGGATTACGAAGGGATTTTCATTAATTAGGACAGACGGGCGCTTCTCCTGCCTCGTTTGGACATGGCGTCCGCCATGCCGGAAGGGCGGGCATGTTTTCGGCCGGGATGGCCGCCGTGCGTCCTGTCCTTGCAACTGCCGTGCGCCCCTGCCGGGCAGGGGGCCGGTCTTGGGACATCGTTTCATGCTGACAGCCCGATTTTTGCAGGATGTGGTGGACGTCGTGCGCGAGAGCGGCGACATCATCCGCCGCCAGTGGGAAAAAACGCATGCCGTCAGGCACAAGGGCAGTATCGACCTGGTGACGGAAACGGACGTGGCCGTGGAGGCCTTCCTCAAGGAACGTCTGGGAGAATTGCTGCCGCAGGCCGAATTCCTGGCCGAGGAAAGCTGCGTGGCCGGTCAGGAGCCGTCGCCCCTGTGCTGGATCATCGATCCCGTGGATGGCACCACCAATTTCGTGCACCGAATCCCCCAGGTGGGGACGTCCGTGGCCCTGTGGGCGGACGGCCATGTGGTGCTGGGCGTGGTGAACGTGCCCATGATGGATGAATGTTTCTGGGCCGGTCTGGGCATGGGGGCCTTCCGCAACGGCGAGCCCATCCATGTGAGCTCGGCCGAGGTCCTGTCCGATGCCGTGGTGGCTACGGGTTTCCCCTATGTCATCGCCGAACGCCTGGACGATGTGCTGGCCCGTCTGGCCCTGGTGCTGCCCAAGGCCCAGGGCGTGCGCCGTATCGGGGCCGCCTCGGTGGATCTGGCCTATGTGGCCGCCGGGCGGCAGGACGCCTTCTACGAGATGCTGCTCAAGCCCTGGGACGTGGCTGCCGGCTGGCTGCTGGTGGAAGAAGCCGGCGGGCGGGTCACGACGCTGGATGGACGTCCGTATACCTTCGGGGACGAGATCATGGCCAGCAACGGCCTGGTGCACAAGGAACTGCGGCATCTGCTGGCGGCCGTGACGCCCGTGCGGGCGGAAAGGCGCCCCGCATGAGCCTGACTGCCGGGGATACGGCCCCCCGCCGCCTGACTGCCGGGGACGCTGCCGCCATGCAGGCACTGGAGGCCGCCTGTTTTTCCCTGCCGTGGAGCGAGGAGCAGTGCCGGGCCGCCTTCAGCCAGCAGGCTTTCGTGGCTTACGGGCTGGAAGAAGCGGGCGTGTTGCAGGGCTATATCTCGCTCTATCAGGCAGCGGACGAGCTGGAAGTGCTCAACCTGGCCGTCCTGCCCGTTGCACGGCGGCAGGGACTGGGCGAACGGCTTTTGCGCACAGCCTTGCAAGAAGCTGAAAAAACAGGTATCAACAGGGCTTTGCTTGAAGTCCGTACCGGGAATGCCCCGGCCATCGCCTTATACGAGAAATGCGGCTTCGTCCGGGTGGGCAAACGGCCCCGCTATTATGCGGACACCGGCGAAGATGCCCTGATCTATCAGTGTGATCTGGCACCGCAGGACTGACAGAGAGGATATTTCCATGCAGAAGATCATCGCTGCCAACTGGAAAATGTACAAGACCCGGCAGGAAGCCCGCGAAACGGCCGCTGCCGTGGCTGCTGCCCTGAACGAACAGCCGACCCCGCACGAAGTGGTGGTGTTCGCGCCCTTCACGGCCATCGCCGAGGTGGCGGATGCTTTTGCCGCTTCGCAGGCGCAGGCCGGTGCGCAGGATGTGTGGCCTGCCGTGGAAGGGGCGTTCACCGGCGAGATCTCGCCGCGCATGCTGCAGGACGCCGGTGCGGTCTGGGTGCTGACCGGACATTCCGAGCGCCGTCACGTGCTGGGCGAATCCGATGAGCTGGTGGGCCGCAAGACGGCCTTTGCCCTGGAACAGGGCCTCAAGGTCATGCTCTGCATCGGGGAAAAGCTGGAAGAGCGCGAATCCGGCCAGCTGGAAGGCGTGCTGCGCCGCCAGCTGGACAGCGGCCTGCCCGCCGGAGGGGACGCGCTGGAAGGCCGCTTTGCTGTAGCCTATGAGCCCGTGTGGGCCATCGGTACCGGCAAGGTCGCCGGTCCCGACGAAGTGCTGGCCACCCACGCCGTGGTGCGTCGCCTGCTGTGCGAGCGCCTGGGCGAGACCGGCAACAGGATCCCGATCCTGTATGGTGGGAGCGTCAAACCGGCCAATGCCGGTAACCTTATCGGACTTGACAATGTGGATGGTCTTCTGATAGGTGGCGCTTCTTTGGACGCGCAAAGTTTTGTGCAGATTATCCGGGCCTAGGCCTGAAGTTCTTCATTTACGTCGTGCCCCTGGGAGGCTCTTGTGCAGACCCTTATTCTGACGCTTCATATCATTGTTTGTGTGGTGCTCGTCATTCTCATTCTCTTGCAGGCCGGCAAGGAAGGTATGGGCGTCATTTTCGGTGGCGGCAATACCTCTGTGTTCGGCAGCAGCGGTGCCGGCGGCATGCTGGCCAAGATGACCGCCTTCATGGCCGTGGTCTTCGTGGTGACCTCGCTGAGCTACACCTATGTGACCAGCTCGCGTCCCAGCGATGAATCCGCCGTGCTCAAGGTCGAACCCCTGACCATCGAAGACGTGCCTGCCAAGCCCGCTGCCGCGCCTGAAGCTGCTGCTCCGGCCCAGCCTGCCGCGACCAGCGAAGCTCCCGCGGCTGCTCCGGCTGCTGCCGCCCCTGCCGATGCTCCTGAGGCCCCTGCGGCTTCCGAAGCTCCCGCCGCTGAGGCTCCTGCTGCGGACGCTCCTGCAGCCCAGCCTGCCCAGCAGTAGACGTTTTTTTGATCCAATGGAAAAAGCCGCGGTCCTGCCGCGGCTTTTTTTTCAGCAACAGGGGGCTCCCATGACAGACGACAACAGCTTCAAGAACAATCCCTTCAAGGCTCTGGAAAAAGGACGGTTCCCGCAGCAGAAAAAGACGGGTGCCCCTGCGGCGCCGGAAAAACGCGGCAAGCGCATCGCGCGCCAGGCTGCCGTGCCTGCGGACGACGAGGACTCCTCCCTGTTCCTGTCCGCCATGAGCAATGTGGAGCGCCAGTCGGCTCACGGCGGTGCGGCCCGCGCTCAGGGAGCGGGGCAGGGCGGCTTTGCCATGGAAGAGCAGTGCGCCATGCCGCAGGTGAAGAAGCTCAAGGAAAAGAAGAAAAAGGGCAGCGCCCCCCACAAGGAGAGCGGAGCCGCGGTCCCCGCAGCTGCCGGAGCTGTTGCCGCACCTACCGGTAAGGCGGATGCGGCCGCCGGGCTGGAAGCTGTGGTGGCGGCCAGTGAGGAAGATGACTTTTTGCTGGCCATGAAGCAGGTGACGCCGCTGCAGGGCAAGGGGCGGGACGTGCCGCCCGCAGTGGCCCAGAGCACGCCGCCGCCGTCCGCGGATACCAGCCTGCAGGATTTCCTGGACGGCAAGCTGGAATTTGCCCTGTCCATGACCGATGAATACATGGAAGGCCATGTGGTGGGGCTGGACCAGATGATCATGAACAAGCTGCGCGCCGGAGGCCTGAGCCCCGAGGCGCACCTCGACCTGCACGGCCTCAATGCCCAGCAGGCTTTCGAGACCCTGCGCGGTTTCATGCGCGGCAGCTGGTACAAGGGCCTGCGGACCATTTTGGTGGTGCCCGGCCGCGGCAAGAACTCCCCGGACGGCGTGGGCGTGCTGCGCGGCAAGTTGCAGTCCTGGCTCACCCAGGACCCCTTCAAGCGCGTTGTCCTGGCCTTCTGCACGGCCCAGCCGCACGACGGCGGTCCCGGCAGCGTCTATGTGCTGTTGCGCAAATACAAGAAAAAGGGCCGTGTCTACTGGGAGCGGATGCCCGCTGACGCGGATCTTTACGAATAGGCAGCGCTGTACGAACTGCGCTGCCCTTGATGACAGGCATAAAAAAAGGACGTCTTCGGACGTCCTTTTTTTATGCCTGTTTTTTGTTCCCTCAAACGCAGGTATGCAGGCTGCAAAGATACGGGCTTGCCCCGCAAGGCGGAAAGCACATGCTTGTCGGCACAGTTGCAGGAGAGGGGGAGCCCCTTGTCCCTTTGTATCCTGCAGGTGGGCACAGGGGGCGCCTGCCGTTTCCGCAGGAGACAGGCGGAGGGGCTGCGCTTTAGCCCTGCTCCCGGGGCGTGTCGTCCTCCAGCAGGACAGCCGCATCTCCGAAACTGCGGACCCAGGCGCGCAATTCCGGTTCGCTGCGGGTGGTCAGGGTCAGGATGAGGCCACCATCTTCGCAGTCCTCGATCTGCTGGTTGGTGGCCCAGATGCGCTCCCGTACATAGTCGGCGGCATCGGGGGATACGCGGATATGGAAAGTTCGCGGTTCGTGCCAGGGCAGGCCAAAGCCGCCATGCTCGTCATCGTCGCGGCTGTAACGGACATGGTCCCCGGTCAGCTCCACATTCTGGATACGATGGACGGCCAGGGTACAGGGATGTTCGACTTCGAGCCCCTCCTCACCCAGCTGGCCGCCCAGCACATACAGGGCATTGTTCATGGCGGCCATGCGTACGGGGATGAAGCGGTGGATTCGCGGCTCCGCCTTGCCCACGGCTTTGTAGCGGATCCGGCAGACGGTCTGGCAGCGGGCGGCCTGGACGAGGCGCTCGATGGTGTCCGCAAAGGGTGTGTAATTGATGCGCCCCTTGATGTAGAAGGCAAAATCGTCCTGATCCTGGAAGTGCGGATCCGCCATGTGCATGGCCAGGCGCTGGATGGTCCTGTCCACACGCTGCAGGGTCTGTTCCGGCAGGATGCCTCCCGCCATGCGGCGGCACAGGGTCAGAAAGCGCAGCTCCTCGAAATCGAGGCCCAGATGCCCCTTTTCTCCGGGATTCAGGCGATACCAGCGGCGGCGTTGTTCCGTGCCCATTTCCAGGGCGATGCCTACGGCGCTTTCGATCTGTTCCATCAGACGGATGACCGTCTGGGGCGAGCAGTTGAGTTCGCGCGCCAGGTCCTGCTGGAAATGGCGCCTGTTATCGAAGAGCAGCTTGCGGAAAAGACGCAGCAGCTTGTCGCCGGTACGGGCATCGGGATCCAGTTTACTGGGCATGGCGAACCTCCTGTCCGGCTTATGCTAGATGCTGACATGCCGTGAAGCAAGGCCAATATTGCACAGGCAGGTGTTTTTTTGTAGGTTCTGGCTGTTTTTTGTGACCTGTGCACGGATGCAGGATGATGTGACAAATAAAAGACAATCATTCCTCTTTGTTACAGAATTGTCACAATAGCGTGGTAGATGTGCTGCCACAGAGCAATTGGTGATCCTGGAAGAGCCGCAAGAGCCTTATGGAGAAAGCTTTCGCCCTCTTGCAGGAATTGGGAAACAATGGTGGAGAGTTTATGAAAAAAACAGGTAATACGCACATTTATCTTTCAGAATTTCTGGGCACCTTCATTTTCCTGCTGTGCGGCATCGGCTGCGTGGGGGCGCTCAAGCTGGCGGGGGCCAGCTTTGGCCAGTGGGAGATCAGCATCGTCTGGGGTCTTGCCGTGGCCATGGGCGTCTATGTTTGCGGCGGCGTGTGCGGCGCGCACCTCAATCCGTCCGTGACCATCGCCCTGGCGTTGTTCGGGGATTTCGACAAGCGCAAGGTCGTGCCCTACATCCTGGTGCAGATGGTGGCCGGTTTCTGTGCTGCGGCGCTGGCCTATGCCATGTATTACAATCTGTTTGCCGATGCCGTGGCCGCCACGGCGGGCGATCCCGCCAAGATGACGGCGCTGGCCGGGATCTTCTGTACCTTCCCCCATCCCAAGATCACCTTTTTCCAGGCCTTTTTCGTGGAGCTCGTCATCACGGCCGTGCTCATGTGCCTGATCTATGCTCTGGTGGATGGCCGCAATACGGCTCCCAAGGGCAATCTGGGCGGCCTGCTCATCGGTCTGCTGGTGGCGCTCATCGGCGCCAGCTTCGGCCCGCTGACCGGCTTTGCCATGAATGCCGCGCGTGACTTCGGCCCGCGTCTGTTCGCCGCTCTGGCGGGCTGGGGCACGGATGTGATGACCGGCTATCCGCTCAACGACAACCTGAGCCTGCCGTACTTCCTGGTGCCGCTCATCGCGCCCATCATCGGGGCCTGTATCGGCGGCTGGATCTACAAGCGCATCATCGTGGTGGCCCTGGATCGCAACGCGGCCGCCGAGGACAAGGCCTAAAGGCCCTGAACGGAGGGGCCGATGGACAGGTGACACGTTCTGCGGTTATCCTGTCACACAGGCCGGTGCCTGCCGGTCCCCTTTGAACATCACTGGAGAAAAAAGCTATGCAAGGCAAATATATCGTTGCCCTGGACCAGGGTACCACCAGTTCCCGCACCGTCGTGCTGGATCAGGACGTCAACATCGTGGCTGTGGTGCAGCGCGAGTTCCCCCAGATCTACCCCCGTCCGGGCTGGGTGGAGCATGATCCCCGCCAGATCTGGGCCACCCAGAGCTCCACGCTGACCGAAGCCCTGGCCAGCGTGGGCATCTCTTCGGACGAAGTGGCGGCCATCGGCATCACCAACCAGCGCGAGACCACGGTGGTCTGGGAAAAGGATACGGGCAAGCCCGTGTACAATGCCATCGTCTGGCAGTGCCGCCGTACCGCGCAGATCTGCGACGAGCTGCGCAAGAACGAAGGCTTTGAGGAATACGTGCGGGAAAATACCGGCCTGCTGCTGGACCCCTATTTCTCCGGCACCAAGATCAAGTGGATCCTGGACAATGTGCCCGGCGCCCGTGAAAAGGCGGAGAAGGGGCAGCTGCTGTTCGGCACCATCGACACCTGGCTGATCTGGAACATGACCCAGGGCCGCGTGCACGTGACCGACTATACCAATGCCTCGCGCACCATGCTGTTCAACATCCACAAGCTGGAGTGGGACGAGCACATCCTCTCCATGCTGGGCATCCCGCGTTCCATGCTGCCCGAAGTCAAACCTTCGTCCACGGTCTACGGCCAGACCAACATCGGCGGCAAGGGCGGTACGCGCATCCCCATCGCGGGTATCGCCGGTGACCAGCAGGCGGCCCTGTTCGGGCATCTGTGCGTGGAAAACGGCATGGCCAAGAATACCTACGGCACCGGCTGCTTCATGCTCATGAACACCGGCAAGACCGCTGTCAGCTCCAAGAACGGCCTCATCACCACTCTTGCCTGCGGTCCCCGTGGCGAAGCCTGCTACGCCCTGGAAGGCTCCATCTTCGTGGGCGGTTCCGCCATCCAGTGGCTGCGGGACGAGCTGAAGATAGTCAACGATGCCCGTGATACGGAATACTTCGCCAACAAGGCGGAGACCTCCAACGATGTCTATGTGATCCCGGCCTTCACCGGTCTGGGCGCTCCCTACTGGGATCCCTATGCCCGCGGCGCCATCGTGGGCCTGACCCGCGGCACCAACGCCAGCCACATCATCCGCGCCACGCTGGAATCCATCGCCTACCAGAGCAAGGACGTCATCGAAGCCATGCAGGCGGATTCCGGCATCCCGCTGCAGGCCCTGCGTGTGGACGGCGGCGCCAGCGCCAACAACTTCCTGATGCAGTTCCAGTCCGACATCCTGGGCGTCAATGTGGAACGTCCCGCCACGCTGGAAGTGACGGCCCTGGGTGCTGCTTTCCTGGCCGGTCTGGCCGTGGGGTACTGGAGCGGCCTGGACGACGTGCGCAACCGCCTGCACATCGAACGTGTTTTTGAGCCTTCCGCGGACAAGGAAAAGCAGGTGCAGCGTTACAAGGGCTGGAAAAAGGCCGTGTCCCGCGCCCTGCAGTGGATCGACGTGGAAGACTAGGTACAGCCTGAGACAAGATTTGTGATGCGCGGTGACCGCCGCGCTGACAGGAGGAAGGGAAGCCCCGGCTTTCCTTCCTCTTCGTTTTATGGGGGCAGTCTGCCGGGGGGCTCGACGCGAAGTGGCAGGGCACCGCTATGTGCGTGTGTTCGACCGGCAGTGGCAGGTCAGGTAAACAGGGCAGAGGAGGAGGGCCACTTCCGGTTGGCATATGATGCCCCAGGGCAACCTGATGTCCGTTTGTCGCGCCGGATTGCCACAGGTGGGGCAGGGTGCGGCAGAGGAGTCCCGTGGCGGGAAAGCGGATCGAAGCGGGACGGGGGCACAGAGCGCTTGCCGCAGGGTAAAAAGAGCTATGGCCGTCCGCATCGGGAGGACTGGAGAGGCGAAAGGAAAGACCGTGCGGCCGGTCCAGATGCATGCAAGATGACGCAGGCAGGCTGCAAAGGCTGACCGGGGATAACGTCAGGCCTCTGATGCGGCCCGCCCAAAGGAGGGAGGAAGCGCAGGGTGGCAGTACGCAAAGAGGAGCATGAAAGCGCATCCGGGAGGGGCGTCCGCAGTCAGGCAGAAGCTATGCGCATAAAAAAAGCCCTTGCAGTTTCCTGCAAGGGCGAAATATGGTGGGCCATCAGGGACTCGAACCCCGAACCAACTGATTAAGAGTCAGCTGCTCTACCAATTGAGCTAATGACCCATGATGTCCGCAAAAGGCGGTTGATATCTTGTGGTGGGCCATCAGGGACTCGAACCCCGAACCAACTGATTAAGAGTCAGCTGCTCTACCAATTGAGCTAATGACCCACGATATCCGCAAAAAGCGGTTGTTATCATGGTGGTGGGCCATCAGGGACTCGAACCCCGAACCAACTGATTAAGAGTCAGCTGCTCTACCAATTGAGCTAATGACCCACAAGCGTGGAAACATATGCGATTGTTAGGATGGTGGGCCATCAGGGACTCGAACCCCGAACCAACTGATTAAGAGTCAGCTGCTCTACCAATTGAGCTAATGACCCATCCGCGAAAAAGAGACCTACTCTTTTGCGGCCTCTCTGTCAACACTTTTAAAAGAAAAAAAAAGATTTTATAGTGCCTTCCCAGAGGTATTTGATGAAAAAAACACGGAACTTTGCTGCCCTGATTGGGGTGCTTGTTTTATTTTTGTTTATATTCCAAATAGATACGAGAGAATCCGCTGCGGCGGACATCGTATCCGTGCAGCCGCATTTTGCTGAAGGCCCTGACGGCATCGTCATGGCTGTGGAGATGGCATTCCCGCAAGGCTACCATGCCTATGCCCATGAATCCGGAGATGCCGGACGCCCGACCACGCTTTCCATCCGTCTGGATGACGGCAGCGGTCTGCCCGTCTGGTATCCGCAGGGCTTCATGCAGCGGGATCTGTTCGATCCTGATGCGACCGTCTACGTTTACGAAAGCCCCACGACCCTGTTCGTCCTTTTGCCGCACGAGGCCCGGCATCGCAGCTTTGAGGCTGTCCTGAGCATGCTGCTCTGTTCCTCGCGCAATTGTCTTCCGGTCTCGCAGACCATCAGCGGCCAGGTACCGGATACCTTGCCCGGATTGGAAGAGGCCCCCTGGAAGGCCCGCTGGGAAGAATTGCGGCGTTTGCCGCCCGTGCTCTCCAAAGGCAGCGCCCCTGTTTCCGGTCTGCCTTTTGCCATGGACGAGGGCGGAGCGGGCGGCCTGAGTGCCGTTACGGATCCGGCGCAGGACCCGCTGGCCGCCCTGCAGGAGGAAGACGGCGAAAAGCCCCTGCCGCCCCCGGACGGTTTTGCCCTGGAGCTGACGCCGCAGTATGCTGACGGCTCTGTGGAGATATCGGGATTCGGCATGGCGCTTGCCGTGGGCATTCTGGCGGGCCTGCTGCTCAATGCCATGCCCTGCGTCCTGCCGGTGCTGACTTTCAAGATCAGCGGTCTGCTGCTCATGGGCGGCAGGGGAGACAAGGAGAGCCTGCGGCGTTTCCGCGAGCACAACCTCTTTTTCTCCGCAGGCATCATGACCCTGTTCACCCTGCTGGCCCTGGTGCTGGGCGCTGCCGACATGATCTGGGGGCAGCTCTATCAGCAGCAGAGCCTGCTGCTGGGCCTGGTGATGCTGGTTTTCCTCATGGGCCTTTCCATGCTGGGGGTCTTTACCCTGCCGGTCATCGACCTCAAGGCCGGCGCCAACAGCAAGAATCCCCGTCTGCAACCCTACCTGACCGGTCTGGTCTCCACCTTCCTGGCCACGCCGTGCAGCGGCCCGCTGCTGGGCGGTGTGCTGGGCTGGGCCTTCACCCAGCCGCTGCTGGTCCTGATGGTGGTCTTTTGGGCCGTGGGCCTGGGCATGGCCCTGCCGTACATCCTGTTCAGCATCTGGCCCCAGCTGGCCCGCATCCTGCCGCGTCCGGGCAACTGGATGAAAGTCTTTGAACGTGTCCTGGGCTTCTGCCTGCTGGGCACGGCCCTGTATCTGCTCTCCATCCTGCCGGTGGAAAAGCATATGCAGGTCCTGTGCGTGCTGCTGGTGCTTTCGCTGGTGGCCTGGCTCTGGGGCCAGTTCTGCGGCCCCGCCTCCCCCCGCCTGCGCTGCCGCATCATCGGGGCCCTGACGGTCCTGATACTGGTGGGCTCCTTCATCTGGGTCCTGCGGCCTGCCGCACCGCTGGTGCAGTGGCGGGAATTCAGCCCCGAACAGTTCCAGGCCGATCTGGGCCAGAAAGCCATGCTGCTGGAATTCACGGCGGATTCCTGCCCCAACTGCAAGGTGCTGGAAGCTACGGTGCTGACCGATGAGCGGATGCGCAAGCTGCGTGCGCGCTACGGCATGGAACTGATCCGCGTGGACCTGACGGGCGTCAATGCGTACGGCATCCGCCTGCTGGAGGCCCTGGGCAGCAAGAGCATCCCGCTGACGGCCCTGTTCCCGGCAGGCGAGCAGGCTTCGTCCCCGCTGGTGCTGCGTGACGTCTATACGGCCGGGACGCTGGAAGATGCCCTGGAAAAAGCGTTCGGGCAATAGCCTGAGCCGTATGACCTGAAAATGATGAAAGGCCTGTGGTGACGCCACAGGCCTTTTTTTATGGGCTTTCTTTGCAGGTATCCCTGTCTGGCATGGGGGACTTGAGGCCTGGCGAATGATGGATCGCCCCGGAAAGGAAGAGGGCGTTTGCGGCTGCGGCCATTCCTGGGGCGCGAAAGCTGCGGCTTTCCTATGCTCGTGGCGCCAAAAAGGAATGTTCGGGCCGCATGATGCGAAAAAACTGGGAAAAATGAAGGCCGGCCCCGCGAGGGGACCGGCCTGAGGAAACGTGTTTGAGGAAGGGCAGGGAGGGGAATGGCTTCCCTCTGTGCGCCGGACGGCGCGCTGGCGGTCGCAGATTGTATCTGTGAGCAAGACAAGCCCACGGGACCGCCCGCCCAACGATCCGGCAACGCTAGCGGACGTGCAGCAAAGCCCTGTTGCTGCGCAGCTGCAGCTCACTGACGATGAGGCGCTCGTATTCGGGGGCCATGGCAAGGTCGGTCTGCATCTGGGTGCGCAGCAGATCTTCCAGCTGCTGGGTCTCTTCCCAGATCTCCAGCAATTCATTGTCGGCAAGCGTCTTCACGCGCTTGTCAAAGGGTTCGTCATCGACGAAAGGCTGGCAGGAGCCCATATCAATCTTCCTGTTTGGCGGTCAGAAAAAAGCGGCGTACGGCCGGGTCTTCGGCCAGCAGACGGGCCATCAGGGCAGCGCCCTGCGGGCCGGGATGCAGGCCATCCTCAAGATCATCCATGTACTCGGGCGAGGCCGCCAGAGCGGCGTGCACATCGGCACAGGGATGTCCCTTGCGGGCACATGCCGTCACATAGGCCTCGCAGAGCGAGGCGATGCGCTGGCTCATGGCGGGCTCTTTAACAGGAGGCGGGCAGATAAGCAAGACCGGACCCAGGGCCGAGGCCTGATCCAGCATCTGCATGACCGTGGCGCAGACCTCGTCCACCGGCCGCATCTGGGCAGGAGACATGTCCACCACGCCCGGGCAGAAGGCCAGATGGTTGATGGTGCCGGGGATCTGGCGGGACGCCACTTCGGCCTGCCAGCGGGCGGCGATGTCCGTGGAGGTATGGCGGCGCACGCCCAGGTTGTAGAAGGTGGCGGGCGGCATATCGTACCAGCCGGCCTGGGAACCCAGCAGCACAAGGCGGCTGACCCAGCCGCCGGGCATGGCATTGTCATTGACGCCCAGGGTCAGGGAATCACCGAAAAAGAAGAACGTTTCCGTGGTGGAACGGGGAGCCATGATGCCTCCTGATATGAGCAGAACATATTGGGCGGGATGCTTTCCGGCACGATGGCGCGGCCGGAGCAGAGCCGCAAAAAGGGCCTTCCGCAACCGGATGGAGCATCCATCCTCGGAAGGCCCTGAAATGATCCTTTACGGGCAGACCTGGCCGTCCGCGAAATGCTGGGCCGTCTTGCTCAGGCGCAGCAGCGCCCGCAGGCGGGACTCGTCACCCAGTGAGGCGCAGATGCTGGTGCAGAGCAGCAGGGGCGAAAGGTAGCCGTCGCTCCAGTCCAGGCTGAATTCCAGGCTGCCGTCCTCCAGTTCCTTCCAGCGCAGCAGGTGGCGGCGGATGTCGCTGGTACGCGGGCCCTTCTTGGTCTCGCGGGTCAGCATGACGCTTTCCTGGGCGGCGAAGGCCGCGAAGCAGTCGCGTACGGCCGCCAGCGAAAGGCCTTCACCGTCGATGCTGCCGGTGCGCAGGCGGAAGGTCTCGGCCACGGACTGTTCCGTGCGGCGGCTCTTGTCCACTTCTTCCACGCGGATGACGGCCATGCCCGTGGGCAGGGCCGCGGCCAGACGGGTATGCACTTCGGCAGCGGACATGGGGGTGCGCAGGGTGATGGCGAACCATTCGGCCCGGCTTTCCATGCCCACCGGCAGGGCCCGGCCAAAGGACATCAGCGGCATGGGATGGAAGCCCTGCGAGAAGGCCATGGGCAGATCGGCACGGCGCAGCGCGCGGTCGAGGATGGCCTGGAGCTCCAGCTGGCTGAGGTAGGAGCTGCCGCCGGTCTTGGTATGCCAGATGCGGTACTGGACGGCCTTGACGGCCAGCTCCGGCGCGATCTGCGGCGGTTTGTTCTCGTGAGTACGGCAGATGATGCGTCCTTCCTCGTCACGGGCGGGCTGGTGGGCCTGCTGGTCGCGCTGGGGGAAGACCAAACGGTTGTGGTGCTCCAGCGGCTGGCCGTCCTCGCCCAGGCTGGCATGGGGCATGCGCGAAGGCCCGGCCTTGGTGTCGCAGGCGCCGCACTGGCGGCAGGCATGGTAGCGGCAGTCTTCCGTGACCTTGCCCGCCAGCGCACGCTCGTATTCGCGGCGCAGGAATTCGGGCGAGATGCCGGCCTCCAGATGTTCCCAGGGCAGGTATTCGTCCATGCTGCGGGCCCGGGTGAATTCGTCGGCGGTCAGACCGCATTCTTCCAGAGCTTCCAGCCAGGGGGCCAGATCGAAACCTTCGATCCAGCTGGTGAAGATGCCGCCCTTGCGGTAGACCTTTTCCACCACATCGGCCAGGCGGCGGTCAGCGCGGGAAAGGATGCCTTCCAGATGGCTCATGGCCGGTTCGTGCCAGCGCAGCTTGAGGAACTTCTGGCCCTTGAATTCGTTGCGCACCACCTGCACACGGCGCTGGATCTCTTCCTGGCTGATCTGTTCCACCCACTGGAAGGGCGTGAAGGGCTTGGGCACGAAGGGCGAGAGCGCCGCCGTGACCTGCAGGCGCGGATTGCCCTTGCCCGCGGCGTCGCGCACCTTGCGGCAAAGGTCGGCGATGGCCTTGAGGTCCTCGTCGGTCTCGGTGGGCAGGCCGATCATGAAATAGAGTTTGACCTGACGCCAGCCGTATTCCAGCAGCTTCTGCACATGCAGCAGCACCTGTTCCTCGGTGACGCCCTTGTTGATGACGTCACGCAGGCGCTGGCTGCCCGCTTCGGGGGCCAGGGTACAGCCCGTGCGGCGCAGGTCGGACATGCGCTGCATGATCTCGTCGTCGATGGAGCCCACGCGCAACGACGGCAGCGAAAGGCTGATCTGTTCCTGGGCGCAGCGGCCCAGCACGCCGTGGCTCAGGGTCTTGAGCGCGGAGAAGTCGCCCGTGCTCAGCGAAAGGAAGGAAATCTCGTCAAAGCCCGTCTTTTTCAGGCAGTCGTCCAGCAGGCCGGTGATGGTGTCTAGCGACCGTTCGCGCACGGGGCGGTAGACCATGCCCGCATGGCAGAAACGGCAACCGCGCGTACAGCCGCGGGCGATCTCCAGCGACAGGCGGTTGTGCACCGCGCCGATGGGCACCACCTGGCTGGTGGGGTAGGCCACCTTGTCGAAGTCGGCCACGATGCGGCGCGAGGGCCGGGCGTGGTCGGCAAAACGGGGCTGCAAACGGCCTTCCGCATCCGGCGTGAAGAAAGAGGGGATGTAGACGCCGGGGATGTGGCGGGCCTCTTCCAGGCAGCGGTCACGCGTCCAGCCTTCGTCCAGGGCCTGTTCCAGCAGGCGCAGCACGTCGGGCAGGGATTCTTCGCCGTCGCCCAGCACCATCAGGTCGATGAAGGGGGCCAGCGGCTCGGCGCTCAGCAGGGCGCCGCCACCGGCGATGACCAGCGGGCACTGGCGCAGATCCTGCGGTCTGTCGGCCGTGCGTAAGGGGATGTTGCCCAGCTCCAGCATGTAGAGCACGTTGGTGTAGCACAGCTCATGGGTGATGGAGAAGGAAAGGCAGTGCAGGTCACGCAGCGGCGTGCCGGATTCCAGCGTGCCCAGCGGGCAGCCGTGTTGCCGCAGGATGTCGCCTGCTTCGCGTTCCGGGGCCATGACCCGTTCGGCCCACCAGTGTTCGTGGCTGTTGACGATACCGTAAAGGATCTTCTGCCCCAGATAGGACATGCCGACTTCATAGGTATCGGGAAAGGCCAGGCCCACACGCAGGCGAACCTGGGCAGGGTCTTTGTGGCAGGCGCCCTCTTCGATACCGGCGTAGCGGCTGGGGCGGGGCAGAATGGGGAGCAGTGCGCGCATAAACATCCCTGTTGTCTGGATACAAAAAAGGGCGGCAGATGCCGCCCCGGAAACCTGATGGAAAACGGGCTACTTGATGAGGCCGCTGCCGGTCTGCACGGAGGGACCGAAGCTCAGCTTGCCCAGGCCGCCGGCCACGGTGAGGTTGGTGCAGGCTTCGATGTACTTGTCCTGCAGTTCCTTGGGGGTGTCGGCGTAGCGGTACAGGAAGTGACGGCCTTCCAGGGTGCCGGTGAAGTTGGGCTCGAAAGGATAGCCGTAAGGCAGGAGCATCATCTGCATGCCCTGCTGGGTGGGGATGCTCTGCAGGCTGGCCACTTCGTTGAGGCAGTCTTTTTCGGCGTCGTACTTGCCGATGACCATTTCACCGGTCACCAGCTTCATGAGGCGGATATCGTAAGCCATAATGTCTCCTCGCCAGCATGGGGCCGTATGACGGCCGGACATGCGGAAGTCTCTGAATTTTGCTCCAAATAGGTAGGCGCTGAAAGGCCGGGTGTCAAGAAAATTTCTGTTGCCTTGCGTCCTGAAGTGACTAGACTGCTGCGCATGGAACACAGCAAAAAACTCGACCTCAGCATCTCGGCGGCGGACCTGGAACGCATCGAACAGATCCTGGACTATCATTTTTCGCGCCCGGAACGGGTGGCCCTGGCCCTGACCCACAGCTCGTGGGCCAATGAGCACGGGCTGGGACAGGCGCACAACGAGCGCCTGGAGTTCCTGGGCGATGCCGTCCTTGAACTGTGCATCTCGTGGGAGCTGTTCACGCGCTTCCCGCAGGCCCGCGAAGGCGACATGACCCGTGTGCGCTCCCAGCTGGTGGGCACCACCAGTCTGGCCCAGCGGGCCCGGGAAACGGGTATCGACCAGCTGCTGCGCCTGGGGCGCGGCGAGGAGCGGCAGGGCGGTCGCAGCCGTGACGCCGTGCTCAGCGACGTGTTCGAAGCCGTGCTGGCCTCCGTGTACGAAGACGGCGGCTATGCCGCGGCCCAAAAGGTCGTGGCCCGCATCTTCGGGACGCTTCTGGACGAGGTCAGTGTGGGCAAACCCAAGACCAAGGATTTCAAGACCAGTTTGCAGGAACGCTCGGTGGCCCTTTTCCACGATCGCCCTGTCTATACGACCCTGGCCTGTGAAGGCCCGGAGCATGCCCGGCACTTCACCGTGCAGGTCTCCCTGCCCTCGGGACAACAGTTCACGGCCACCGGCACCAGCTGCAAAAAGGCCGAGCAGGAGGCCGCCCGCCTGGCATTGTGCGCGCTGGAGGCACGGGGATAGGCTGCAGCGCGGATGTTTTTTGAGGGGGGAAGGGAACCTTTTGGCTGGCGCACAAAAGGTTCCCTTCCCCCCTCAAGCTCCCCCCATCCCTCCCAAACGCGCTTTACTATGGAGGATGATGGGTGACTGCCTGTGGCAAGGTTGCCGCTACTGATGGTCCCCCGAAAAAATGCTGAGCCTGGCCGGTGTAGGTCAGGCTTTTCGTTTTTTCTCTCTCTTCTTCTTCTTCTTTTTTTCTTCTTCTTTCTCTTTTGCTGGCAGTATCCGGTGGACGGGAGGCCATAAAAAAGGACAGCCGTACGGCTGTCCTTTTTTATGGCTTTGGGGAAAGCATATTGGAAAGAGGAGCGACCGGATGCCGGTCGGCCTGTACCCGTTCGTCGTGGACGTTACAGCCTGCAAGAACGGTATTAGCCCTGGGAGAGGCCTTTCACGCGAGGAAGAGGGACCCCCTTGCCGCCTTAAAGGTACAGATGCGGCAGCACCTCGCGGGAATCCAGCCATATGGTCACGGGGCCCCAGTTGATGAGGTGGACGCGCATGTCCGCGCCGAACACGCCCGTAGGCACGGGGCGGCCGCTTTCCTCGCTGACTTTTCGGGTGAAGCGGTCGAACATCTCGCGGGACCAGGCAGGATCGCCGGCATGGGAGAAGGAGGGGCGGCGGCCCTTGCGGCAGTCGGCATACAGCGTGAACTGCGGCACCAGCAGGACATCGGCCCCGCAATCCCGGGCGGAGCGGTCGAACTTGTCGCAGCGGTCTCCTTCGCCGGGGAAGATGCGCAGATCCAGCAGCTTGCGCGCCATGCCTTCAAAAACAGGACTGTGGTGGAAGTCCGGGCCGTCTTCGTCACCAAAGCCGGTCATGACCAGCAGGCCCTTGCCGATGGCGCCGGTGGTCTGGCCGTCCACAGTGACGGCCGCTTCGAGGACACGTTGAACCAGGAGTCGCATCAGTCCTCCTTGGCGGACGCGGCACCGTCCTGCCGGACGGCGTGACGGGCAGCTTTCTTGGCCTGTTTGGCCATCTCTTCTTCACGCAGGGCGCGGCGCAGGACCTTGCCCACGATGGTCTTGGGCAGTTCCTCGCGGAATTCCACCAGGCGGGGCACCTTGTAGGAGGCCAGGCGCTGGCGACACCAGCCCACGATATCGGCCTTGGTCAGTTCCACGCCGGGACGGGGCACGATATAGGCCTTGAGGGCCTCGCCGCGCACGCCGTCGGGGATGCCGACGCTCACGCCTTCCAGCACGTCGGGGTGTTCCAGCAGGACTTCATCCACTTCACGCGGATAGACGTTGTAGCCGCCCACGATGACCATGTCCTTCTTGCGGTCCATGATGAAGAAATAGCCTTCCTCGTCCATGACGGCCAGGTCGCCGGTATAGAGCCAGCCGTTGCGCAGGGCGCTGGCGGTCTCGTCGGGCAGGTGCCAGTAGCCCTGCATGACCTGCGGGCCACGGATGACCAGTTCCCCCAGCTTGCCCACAGGCAGGGGGGCGGTGCCGCTTTCGCTGTCCACGATGCGGGCATCGGTGCCGGGCAGGGGCATGCCGATGGAGCCTTCTTTCTGCTTGCTGTCTTCGCGGGGATTGATATGCGTGATGGGCGAGGCTTCCGTCAGGCCGTAGCCTTCGAGGATGATGGCGCCGGTCAGCTCCTGGAAGCGGCGGAAAGTATCGCGGGGCAGGGGAGCGGAACCCGAGATGCAAAGCTTGATACAGGTCAGGTCATACTGGCCCAGGGTCTTTTGCTGCAGCAGCGAGCTGTAGACCGCGGGCGCACCGGGGAAGACCGTGGGGCGGTGCTTGCCGATGAGGTGCAGCACGTCCTGGGGCACATAGCGGGGCAGGGGCAGCACCGTGGCGGCCAGGGCGGCCGGGATGGTCAGGCCCGTGGTCAGACCGTAGACGTGGAAAAAGGGCAGCAGGCCCACGAAGCGGTGTTCCGTCTCGGGGGTCTCCTGGATGATGCTCAGGATCTGGCGGCAGTTGGTGCCCAGATTGCTGTGGGTCAGGGCCACGCCCTTGGGGATGCCGGTGGTGCCGCCGGTATATTGCAGCAGCGCGGGCGTGTTCTGCGGGTCGGCGATGGGTTCGCTCAGGGGCTGGGCGCCCCTGCTGAAGTCCTTCCAGGCGATGACCTTGTCATCATAGGGGATGGGGACGGCCTTCTGGCGGCCCTTGGTGAAACGGTAGATGAGGTTCAGCGGGAAGGAAAGGGCGTCGGCGATGCCGGTGACCACATAGGTCTTGACGGGCAGACGGTCACGCAACGGCGCCACGCGGGGCCAGAGCATGTCCAGCAGGACAAGGCATTCGGCACCGGCGTCATTGAGGTTCTGGAGCAGCTCCCGTTCCATGTAGAGGGGGTTGACCATCACGGCCACGGCCCCGCATTTGACCACGCCCCAGAAGGCGATCATGGTCTGGGGCAGGTTGGGCAGCATGACGGCCACGCGCTGGCCCGGCCGGATGCCCGCGCGGCGCAGGGCCCCGGCAAAGCGTTCCGCGGCCTCATGCAGGGCCTTGTAGCTCAGGCGGGTGTTCTGGAAGATCAGGGCCGGGCGCTTGGGATAGCGTGCGGCGGCCTCATCCAGCAGGCTGTACAGGGGCTGGTCGAAAACAGTGACGGTACGGGGAACGGACGGTTCGTAATGGGAGAACCAGGGACGGTGCAGCTCGGGGGTCATGCCATTTCCTTGGTGTTGCGCGAGTGAGGGGGAAGCTGGAACGCCGTGGCCACGGCATAGGCCTTGATGCCTTCACAGGCACCGGTAAAGCCCAGCTTTTCTTCCGTGGTGGCCTTGATGTTGACCGAGTCCGTACCCAGGCCCAGCAGGCGGGCCACATTTTTGCGGATCTCTTCACGATGGGGAGCCAGTTTGGGGGTCTGGGCCACGACGGTCAGATCCACGTGGCAGAGGGTCAGACCGGCATCCCGGAAGCGTTCCAGCACGTCGTCCAGAAGGACAGCAGAGGAAATATTGTCGAAACGGGCGTCGGCATCAGGGAAAAGACGGCCGATGTCGCCCAGGGCCGCGCAGCCCAGCAGGGCATCCATCAGGGCATGGAGCAGGACGTCGCCGTCGGAATGGGCGATGACCTCGGGAGCATTGGGGATGATGATGCCGCCCAGCTTCATGGGGCGGCCGCTGCCGTAGCGGTGGACGTCATAGCCCATGCCCACGCGCGGCACCGGCATGACGGGGGAGCGTTCTTCCAGCAAGGCAAGGTCCTCGGGATGGGTGATCTTGATATTGGCGGCTTCGCCCGGCACCACCAGTACGGGGTGCCCGTGGGCTTCCATCAGGGCTGCATCGTCCGTGGCCGCGCGTCCGGCGGCGCTTTCCTGCCGGGCGGCATCGTGGGCGGCCAGGAGGGGAGGCAGGGCAAAGCCCTGGGGGGTCTGCACGGCGCGCAGCCGGGCACGGGGCGGCGTGTCCGTCACAAGATCGTCGCAGACGACCTTTATGGTATCCGTGACGGCAAGGCCCGGGATGACGGCCACGGCACCTGCGGCGAGCGCATCGCACACACGGTGGACGAGGGCCGCGCTCATGAAGGGCCGCGCACTGTCGTGTACCAGCACATGCGTGGCTTCCTTGGGCAGGGCGGCCAGCCCGTGGCGCACGGAGTCCTGCCGTTCCGCCCCGCCGGCCACGGCCAGCCAGGGGATGCCGGGATCCTCGTCGCGGGCCAGCTGGGCCAGGCGCTGTTTTTCTTCTTCCAGGCAATCCTGGGGGAAGACAAAAACAAGGCCCGCCACGGCCCCGGAACGGGCCAGAGTGCGGGCTGAATGCCAGTAAAGGGGAACCCCTTTCCAGAGCAGGAACTGTTTGGAGTGGCCGCCTGTAGCGGCGGACAGGCGCTTGCCCTGTCCTGCGGCCAGAACGAGGGCCCAGGGACGGACGGGAATTCGTGTCATGCTGTACTCGCAAAAAAACAGGCAGGAGTCGAACGATAAGCCGGGTTCTGTTCGCGCCGGGGCGCGCGATCGCCATTCCTCTAGAAGAGCAGTTGCCTGCCCTCTCAAGCAGCCTACCCGGAAGGTATGGCCGGGCAAGCCTCCTTCCCTATTTGGCCTTGCTCCAGACGGGGTATGCCGAGCATGCCGTGTCACCACGGCATCTGGTGGTCTCTTACTCCACCGTTTCACCCTTACCCGGCCGGTACGGGACCGGCCGGGCGGTTTACTTTCTGTGGCGCTGTCCGAAGGTCGCCCTTCCTGGACGTTATCCAGCGTCCTGCCCTGTGGAGCCCGGACTTTCCTCTCCGGGCCAATGCCCGCAGCGGCGATCTGTCCGGCTCCTGCCTGTTGATTTTTAGTCCACCAGAGTCTTGGGTTTGGCCGGAGCGGCCTGCAGTTCCATATCCGGGAAGTGCTCGTTCCAGAAGATCAGGCGCTGGCAGTTGGGGCAGCTCAGGATCTGCTGGCCGCGCTGCAGTTCGATGAAGGACTGCGGCGGGATGGCGATGTGGCAGCCGGAGCAGATGCCTTCGCGCACACCGACGATGACGGGATGCTCAAGACGCTTGCGGATGAATTCGTACCGCACGAAGACGGGCTGGGGGATGACGCCGGCGGCATGCTGGCGCTTTTCTTCCAGTTCGGCCAGCTTGGCCTGGGCCAGCTGGATCTTTTCTTCCAGGCCGTCGCGGCGCACTTCCAGTTCGGCCTGGAGGGCGCCATGGGTCAGGTCCAGCTCGGCCAGGGCTTCGTTCTGGCGCTGCACCTCTTCCATGAGGGTCATCTTTTCTTCCTCACGGGAGCGGTTGATCTTTTCCATGCTGTCCATTTCGCGCATCATGGCATGGTATTCGCGCGTGTTTTCCACCTGCATGAGCTTGTTCTTGCTCTTCTTGATGCGGGCGGAGTCGTCGTCGATCTCCATGGCGAGGCGCTTCTGCTGTTCCTGCAGGTGGGTCAGCTTTTCCACGATGCGTTCGCGCTGGGCGTTGCTGGCATCGAATTTGGCCTGCAGCTCGTCCAGCTGGCGGGGAGCGGATTCCAGTTCCTGACGCACGGCAAAGATGGCGTCGTCCACTTTCTGCAGCTCGACAAGCTGGCGGATCTGGTCAAGGTAGACAGCGGTGCTCATGAGGTTCCTCCTAAAGAACGCGGGGATGGACAGGCTGGAAAGGGGAGGCCGAAGGCACGAAGACGACTTCGAGCATCGGGCAGGCGTGCTGCAGGTGGATGGCGGCACGCCGCATCATTTCTTCTTCCAGGCTGTGATGACCCACGTCGAAAAGACAAAGTTGCGTATCCAGCGCCGTATGGTATTTGACGTCGCCGGTGATGAAAATGTCGGCACCTGCGGCGCGGGCCTCCTCCAGAAGGGAGGATCCCGAACCGGTGCAGTAGGCCACCCGCCGGATGCTTTCCGGGCAGGGGCCGCTGACGGTGGCGGTGCTCAGGTCGATGTGCGCGGCCAGCATGCCGGCCAGCTGCTGCAGGTCCACGGGCTCGGCCAGATCGCCGGCCAGGCCGAAGCCATGCGGCAGATCCCCCGTGCCGGGGCCGGTGGGTTCCAGCACGGCCAGATTGTCCAGATGCAGCTCGCGGGCCAGCCAGGACACCGGGCCGTCGCTGTTGACGTCCAGCGAGGTATGCGCGGCGTAAAGCGGCACATCGTTGGTCAGCAGCAGGCGCAGGACTTCATGGTAATGGTCGATGCGGTTGGGCAGCGAAGGCTTGAGCGCCAGCGGATGATGGCTGAGGATGCACTGCGCACCGAGCTCGAGCGCGGCCGAGACGGAAGCCGGGCTCGGATCGAGGCAGACAGCCAGACGCGTGGCGTCGGTCCTGTGCGCGGCCACCTGCAGGCCCGAAACGTCCCAGGACGCGGCGCCTTGCAGGGGGGCCATCTGTTCTATGATGCTAATGATCTCTGCTATATGCATATCGATCCCTCACAGTAAAAAAGCACTTCCCTGAAACCAGAAAAGTGCTTTCAAAAGCAAAGGGCGGCAGGCTCGCTGCAAATGATCGACACCTGTGTCTGCGACCACTGGGGCCGTAACCAGCAAAATGGTTCAAAGAATTTAGCTGGCCCTGAGCCCGCTGTCAAGCGGGAAGTCCCCTCCCTTCCTTATATTAAAGGGCGCGCAGGTAGCGCACGGCGTTGGAGAACAGCTGGGTGGCCGGGGGCACGTCGATGGAGCCGCGGGTCCAGGTGGGATAGTTGGTCACATGGTGGAACGCTTCGGGGTGGGGCATGAGGCCCAGCACGCGCCCGCTGGGATCCGTCAGGCCGGCGATGGCCAGGCTGGAACCGTTGGGGTTGAGCGGGTATTCCATGGTCGCCTTGCCGGTCTCGGGATCGGCATACTGCAGGGCGATGAGGTTTTCATCGGCCAAGCGCTGCAGGGTGGCGTCGTCACGGGCGATGAGCTTGCCTTCGCCGTGGCGCACGGGCATGGCCATCATGGGCAGATCCTTGGTGAAGACGCAGGGGCTCTTGGGGTTGGGCAGCAGGTGCACCCAGCGGTCTTCGTAACGGGCGGAGTCGTTGTGGCTCAGAGAGACCTGGCGCTCGAAACGGTTGTTGTCCAGGGCGGGCAGCACGCCCAGCTTGACCAGAAGCTGGAAGCCGTTACAGATGCCCAGGATCAGTTTGCCGTCGTTGATGAATTCGGTCAGGGACTGGAGCAGGGGAGTGCCCGTGCTGTCCTTCAGATAGCGCCAGCGCATGCTGGCAGCCTGGGCGGCACCCAGGTCGTCACCATCCAGGAACCCGCCGGGGAACACGAGAAAATGGTAATCGCTCAGGCGGACTTTGGCGGCCACGATGTCGGAAAAGTGCACGACGTCAGCGCGGTCGGCACCCGCGAGACGGGCGGCGTGGGCGGTTTCGAGATGGGAATTGGTGCCATAGCCGGTGATGACGAGAGTATTGACTGTGCCCATGCGGCAGAAGCCTCCTTGCAAGCGGTAGCCACAAAGGGCCACTATAGAAATGGAAAAAGAGACTACCTGCAAAGTTTATAATAGTCAATGCTGGTAAAATGATTCGGATTGGTGTAAAACCTCCCGATTGCGCGAGGGCGGTTCGCCCGGGCGCAGCACATGCGGTCCGGACCACGGTCCGCTGTATGTCATCAAAAGGTAGGAGTTCATGAAAACCAAGTTCATTTTTGTTACGGGCGGTGTGTTGTCTTCCCTGGGCAAGGGCCTTGCCGCGGCTTCGCTGGGCGCCCTGTTGCAGACCCGGGGACTTTCCGTCACCATCCAAAAGCTGGATCCGTATATCAATGTTGACCCCGGCACCATGAATCCCTTCCAGCACGGCGAAGTGTTCGTGACCGATGACGGGGCCGAGACCGACCTGGACCTGGGCCACTACGAGCGTTACCTCAACGTGCCCATGTCGCGCAAGAACAACACCACTTCCGGTGCCATCTACAACCACGTGATCGCCAAGGAACGCCGGGGCGATTACCTGGGCGGCACCGTGCAGGTGATCCCCCACATCACCGACGAGATCAAGCGCACCGTGCTTTCCTTGGCCGAAGGCGACAACGCCCCTGACGTGGCCATCATCGAGATCGGCGGCACCGTGGGCGACATCGAAGGCCTGCCCTTCCTGGAAGCCATCCGCCAGCTCAAGTCCGAGCTGGGCCGCGACAACTGCCTGAACATCCACCTGACGCTGGTGCCCTACCTCAAGGCCGCCGGTGAGCACAAGACCAAGCCCACCCAGCACAGCGTCAAGGAACTGCTTTCCATCGGCATCCAGCCCGACATCATCCTCTGCCGCTGCGAGCACAGCATCCCCGAAGAGATGCGCCGCAAGATCGCCCTGTTCTGCAACGTGGATCAGGATGCCGTGTTCTCCTCCGTGGACGTGGGCAACATCTATGAAGTGCCCCTGCGTTTCTACGAGGAAGGCTTCGATCAGAAAGTGGCCATCATGCTGCGCCTGCCCGCGCGCAACGCCCACCTGGAAGACTGGAAAAAGCTGGTCTACGACTGTGCCAATCCCCAGGGCAGCGTGACCATCGCCATCGTGGGCAAGTATGTGGACCTGAAGGAAGCCTACAAGAGCCTGCATGAAGCCCTGATCCACGGCGGCGTGGCCAACCGCGTTTCCGTGAACCTGCGCTACGTCAATTCCGAGAACGTGGACGACAGCAACGTGGCCGCCACCTTTGCCGGCTGCGACGGCATCCTGGTGCCCGGCGGCTTCGGTTACCGCGGCGTGGAAGGCAAGATCGCCGCCATCCGTTATGCCCGTGAGAACCGCATCCCCTTCTTCGGCATCTGTCTGGGCATGCAGTGTGCGGTCATCGAGTTCGCCCGTCACGTGGCCGGTCTGGAAGACGCCAACTCCGAAGAATTCGATCCCCTGAGCGCCCACAAGGTCATCTACCTGATGACCGAATGGTTCGACTTCCGCACCAAGAACCTGGAAAAGCGCGACGCCGAGAGCGACAAGGGCGGCACCATGCGCCTGGGCGCCTACCCCTGCAAGATCATCCCCGATACCCGTGCCTTTGAAGCGTACGGCAAGGAACTGGTGGAAGAACGCCACCGTCACCGCTACGAGTTCAACAACGCCTTCAAGGATCTGCTGGAAGAAAAGGGCATGGTCTTCAGCGGCACCGCCCCCGACGGCTCCCTGATGGAGATCGTGGAACTGCCCGACCATCCCTGGTTCCTGGGCTGCCAGTTCCATCCCGAGTTCAAGTCCCGTCCCATGGCGGCGCATCCCCTGTTCCGCGAATTCATCAAGGCCGCCAAGAACAACCACAAGAAATAGGGCTTTTGTGCAAGAAAAGCCGTTCAGGACGCTCCGCTGGCGCGGGGCGTCCTTTTTTTATGCAATGACTTGAAATATTCCCTTTTTTGTGCTCCCGGTCCAGCCTCCCTTGCCTATTGGTGCAGCATGTGGCATGGTATTTGAAACGTAGAAAATTTTTACTGACAGGATAGCACCCCATGGCATTGGAACTTCGTCAACAACTCAAATTGTCGCAGCAGCTGGTCATGACCCCCCAGCTGCAGCAGGCCATCAAGCTGTTGCAGCTTTCTCGTGTCGAACTTCTGGAGACCGTCCAGCAGGAATTGCTGGAGAACCCCTTCCTGGAAGAGGCCCCGGCCAATGAGCCCGTGGCTCCGCAGGATCAGGAGGAGCCGCGGCACGAGAAGCCCCAGGACGAAGTCTATGACGAAGACCTTTCCCGCAATGCCGACTGGGAGGAATATCTCGGCGAATTCGCCAGCACGCCGCGCACCTCGCAGGGGCGGGAACTGGAGATCGCGGAAGAGATCTCTCCCCTGGAGGCCCGTTACTCGGCCAAGCCCACGCTGGAAGGCCATCTGCTCTGGCAGCTGCATCTTTCTACCCTGACGGACGAGCAGAAGGAGATCGGCGAGATCATCATCGGCAATCTGGGCTCGTCGGGCTATCTGCGGGCCAGCGTGGAAGAGATCGCCGAGATGGCGTCCACCACGCCGGAGGCCGTGCAGACCGTGCTGGAGCGCGTACAGCTTTTCGACCCGGTGGGCGTGGCGGCCCGGGATGCCCGCGAATGTCTGCTGGTGCAGCTGAAGAGCCTGCGCTACGACCGTGACCCCATCCTGCTGGAACTGGTGCAGTCGCATCTGGAAGATCTGGAAGCCCACCGCTACAAGCCCCTGCTGCGCAAGTTCAAGCTGGATATGGAAGGCCTGCGCGAGTACCTGGACATCATCCAGTCCCTGGAGCCCCTGCCCGGTGCCAGCTTCGACGGCAGCGAGCCCACCTATGTAAGCCCTGACGTCTTCGTGTACAGCGTCGGTGACGAATTCGTCATCCTGCTCAATGAAGATGGTTTGCCGCATCTGCAGCTCTCCAGCATGTTGCGTGATGGCGTTCCCTCCTGTAATGAAAAAGAGAAGGACTACGTTTCGGAAAAGGTGCGTTCCGCATCCTGGCTCATCCGCAGTCTGTACCAGCGGCAGCGGACGCTGTATAAAGTGGTGGAGAGCATCGTCAAACATCAGCAGCCCTTTTTCCGTGACGGCGTCACCAAGCTCGCGCCGCTCATCCTCAAGGATATCGCCGACGATATCGGGATGCATGAATCCACGGTCAGCCGCATCACCACCAACAAGTATGTGGCGACGCCGCACGGCATCTTCGAACTGAAATTTTTCTTCAACAGCGGGCTTGAACTGGACGATGGAAGTCAGGTAGGCTCAGAGAGCGTCAAGGCTCTGATCAAAAAGTTCATCGCTGGCGAAGATCCCAAATCGCCCCTGAGCGACGAGCGGCTCGGCGAGTTGCTCAAGGAACAGTTGAAGGTCAATATCGCACGGCGCACGGTGGCCAAGTACCGCACGGCGCTGAACATCCCCTCATCCTCAAAGCGCAAGGAACATTTCTGATTCCTGCACCACGGGAGGTTCTATGAACATTGCTTTCACTTTCAAGAACTTCGAGGCCTCCGATCATCTGAAGAAGTATGCCCGTCGCCGCATGGAGAAGATGGGACGCTTTTTTGGCAAGGCTTCCGGACTGGAAGTCGGTGTTGTGCTTACTGTGGACAAGTTCCGGCATCGCTGTGAAGTGACCATCGCCGGCGAGGGGCTGCACCTGAGTGCTTCCGAGCAGTCTTCCGACATGTACGCCGCCATCGACCTTGTGGTGGACAAGGTCGAGGCCCAGATCAAGAAGCACGTCTCGCGCGTCAAGGAACAGCGCCGTCAGGCCCGCAACGCCAGCGTGGACGTCTTCACCTACAACCTGGAAGCCGATCCCGATGAAGAACCCGCCGTGGTGGGCACCGAGCGCTTTGCGCCCAAGCCCCTGCATCTGGACGAAGCCCTGATGCAGCTGGAATCCATCGGCAGTGAGTTCCTGGTCTTCATCAATGCCGAGACCGACCGCGTCAATGTGGTGTACCGCCGTCGCATCGGCGGCTATGCCGTCATCGACCCCGTCCTGTAAAGACTTCGGGGCCCCCGCAAGGGGGCCCCTTCGAGATTGCCATGAGCCAGACACCATCCGAGGGCGCGGCAGCGCCTGTCCAGGTCTGTATAGTCACCGGCCTTTCGGGGGCCGGTAAAAGTACGGCGCTGCGGGTCTTTGAAGACCTGCGCTATTTCACTGTGGACGGGTTGCCTGCCGGGCTGGCCGTCGAGATGGTGGAGATGATGCGGCGCGGATCTATGGAACGCTTCCGGGGCATGGCCCTGGGCATGGACATGCGCCAGCAGGACTTTCTGGAAGAGCTCAATGTGGCCCTTGCCCAGCTTTCCGAGCACGGGGTCCGGCCCATACTGCTTTTTCTGGAAGCCGGAGCGCAGGAGCTCATGCGCCGTTATGCCACCACCCGCCGGCCCCATCCGCTGGAGCGTGAGGGCATGGGCCTTGAGGATGCCCTGCACGAGGAACGCACGCGTCTGGCCCCCGTGCGCGAGATGGCGGATCTGGTCATAGATACCAGCCGTTTTTCCATCCATGACCTGCGCCGCGCCATCCAGAAGCGCTGGAGCAGGACGTCGGGCAAGCTGCGGGCCATCCGGGTCAACGTCATCTCGTTCGGCTTCAAGTACGGCGTCCCGCGCGAGGCGGATTTCGTCTTTGACCTGCGCTTTTTGCCCAATCCCTATTTTGTAGAAAAATTGCGTCCCCTCAGCGGCAAGGACAAGGCTGTCCGTGACTATGTCTTTGCCTCCGAGGCCGCGCAGGAATTCGAGAAGAAGCTTTTTGACCTGGTGCGTTTCATGCTGCCGCAGATGGAAGCGGAAGGCCGCTACCGGGTCGCCATCGCCGTGGGCTGTACCGGTGGCCGCCACCGTTCCGTCGCCACGGCCGAGGCCCTGTTCCAGATGCTGCGCCAGGCGGATTATCCGGCCAGTATCGAGCACAGGCACCTTGAACTTGGCTAGGAAAGCTGGCACTCTTGGCCTTACGTGCTGCATTTTGCAGAAATTTCAGTTCCAGCGCGAGGTATGTCATGTCGGAACAGCAATCTTCCACCCAGGTCGGCATTATCGTTGTCGCCCATGCCGACTATGGCTCTGCCATGCTGCGCACGGCGGAGTTCATCCTTGGTACCCTGAGCGACTGCACCTCCATCAGCGTGGACATCGCCCAGGAGGTGCCCGAGACCGTGCGCCGTCTGGATGATGCCGCCCAGCGGCTGGACAAGGGCGCAGGGGTCATCATCCTCACCGACATGTTCGGTGGCACCCCCACCAATCTGGCCCTCTCCCTGCTGGGGAGCCATAATGTGGAAGTCGTCACCGGCGTCAACCTGCCCATGCTGCTCAAGGTCTTCACCTGTCGCGAAAAGCCCCTGGCCGAGCTGGCCAAGCTGGCCGGAGAGGCCGGAACCAAGGGCATCGTCGTGGCCGGCAGCATGCTGCGTTCCCGGAACAAAGAAAAAACAGGCGATTGATCCGTATGCTCTGGTTCAGAGTGGACAACCGTCTGGTGCACGGGCAGGTCATCGAAGGCTGGCTGCCCTATGTGGCCGCCCGGCACCTGATAGTTGCCAATGACGCCATGTCGGCGGACCTTCTGCAGCAGCAGATCGTCTCCTTGGCCGTGCCGGAGCAGGTGGCCATCCACTTCGTACCGGTGGACGCCCTGCTTGAGACCCTGGCCTGCTGTGGCGAGAGCAGCCTCGTCCTCTTTGCCGACTGTCAGGATGCCCGCAGGGCCCTGGAGAGCGGCGTCGACATCCGGGCCCTCAATATCGGCAATCTGCACTACGCACCGGGCAAGATCCAGGTTTTCCCGCATGTGGCCCTTTCCGAACAGGACAGGGAGGACTTGCGGGCCATGCTGCAACAGCAGGTAGAGCTGGATTTCCGCTGTGTGCCTTCCGACAAAATCCGGGATGCTTATGAGCAGCTTCTCTGATGCCCTCTGGCTGGGCGTGCAATACGCTTTTTTTTTGTCCTCGCGGGGGTAGCCCGTTCCTCCTTTGTCTTCAGGCTGGCTGACAGGCCCCTGTTCTGGGCCCTGTTGCTGGGCGGCCTTTCCGGCCAGTGGCAGCCCGCGCTCTCGCTGGGGATCGTGGTGGAGCTGCTCTGGCTCGATGTCATCGCCCTGGGCAGTGTGGTCCCGCCTTTCGGGACCCTGGCCTTCCTGCTGCTTTTTCCCCTGTCCATCATCCCGGGCTGGTCTGAGGCCCATCAGTTCCTGGCCCCCCTGATGTTCGCGGTATTCGCGGCTTACGGCGCCAGCTATGCGGAGCGCTACCAGCGGGTGGCCCTCAATCCGTTGGTGGATCTGGTCACGGCGTGGTTCACTTCCGGTCGCGGCTGTACGCCGGGGCAGGCCGTAGCGCTGGGGGCCGTGGTGCGCGCTGCCTGGCAGTTCTCGCTCTACATGCTGTGCTATGTGGCCTTGTGGCTGGCCTGTGATCTGCTGGGAGAGGCGATATTCCTTTTTGAAGGGCAGATGGGCTGGCCCATACTGTTTGCTGCCAGCATGGTGGGCGGCATCCTTTCTTTGCGCACCCGCCGGGCGTATGCCTGCCTTACGGGGATGTTCGTGGCTGTCTGCGGCTTTTTGGCCGTGACCAGACTGGACATGTTCTAGGAGCTGCCGGGCGCTTCCGGGGAACAGATCCTTCATCACCTTGCCATAAAAAAGCTGCGTCCTGCACGGCATTGCCATGCGGACGCAGCTTTTTTCGGTCGCCATCCGTGGTGGCGGACAGTGCCGGAGGGAGACGGTTTCGCCGTCATCCCTGTTGAAAAGCCTGTATCCAGGCCAGCACGGGCAAGAGCAGGGCCAGCAGGGCGGACAGCCATTGCGGCAGGCCCGGCCAGCGCCGCCTGGTACGCAGGGCCTCCCAGAAGCCGAGGGTCATGCCGGCCACCAGGCCGCAGATGTGGGCCAGATAGTCCACGTTCCCTTCGCCCATGCCCCACATGGCCAGAATGCCTACGCCGGCCGCCAGCGGCAGGTAGCGCTTGCTTTCATGATGCAGGACCATATACCCGGCCAGGGCCCCGATGGCCGCGAAGACAGCCGTGGAAAAGCCCAGGCTGAGGACGAATTCCCGTCGCAGCGCCACGGTGAGCAGATTGCCGAGCCCGCCGCCCAGCACGGTGAGCAGCAGGGCCCGTCCCGGACCTGTCAGCCGGGCCAGCAGGGGCAGCATGATGCCGCCCAGCAGGATATTGCCGCCCAGGTGGGCGGCGTCGGCATGCAGGGTCAGGGCCGTGAACAGGCGTTGCCATTCTCCGTAGATGCGCAGGCGGACGTTGTCCAGCGCTCCGGCCTGTTCCCAGCCCATTGGGAGGGGCAGCCCGTCGGGCAGCGGCCACCAGCCGCTGCGCAGGCCGTGCCAGAGGACGAGCAGGAGCAGGGGCAGGGCAGCCAGCCAGCAGCGGGCATGGAGCGCGGGCGGCAGGCCGCGGGGTGCCGGAGGGCGCTGCTTTTCCGCATGGAAGTGCTGCAACTCCTGCCGGGCCAGACCTTCCAGCAGGGCAGGTACATAGATGTATTCTTTTTGGCGGAAGCGCCAGAGCTGATGGGGCAGACCGCAGGCGCTGAGCACGAGGATTATTTCCTGGCGCTGGCTGTAGGAGGTGATGCCCTCGGGGCCGGTGAGGGAACGCCAGTGGAACGGCAGGGGACGCGGGCGGCGCTGGGCGTGCCAGTACCCCGCAAAAGGGGCAGGCAGACGCAGAAGGCGGGGCTTCATAGCAAAAAAGCCCCGATTGCAGTGGCAACCGGGGCTTTGCGGACAAAAAACAAGTTAGTCCTGCTTGGCGCGGGCGGCGGGCTTGGTCACCACACCGGAGCGCAGGCAACGGGTGCACACGGTCAGGGTGCGCACGGTGCCGTCAGCGAACTGATGACGCACGCGCTGCAGGTTGGGGTTGAAGCGGCGCTTGGTCTTGATGTTGGAATGGCTGACAAGATTGCCGACCTGGGGCTTTTTGCCGCAGAAATCGCATTCTTTGCTCATGATGTCCTCCGTATATGCAGAAAACTGTGTGTATCGTTTATGCGGCAAAGCCGGGTAACAGCGGCCGCGCATTGCGCAGGCAATGAGCCATGCATCCAGCATGGCCGCGCAAGCAGTTCCTTTACCCAAGCTTTGCCAAAAAGGCAAGCCTTTTTCCGGGAAAAGCCCAAATTTCTTTGCTGCGGGCTATTTTTCGGGCGTCAGGCATGGGCAGAGCATCTGGCGCCGGGGCAGGGCGGCCCCTTCCGGAGGGCGACATCCTGCCTGTCCGGCTTCCGTATGCGACAGCAGGCGGGCATGGACGCGGCAGCCGATGGCGTAGGGGGGCAGCCACTGCCGCCACTGTGGTGTCGCGGCGTCGATGGCAAGCCGTGCCAGATCCGGGCAGGCGGTGCAGGAAGCACAGGGGGCATCCGGCAGTTCCAGAACGCAGCAGGCATCCGGGGATTGCTCCAGCGTGGCCATGAGGCTGACGGTGCGGTGGCGCAGATCCAGCTCGGCATCCATGACCGTGGCGCAGGCCTCGGCATCATAGCCCAGTTCTTCATAAGCCATCCAGATCACTTCGCCGTTCATGCGCCCGTACAGGGGATGGCTGTTCCGCAGGCGTTTTTTTTCAGCATCGGGCAGCGTGGCGCTGTCCACCAGGGGAAGGGTGTCGTCCATGGTCCTCCAGAGGCAAAAAAAGGGGCCGGCAGGGCCGGCCCCAGGATGATGGATGAGGCGGATGTTACTTCAGCAGGCCCTGCAGGGTCTGCTTGCCCTTGCTGATGGTCTGGTCGAATTCCTGCTGCAGGGATTCCATCAGTTCCTTGACGGAAACGATGCTGTTGACCCGGGCCACGTTGGCGCCGCAGAAGGCGAAGCCGCGTTCCAGGTTGCCCTTCATGGCGCTGATGAGGGCCTGGGCGATGCAGTAGGGCGTCTTTTCCTGGTCGCAGGTATGCACGCAGTGGAAGACGCATTTGAAGGGCTTTTTGTTGCCCTGGCGGGCGGCCTCGATGAAGTCGTTCTGCAGGGCGCGGCCGGGCATGCCCACCGGGCTCTTGATGATGGTGATGTCTTCCTCGCGGGCAGCAATGTAGCTCTGCTTGAAGCGGTCATCGGCATCACATTCCTTGGTGGCCACGAAGCGGGTCCCCATCTGGACGCCGGAAGCGCCGAGGTCGAGGAATTTTTTGATGTCTTCGCCGGTGTAGATGCCGCCGGCGGCGATGACGGGCACGGCGCGGCCTTTCTGGTCTTCAAGGCGCTTGGCGGCTTCGACCACCTGGGGGACCAGGACTTCCAGGGCGAAGTTCGGGTCGTTGATCTCTTCACGCTTGAAGCCGAGGTGGCCGCCGGCCTTGGGGCCTTCCACCACGAAGGCGTCGGGCAGGTAGTCGAAGCGGGAGAGCCACTTGCGGGCGATCAGGGTCGCCGCGCGGGCGGAAGAGACGATGGGGACCAGCTTGGTCTTGAACTCTTCCTTTTTTTCTTCGCAGGCCTGCAGGAGATGCTTGGGCATCTCCAGGGGCAGACCGGCACCGGAAAAGATGATGTCGGCACGGTTTTCGATGGCCGTGCGCACCATCTGGCTGAACGTGGTCAGCGCCACCATGATGTTGACGCCGATGATGCCCTGGGTCTTTTCCCGGGCCTTGGTCAGCTCCTGGCGCAGGGCGCGCAGGTTGGCTTCGATGGGGTTCTTGGCCACGTCGGGCTCTTTCATCCCGATCATGGCTCCGGCGATGACGCCGATGCCGCCCTGATTGGCAACAGCAGAGGCGAGGCCGGAAAGGGAAATGCCAACACCCATGCCGCCTTGGACGATGGGCATTTTAGCGGTCAGGTCTCCAATGGACAAAGAAGGAAAAGCCATGATGCAACCTCCAACATGGCGCTATAAGGTAAAGCCCTCGAGGGGCGGTATTGAAATCAATTTTCGGAAAGCATTACCAGAAAAACCTTATTTTCACAAGGCCGCTGTCTCTGTCAGGCATGGCAAAGTGCCTGATAGTCGCACCAGCGGCAACCTTCGCCCGGACGGCCGGTGAAATCAGGGCCGTGCTCCATATGCCAGAGCAGCAGGGAGAGGACGTCAAAGCATTGACGGATGCGTTCGCCATTGTCCAGATCCAGCCTGGGCCCGAACAGCCAGTATTCCCGCCCCTTGTCGCGCAGTTCCACCAGGGCGGCGTCGTGCAGATCCTTGAAACCGGCGGCGTGCAGCATGCACAGGTAGGCGGGCAGCTGGATCATGCGCAGCTTCTCGGCCAGCTGGTCGAAAGCCCCGGCGGCCAGCCGGCGGCGTTCCTCAAGAGGGATTCCTGCGTCCCGGACCTGCGCCATGTGGACGAACAGGGCTTCGTCATCCCATAAGGCACCGGCAGGACTGTTGATGGTACCGGTCTTGTAATCCACGATGCAGAGGCCGTCCTCACGCCTGTCCAGTCTGTCCAGGCGTCCCTTGAAGGTATATTCCCGGCCGTTGCAGCTGATGACCTGGGTCAGGGGATATTCCAGTTCCAGGATGGTGGCTTCCGGCTGGTTGCAAAGATATTCCTCCAGACGGCGCGGGGCTGCCATGGAGAACATCATCAGGCTGTCGGGCGGCAGCTGGGTCCGCAGGTCGTGTCTTTCCATCTGGCGCTGCAGTTCGGCACGCATGACGGCCATGTCGAAGGTCCCCGCATCCACCAGCTTGCCGCGATACGGACGGTAGAGCTGCTGCAGCACGTCGTGCAGCACGGAGCCCACTTCTGCCGGATCGTCTCTCTCGTTGACCTCCTGGACGGGCCGGAAGCGGCACAGATGTTTCCAGACGAAGGACAGCGGGCAATGCAGGTAGGTATCCAGGGCCGTGGGAGAGATGGGCGCGGCCAGAAAGGCCCGCATGGCATCCTGCAAGGCCTGGTTGCGCTTCAGGGACAGCTCGCGGGGCGGCATGGGGGCCACGGCACAGGTGGCCACAGCCAGCGGCGGCGTGCCCGGCTTGAGGATAGCCCCGGTGCGCTGCTCGTGCGCCCAGATGAGCTGCTCCACAAAACGGCTGCGGGCCTTCTTGCTGTCCATGAGTCCGGAACGGCCCTGGCTCTCCTGCCAGTAAAAATGCACCTCGCGGGCGCAGGCACACAGGCGGTAGAGGGTGTGGGAGGCCGCCCGTTCCCGGCGGCGGGCATCAGGCAGGCCGAGGATGCGGCGCAGGCTGTCCGGCAGCAGGGGATCCTGGCCTGGGGTACCGGGCAGGACGTCGTCGGTGGCATCGATGATGAAGATGCGGTCGAACTGGAGCAGACGGCTTTCCAGCATGCCCAGCACCTGCACACCACCCAGCGGATCGGCTTCGAAGGGGATGCGCTGCTGTTGCAGCAGCTGGCGAGCCAGACCGTGCAGAAGGCGGGAGTCCATCTCCTCGCCGGACAGGGCATTGTGCTGCAGTTCCGGCACGCAGTGGCGTACGAGCCGGTACAGGGCCTCGGCATCCAGGGGGAAACGTTCCCAGACGGCCTGTCCGTGGCGGGTCAGGAAGTCGCTCAGGCGCAGCAGGGCGCCGGCCAGACCGGACAGCGTGGAAACGGCGCCGAAATCCTCCAGCAGCAGGTGCAGCAGTTCTTCCAGCAGCGCGCGCTCGGGACTGGGGGCAGGGAGGGCACCGTCCGTGGCGTCCTCTCCGGCGGGAGCATCCATGCTTTCTTCGCCTTCGGCCAGGGTGGCCAGCAGATCCTCATGGGCCACCAGGCGCCTGCCGCTGCGGATGCGGCGCTCCAGACGGCGGAGCAGGGGCCGCAGGGACTGCCCCGTGCCGGGCTCTCCCCCGGGCGCGGCGGCCTGGAGCATGCCCAGATAGGGGTGGCGCAGGCAGGCCAGCAGATAGCGCCAGTAGAAAAGCCCGTCCTTGTCCCGTCCTTCATGCAGGCGGAACAGGCTGTCCAGCAGGTGGAAGAGGGGCGAACGGTCCAGCGGATAGCCCATGGAGATGTTGACTTCCTTGTCCGGCAGATGGTGCAGCACGGGCAGCAGAAGGTCGCCGTGGGTCAGAAGGATGGCCGTGGATGCCTCCGAAGGGGCATCCAGATCCTGTTGCAGGGCCTTGAGTTGGGAGTGGAGGTCATAACCCGCGAAATAGTGCCATTTTTGCGCGTCTTCCACCGGAGAGGGCGCGTCCGCCTCCCAGGGCCGGGCCGTGGCCTGCCAGCGTTGCAGCCACTGGACGTGTTCCTGACAGGCCCAGTGCACAGGCGGCCGCTCTTCCTCACCATGCCGGGCCAGGGCCGGATCCGTGTGCAGGCAGACACGGGCACCGGCCTGCCAGAGACTGCGGAGCAGGATGTCCTCGGTCTCGGTAAGCAGGGAAAAACCGGCCAGCAGCACGGGATGCCCGTCAGCCGGGCGCAGCAGGTCGGGGATGTCCTCCGCATGGCGGGCGGCCAGCCAGAAGTCATGGCCCGGCGTGGTCCAGCCCTTTTGAGCCAGCGCCGCCACATAGGCATCGCGGATGCGCCCCAGGGCCCCCAGCAGGGCCGCGGCTGGGGGGCTCACCTCGTCGATGAAGGGCAGGTCGTCCGTGACCATGTTCTGGCCCAGCAGTTCTTCCAGCAGATTGGCCAGACGTATGCCCCAGGGCAGGAAGGCGTCCGGGGACAGTTTGCCGAAGCGTTTTTCCAGTTCGTGGTCTTCGTCGGCCAGATCGAGGACGCAGTCCCGCAGCAGGGCCACCCTGTCCAGCAGGCAGGCCGTACGCAGCGGCACGGGGCTGGCATGCATGCGCCACAGGCGCACCATGTCCGGCAGGGAAAGGACCTTGGGCAGCAGGCCGGTGGTCCCGGCAGCGGCATAGATGTCCACAAGATAGCGCCACGGACGGTTGTGGGGGACGATGATGACGGCATCACCCGGCCGTCCGTCGCTCCAGAGGTCGGTGGCCTGTTTCAGGGCAGGCAGGAAAGGCTGCTGCCAGGAAAAGATATGGAAGGGGCTGCTCATGCCTCGTCCTCACAGAAGTAGCGGGGATAGGCCCCAAGATCCGTAAACAGTTCCGAAGCGCTGTCGGGTTCCACCAGGCGGAAAGACTGCCTGTCCAGATAGATGAGCAGGCCGCGGGCCACGGTGGTGCCGCTCTGTTCCAGACAGCGCAAATAGCGCTGCACTTGCCGGACATGCTCGTCCATGACCCTGCCGCTCTTGTAGTCCACCACCAGGGTCCCCCAGGACAGGGGGACGATGAGGTCGGCACGCAAAAGGTCCCGGCGGGAACCGTCGGCGGCCAGCATGGATTGCTCCGGCACACCGCGCCGCTGCCACAGGCCGAACTGGGGCAGACGCAACAACCAGAGCAGGCAGGATTCCATGTCGGCGGCAACGCTTTCCCTGTCGGGGGCGTCCTGTCCGTCGGCAAGGGGGATGGTGGCGAGCACTTCCCGCACGGCAGCCCTGATGTTGTCCTCACTGAGGCCGCCCAGAGGCAGCTGCTCCAGACAGGCATGGAGCAGGGTGCCGCGATCCCGTGCGGAAAAGTGCATCCGTTCCAGCGGGTTGCGGTAGATCTTGAGCCGGGGCAACCATTGCATGGGACGCCAGTCTTCCTCCGGGTCATGCGGCACTGCCGTCTGTCCGCCGGAGAGCTGGTCGGAGGCGCTATCGTCTCCTGCGTTTTCTGCTGCCGGGGGCGTATCGTCTCCTCCTTCCTCCGCCACAGCGGGCTGGACCGGATGCAGCACGTCGTCCCCGCCTTCCAGCAGGTAGGGGACCTCGAGTCCGGCCTGCTGCCAGAGGACATCCAGGGCGTGGCTGCCGCAGCCCTTGCGCACGGTGGCGGCGCTGGTACGGAAGACGAGGAGCTCTTCCCGTGCCCGGGTAAAGGCCACATAGAACTGGTTGAGCAGTTCCATGGCCTGCCGCAACAGGGCTTCGTAGTAGACCCTGCCGCAATGCGGGCCGTTCTTGCAGACCATGCGCAGGCCGTCTTCCTCCATGAGCACCGGGTCGCTCGCCTTCAGGGTGGCATCGGTCCAGGGCAGGAGGACCACAGGGGCCTCGAGGCCCTTGGATTTGTGGACGGTCATGATGCGAACGGCGTCGATGCCCTCAGGCATGGGGACTTTTTCCTCCTCGCCCTTTTCCTGCCAGTGGGCCAGAAAGTCGGGCAGGGTGGCCAGGCCCTGATCCTCGGCATTCTTGAGCACTTCAAGGAAGCAGCGCAGGAAAACATCGGCATCGGGATAGCGTTCGAAGACCTGCAGGCGGTCATACCATTCCATGACCGTGTCGTAGGGCGTCATGAGCCCGGCCTGATTGTGGAAAGGTGCCAGGACGGAGGCCCAGAAGCCGGGGAAGTTCCGTTGCAGATGCTGCACCAGGGGGATGCTGCCCCTGTCCACGCAACTGTCGTGCAAAGCCTGAAGGTCGGGGACAGGCAGGGGGCCCTGCTGCACCAGACTGCCCGTGACCACGGTCCAGAGGGCCAGCTCGTCTTCCGCGTTGCACAGGAACTGCAGCAGGGCCACGCTCTGGATCACCAGAGGATGGGTGGACAGCAGCAGGCTGTTCTCCGTGACGATGGGGATGTCGGCCGCTGCCAGATCCTCGGCCACCAGTGCGGCCTGGGCATTGCTGCGCACCAGCACCATGATCTCCTGCCAGCGACGGCGCGGGGCCAGTTCCTGCCGGAGTACATGGCGCAGGCGCGCCAGTACGGCGGTGTTGAGTTCTTCGCTGCTGTCACCGTCGATGGCTTCCACGCGCACAAGGCCGCCGGGAGGCGAGCTGGGCGAAAAATCCTGGGCCGTCCCGGCATAGCCCGCGGCCACACGTTCGGCATAGCTGTCCAGCAGATCGTCCGGCGTGTCCTGCGGCATCAAGGCGGAAAGGGCCTGCCGGGCTACGGCGGCATCCTCCAGAGGCGAGAACAGGGCATTGTTGTGCGCGATGACCTGACGGCAGCTGCGCCAGTTGGCCGTGAGCGTCTCGTGGCGCACATCCGGGGCCAGAAGGCGCAGGGGAGCTTCGATGCCGTCAAAAAGGGCGGCATCCCCGCCACGCCAGCCGTAGATGGCCTGCTTGACGTCGCCCACCCAGGTCAGGGAACCGCCCCGGGAAAGGGCCTCTTCCACCAGCGGGCTCAGGGCCTGCCACTGTTCGCGGCTGGTGTCCTGGAATTCGTCCAGCAGGAAATACTGCAGGCGGCTGCCCAGACGGCACAGGGCCTCGGAGACGCCAAAGCTGCCGCTGAGCACCAAGGCGGCCATCTCCGGCACCAGGACGGCGGGCAGGGTGCCTTCCTGCTGCTGGTTGGCCCGCATGGCGTGGACCAGCAACGTGGCCAGCTGGACGGCCGGGGCAAAATTGCGGGCCGAACGCAGCAGGGCATGACGGCGGCTGAAATCCGGCAGCCAGGACGTCAGCGCTTCCAGTGCCGACAGCAGTTCTTCCGTACGCTTCGTTTTGGCCGTGAGGAATTTGTCGACCTCGGGCTCGGCGATGGACTTGAGCTTGAAGGCCCCTTCGTCCCGCTCCTGAAGGCGCACCAGGGCCTTGCGGCTCGTGGCATGGAGCTTGGTCTTGGCCTGCTCCTCCGCGTCGAGGACAGCCCGGATCAGGCCGCGCGTCCTGTTCCAGAGCTGCTGGTGGCGGCTTTCCAGCTCTTCCGGGCTGGCGATATCCGTGAATTCGTCGCGCAGGATGCCGTCCAGCAGGGGGCGGATGATGTCGCCCAGCTTTTCCCCCGCATTGAAGCCCTTGCTCTGCTGCACATGGACGATGGCCCAGTAAAGGTCGCGCAGCAGTTTTTCCATCTTCTCGTTGCCCTGGGAGGCCTGGTTGAGCAGGGTATCGAGATAGGGCGTCACGGCATCCATGCTCACGAAGGCGGGCTGGAAATCCGGGGGCAGATCCAGCTGCAGGGCGGCCGAACGCACGATGGCGTGGAGCAGGCTGTCGATGGTGCGGATGTTGAGGCTGGCCAGATCTCGCAGGATGACGTCCAGCCAGCGGGCGGCCATGTCGGGCGTCAGGGGGATGCCTTTTTCCGGCGTGCCCAGGGCGATGGCCTTGAGGCGGCCGATGACGCGGTCGCGCATCTCGCCGGCGGCGGCATTGGTGAAGGTGATGGCCAGGATCTCGTCCCAGCCCGAGGGGCCGGTGCCCAGCCCGCAGGAGGCGGCAGCGGCCGGTGCCGGGGCCCCGCAGGCCGCCAGCAGACACAAAAAACGCCGGGTCAGGTCATAGGTCTTGCCTGACCCGGCGGATGCCTTGACTTGATACAGACTAGCCATGCGTCTCCTGCTGCGGCAGCATACCGGCCAGCATGCCCTGTCCCGTGGATTCCAGGGCGGCGCGCCAGAGATCGGAATAGATGTTGAGCTTGCGGCGGCGGCGCGTCACCAGCTCCAGCGGCAGATGCACGTAGCGGTCCTGGATCTTGCCCACCACCATGTCGGTGCGCCCGGCCATGGCCGCATGGACGGCGTACTGGCCCAGGAAGCCGCAGTAGACCTTGTCGTTGGCCGTGGCCGGCACGGAGCGGATGATGTAGCTGGGGTCGATGTACTTGAGCGCGTGGGGGATGCCGCGGGCGTCCATATAACGCTTGATCTCGGAGCGCAGCAGGTCGGCCACGTCGCCCAGCAGCAGGTTGCCCGAGGCGTCGGTGGCGCCGGAACGGTCCAGCAGATGCTGGCCGGCGCCCTCAGCCGCCACGATGACGGCGTGATGGCGGCTTTTCAGGCGTTCTTCCAGCGCGGGCAGCAGGCCGCCTTCCCCTTCGAGGGTGAAGGGCGCTTCCGGCACCAGGACAAAGTTCACTTCCTTCATGGCCAGCGTGGCCTGGGCGGCGATGAAGCCCGATTCCCGGCCCATGAGCTTGACCAGGCCGATGCCGTTGGGCATGCCCCGGGCCTCGGTGTGGGCGCATTCGATGGCCTCGGTGGCCTTGTAGACGGCGGTCTCGAAGCCGAAGGACTGGGGGATGAAGTTGATGTCGTTGTCGATGGTCTTGGGGATGCCGATGACGGCGATCTTGAGGTTGCGCGCCTGCACTTCGCGGCTGATGCTCAGGGCGGCCTTCATGCTGCCGTCACCGCCGATGACGAACAGGATGCTGACGTTGGAGCGTTCCAGGCTGTCCACGATCTCTTCCGCGGACTGGGGACCGCGCGACGAGCCCAGGATGGTGCCGCCGAAGCGGTGGATGTCGGCCACGCGTTCGGGCGTCAGTTCCATGGGCTGATGCCCGCAGGCCGGGATGAAGCCTTCCAGCCCGTAGCGGATGCCCATGATGGAGGGCACATGGTAGGCGTGGTGCGCCTCCATGACGATGGCGCGGATGACGTCATTGAGCCCCGGGCAAAGGCCACCGCAGGTCACGATGGCGCATTTTGCCCGGCTGGGATCGAAGTAAAGTTTTTTCCGGGGGCCGGCAGCCTCGAAATCCAGACATATGGGTTCGGTGAACTCGTCGCAGAGTTCCCTGTCCACCTGTATGGGCAGGCGCACGTCATCCACCCAGGTACGGTAGGGCAGCCTGGACGTGAGTTTGGGGGTGCCGAGAGTACGGATGCTGGTATCGATGGCGCCGGGTTTGGTCATGCTTCACCTCGTGGTGGGATGCTCGGTTCAGGCAGGCTGCGAAAAGCAGTCGCGCATGGCGGCGATGGAAAGGGCCAGGAAGGCATCCAGCGGCAGGCCCGCCTGTTCGCACTGGCGGATGTTGTCGCGGCAGACGCTGGCGGCAAAGGCCTTGTCCTTCATCTTTTTCTTGATGCTCTTGACTTCCATGCCTTCATAGCCCGTGGGACGCATCAGGGCGGCGGCGCTGATAAGGCCGGTGATGGTCTCGCCGCAGCGCAGGGCGAAGTCGAAACGGGTCTGGGGCGCACAGCCGGTCATCTCGCCGTTGTGGGCGCGGATGGCGGTCAGGGCCTCTTCGGGCAATTTGCCTTCCAGCAGGCGGGCGCCTTCCAGACCGTGCTTTTCCGGTGTGGCTTCCGTGGCGGGATAGTCCACATCGTGCAGCAGGCCGGTCAGGCCCCACAGTTCTTCATCTTCACCAAATTCACGGGCCAGGGCCCGCATGACGGCCTCGGAAGCAATGGAGTGTTGCAGCAGGCCCGCCTGGACATGGTTCTCCGCCAGCAGGGCCAGCGCTTCGTCTCGTGAGATCATGATGGTATTCTCCTTGCCGTGATTCTAAAACAGGCAGAACTGCATAGCAAGGGAAAGCCCCGCTATCCAGGGAAGGAAGCAAGACGGGGAAAGGAGGGCGAGTGATGCCGTTCCGTTGAGGCTCTTCCTTATATTATGGATACTGCCGGACAGCGGCAGGGCAGGGGCTTGATGGACGGAGCAGGAAGGGAAAGACTTTTGCCGGCCTGTGGCGGGCGCGGGGGCTGCCTGTTGACAGCGGCCCGGATATGCCCGATGTAAAGGGATTCAGATAATCCCCGCAACAAAGATTGGGAACTATGCCAATATACGGTTTGCGCTTTCGCGCTTTGGGACAGACCCTGTACCATACGGGCCCTGCCGATCTGGCCGTGGGCGATCATGTGCTGATCGCGGCCGATCAGGGGCAGGCCCTGGCGCAGGTGGTCTCCGGTCCCTATGATTATGTGGCCGGTGTGGAGCCGGAGAGCCTGACGCCCATCGAGCGCCGGGCCACGGAGGAAGACCTGGCCGAGGGCCGCACCAACGAGAAACTGGCCCGCGAGGCCACGGAGTTCTGCCGCCAGTGCATCCGTGACCGCCGCCTGGACATGAAGCTCGTGGACGTTGAGGTCTTTTTTGACCGCAGCAAGCTCATTTTCTATTTCACGGCGCCGGCCCGCATCGACTTTCGCGAGCTGGTCAAGGATCTGGTGCGCGAATACCGCGCCCGCATCGAACTGCGCCAGATAGGGGTGCGTCACGAGACCCAGATGGTGGGGGCCGTGGGCAACTGCGGCATGGTCTGCTGCTGCCGCCGGTACCTGCGCAAGTTCGCTCCCGTGACCATCCGCATGGCCAAGGAGCAGAACCTGTTCCTCAACCCTGCCAAGATCTCGGGCATCTGCGGCCGCCTGCTCTGCTGCCTTTCCTACGAGCAGGAGAACTACGACCGCTTCCACCACAATTGCCCGCGTCTGGGCAAGAAATACCAGACCACGCAGGGCACCATGAAGGTGCTGCGGGCCAACATGTTCCGCAATTCGCTGTCCGTGCTCAACGAGAACAACGAAGAACAGGAACTGACGCTGGAAGAATGGCAGGCCCTGGATCCGCATCGTCCCGAGCCCCATCCCAACAATGCCCAGCCCAAACAGGCGCAGCAGCCCCAGAAGGCGGCACAGGGGGATGGCCTGCTGGTGGTCTCCGTCACACCGGAGAACGTGGACGATCCCAACCTGTTCGCCGATGTGCTGCCGCCCGACGCGCCCCTGACCGCCGGGCCGGAAGTCCAGCCGCAGCAGGCCCAGCCGCAGGCCGAGGCCGCCCCCGCAGAGAACAGCAAAAGTCGCCGCCGCCGTCGCCGCAAGTCGCAGCAACGGCAGGACGGCGCCGCCGAATAAACGGAGTCAGACGTGAAGAACTTTTATATCACCACCCCCATTTACTATGTGAATGCCAAGCCCCATCTGGGACATGCCTATACCACCATCGTGGCCGACTCCCTGTCGCGCTTCCACAAGACCCTGGGCGACAACACCATGTTCCTGACCGGTACGGACGAGCACGGTGACAAGATCGTCAAGGCCGCCGAAAAGCAGGGCGTCTCCCCCAAGGAATTCGTGGACGGCATCAGCGGCCTGTTCCAGCAGCTGTGGCCGCATCTGGGCATCGAGAACGACGCCTTCGTGCGTACCACCGACGAAGACCACAAGGCCCGCGTGCAGCGCTTCCTGCAGCAGGTCTATGATGCCGGCGACATCTATTTCGGCGAGTTCGGCGGCCACTACTGCTACGGCTGCGAACGCTTCTATACGGAAAAGGAGCTGGAGAACGGCCTGTGCCCCCAGCATCTGACCAAGCCCGAATTCATCAGCGAGAAGAACTACTTCTTCCGCATGTCCAAGTACCTGCCCTGGCTGCGGGAATACATCGAGAGCCATCCCGACTTCATCCGCCCCGAGCGCTACCGCAACGAAGTGCTGTCCATGCTGGAGTCGGGCGCGCTGGAAGACCTGTGCATCTCCCGTCCCAAGTCCCGCCTGACCTGGGGCATCGAACTGCCCTTCGACAAGGATTACGTCTGCTATGTGTGGTTCGACGCCCTGCTGAACTACATCAGCGCTCTGGGCTGGCCCGACGGTGAAAAGTACAAGACCTTCTGGCCCGGCGAACATCTGGTGGCCAAGGACATCCTCAAACCCCATGCCGTGTTCTGGCCCACCATGCTCAAGGCCGCGGGCCTGCCCGTGTACCAGCACCTGAACGTGCACGGTTACTGGCTGGTGCGCGATACCAAGATGTCCAAATCCCTGGGCAACGTGGTGGAACCGCTGGAGATGCGCCAGAAGTACGGTCTGGACGCCTTCCGCTATTTCCTGCTGCGCGAGATGCATTTCGGTTCCGATGCCTCCTTCAGCGAAGAAGGCATGGTGACCCGCATCAACGCCGACCTGGCCAACGACCTGGGCAACCTGTTCAGCCGCGTGCTGTCCATGACGGCCAAGTATTTTGAGAGCAAGGTGCCCCAGCCCGGCGAATTCAGCGAAGACGATAAGGCCATCGTCGAGCTGTGCGCCACGGCCATGACCAATTACATCCAGCTGTTCGGCAACACCCAGTTCGCCCAGGGCCTGGATTCCCTGTGGGATCTGGTGCGCGCGCTCAACAAGTACGTGGATTCGCAGGCGCCGTGGACCCTGTTCAAGCAGGGCGACACCACGCGTCTGGGCACGGTCATGTACGTGCTGCTGTCGGCCATGCGCAAGGTGGCCCTGTGTCTGTGGGCCGTCATGCCCGATGCCTCCCGCACCCTGCTGGAGCAGCTGGGCCAGCAGCCCGGCGAAGGCCCTGTGACCACCTCGCTGGAAGCCGAGGCCGGCAACTTTGACGGTCTGCAGCCCGGCACCGAAGTGGCGGCCAGCTCCAACCTTTTCCCGCGCATCGACGTCAAGGCCCTGCAGCAGGAAGCTCCGGCCGAAAAGGCCCCCAAGGCCAAGAAGGAAAAGAAGCAGGAAGCCCCCAAGGCCGCTCCTGCCGCCGAAGGCCAGAGCGGCGAGATCAGCTTCGACCAGTTCAAGGCCGTGGAGATGCGCGCCGGGACCGTGGTCGTGGCGGAAAAGCATCCCAATGCCGACCGCATCCTGCGTCTGGAGATCGACTTTGACGAAGGCCAGCCGCGCCAGATCCTGTCCGGCTTGGCCGACTACTACAAGCCCGAGGAGCTGGTGGGCAAGCAGGTCATCGCCGTGCTCAACCTGGCGCCGCGCAAGATCCGTGGCCTCATGTCCAACGGCATGGTGCTGACCGCGGAAAAGGACGGCAAGCTCTCCGTCCTGACGCCTGCCGCACCTGTGCCCAACGGCAGCCAGATCGCCTAGGATAAACGATTCTCGACAAGGGCGGGGAGGGCTTTTTGCCGGCGGCAAGGAGGCCTCCCTTCCCCATGCCTCTTCCTTTTTCGGCGCCCTTCAGAGGGAGCGGGGGAGAGCAGCGGGGAGCCTCCGGGCAGAGACAAAAAACTCCCCCGTCCGCAAGGGATGGGGGAGACCGGAACAAGGGGAGTACGACCATCAGGCCGCCTTCCCTTTTTTCATACCTCGCGGCATGATGCGCACGACGGGGATTGCAATGCCCGGCATTTCCGTCTATAGGCTGGCCGCGGGCGCTGCGACCGGGGCGGCAGCCGGGGATGGGCTGCTGCCATCCGGGAAGCGCGGCACCCTGCGGGACCGGGGTCCCGGAGAGGGCGGCGATGCCCCCTGTGCGGGCTCCGGCCGCTGTCCGGGAAGGCTAGTCGTTTTTTTCCTGCGTCGCGGGATCGAACAGGCGGCCCAGTGCCGCCGCGTCCAGCGGGTTGAGGTTGAAGCGCATCCCGGCTTCGTCCAGAAGGGCGGCCAGGGATTTTTCGGGATACAGGGCGCGCTGTTCCGCCAGCCAGGCGGCGGCTCGCCGTACCAGTTCCGAAGCGGGCATGATGGTGGCCATGGAGTTCTCCTTTTTGTGGATCACTCTAGCCGAGTCCGTTTCGGGAAACAACGGGTCTTCGGATCCAAAGGACGGCATATATGGATAATTTGTGGGTTGCGTTCATCCTCAGCATCGTGGAAGGGCTGACGGAATACCTGCCGGTCTCGTCCTCGGGCCATCTGGTGCTGGTGGGCGATCTGCTCAATTTCAGCGGTGAAAAAGCTGCCACCTTCCAGGTGGTCATCCAGCTGGGCGCCATCATGGCAGTGGTCGTCCTCTACTGGGGACGCTTCTGGGGTCTGCTGCGGCCGCAACAGGGCGTGCCCTTTGCCGGTCTGCGCGGCATCTGGATGCTCTTCCTCACCTGCGTGCCCGCCTGTGTGCTGGGCCTGCTGCTGCACTCCCAGATCAAGAGCCTGTTCACGCCGAGCATGGTGCTGATCCCCTTCGTCATCGGCGCCCTGCTGATGATCTTTGTGGAGCGCCGCCAGTTCCATCCCCGTTATGAGACCCTGGACGACATGACGCCCGGCCTGGCCTTCGGCATCGGCTGCTTCCAGTGCCTGGCCCTGTTCCCCGGCTTTTCCCGTTCGGCGGCCACCATCATGGGCGGCATGATCCTGGGGGCCCGCCGTCCGCTGGCGGCCGAATATTCGTTCATCGCCGCCGTGCCCATCATGGTGGCGGCCACGGGCTTTGACCTGCTCAAGAGCCTGCATCTGTTCACCGCGGCGGACATCCCCTTCTTTGCCGTGGGCATGATCGGCTCCTTTATTTCCGCCCTGATCGCGGTCAAGGCCTTCGTAAGGCTGGTGGGCCATATGACCCTGGTGCCTTTTGCCGTGTACCGCCTGCTGCTGGCTCCCTTTATCTGGTATTTCATGGTGCATTAAAAAAAATTGGGAAAATCCCCAAAAAATGCTTGCCAAAGGGGAGCAACTTCTGTAGATACATCCCTGCGTTGAGTGGGACACGAAACGCCATCACGGCAAGGTAGCTCAGTTGGTCAGAGCATGCGGTTCATACCCGCAGTGTCGGGGGTTCAAATCCCTCCCTTGCTACCAGAATATGACAGGAAGCCCGGAAATTTTCCGGGCTTCTTTTGTTATGGACTTTTTTGCCGCATGTCCCGAGATGCGAGACAGCGCCCGGCGCGTCCTGCCGGTCCTTCATGGAAGGGCGGGGCGACGGGTGAGGGGCTGTCCCGGCCGGAATCGTCTGCTGGAGGACTTCCGCATACGGCCATCGTTTGGGGGATTGCTGCGGTCCCGGGATGGGAAGTCTCTAGAGCCATTTCGCCAGGAGAAACAGCCACGGCCTAGATCCTTCAGGCCGGGCCCTTTGCGGGAGTTTTTCTCCTTGCCGGGAGAAAATACAGAAAAAGCTTGCCAAAGGAGAGCAAGTTCTGTAGATGCATCTCTGCGTTGTGGAAAATCCACAAAGCCTTATGGCAAGGTAGCTCAGTTGGTCAGAGCATGCGGTTCATACCCGCAGTGTCGGGGGTTCAAATCCCTCCCTTGCTACCAGAAACTCACAAGCGGTTCGGGTCTGTCCCGGACCGCTTTTTTGTTATGGCTGTATCTGTGAACACTGCGGTGCGAAATGCAGCATCCTCCGCTCTGCGGGAGTTCTTCATTTTTTGCACCTCCCGGCATCCGGGGCACAGGCAGTTGCCGGTAAGGACATCCGCATGCGGCTGTTCTGGTCCGGATCGGAAACAGGGATGGACAGCCCGCACAGGCAAGGCTTATGGGCCCTAGCCGGAAGACAGGGGGACTCCCTGCAAAAGGGCCCTTCATCCCTGAGCATCACGGGAGGATTTTGAGCCATATCCGGGCAAATCCCGCAAAAAAGAGGCATTCCTTGACGCCATCAGGGCAAGGCGGTAAGGGAAAACGGACGCTTGTCACCAAAATGTCACCAAAGCGCCACAGTTCGACAGATCTTTTGAGGAGGAAACATGAAAAAGATCCTTGCTTTCCTGGTCATGGCCCTGCTGGCCATGCCGCTGGCAGCTTCTGCGTGGACCCCTGACGGCGATGTGACCGTCATCGTGGCTTACAAGGCCGGTTCCGGCACGGATACCGGTGCGCGCCTGCTGGCTTCTCAGGCCGAGAAGTATGTGGGCAAGACCCTGATCATCAACAACCTGCCCGGCGGCGACGGCAAGATCGGCTGGACCGAGCTGGTCAACTCCAAGCCCGACGGCCGCACCATCGGCTTCATCAACCTGCCCACCTTCACCACCCTGGCCGTGCAGCCCGGCTCCACCTTCGCCGTCAGCGACGTGGTGCCCGTCTGCAACCAGCTGAGCGAGACCGGCGTGGTGGTCGTGCGTGCCAACAGCCCCTGGAAGAGCCTCAAGGAACTGGTGGATGCCTGTAAGGCCAAGGGCAACCTGCGCTGCTCCACCAACGGTGTGGAAGCTTCCAACCATACCGCCGCCCAGCTGCTGGCCACTTCCGCCGGCTTCGATTACAAGGCCATCCCCTACGGCGGTACCGCCGACCAGCTGCTGGCCCTGCGCCAGGGCGAAGTGCACTTCTCCTGCGCCAAGGTGGCCGACGTGGCCGCCCTGTGCAGCGGTGACAAGCCCGAACTGCGCATCCTGGGCGTGTTCAACACCGCCCGTCTGCCCGAATACCCCGACGTGCCCACCCTGGGCGAGCTGGGCTACTACAAGGAATGGTACGGTTCCGCCCGTGCGCTGGTGCTGCCCAAGGGCACCCCGCAGGAGGTCGTGGACTTCTATGTGGAAGCCTTCCGCAAGACCATGCAGGATCCCGCCTGCATCGAGGCTCACCAGAAGGCCGGCATGAGCCTTGATTTCAAGGACAACAAGCAGCTGGCCGAACTCATCGCCGCGCAGGAGATCTTCTGCCGCGACGTGGTCTCCAAGCTGTACAAGAAGTAATCTCTGTCATGTCCCGGCGGGGAAGGGCGACCTTTCCCGCCGTTTTCCATTCAGGCGGTCCGTATGAAACGATCCGATATCGGCGTGACGGCACTGGTGTATGCCTTCACGCTCTTTTTTCTGTACATGACCCTGGAACTGCCGCCGGACGCGCAGACCTATCCCCTCTGCCTCATCGCCGGCCTGCTGATCCTGAATACCTGCTATCTGGTGCGCTGCCTGTGGCAGCTGCGCCGCCAGGCGGGCATCCACAATGATCTGCCCGATCTGTTCGCGGGCTTCCAGTGGAAGCAGTTCGCCTTCATCTGCCTGGGCTGCGTGGGCTACATGCTGCTCATGCATGTGGCGGGCTTTTATATCGCCAGCATCTGCTATCTTGTGGGCACGCTGGCCTTTTTGCGTGTCCCGCGCTGGCATATCGTGCTGACGGTAGTGGTCATGGCCGCGCTCATCTACGCGGTGTTCACGCTTTTCCTCAAGGTTCCGCTGCCTGTGGGCCTGCTGTTCAAGTAAGGGGATCGTCATGACGGATACTCTGGCTCTCATGGCTGCAGGCTTCATGCATGCCATCTCGCCCATCAATCTGCTGGCCATGCTGGCGTCCACCATCGTGGGCATCACCATCGGCTGCCTGCCCGGCCTTTCCGCCGCCATGGGCGTGGCCCTGCTGCTGCCCGTCACCTTCGGCATGGATCCGGCCACGGGCCTGATCGTGCTGGGCGGCATCTACTGCGGTGCCATCTTCGGCGGCTCCATCAGCGCCATCCTCATCCATACGCCCGGCACGCCCGCCTCGGCGGCCACCGCCATCGAAGGCTATCAGCTCACCCTGCGCGGCAAGGCGGCCAAGGCGCTGTTCACGGCCTGCTTCGCTTCCTTCTGCGGCGGTCTTCTGAGCTGCATCTCGCTGTACTTCTTCTCCCCGCTGCTGGCGCAGCTGGCCATGAAGTTCAAGAGCCCGGAATATTTCTGGCTCTCGCTCTTCGGTCTGACCATCATCGCAGGCGTATCGTCCAAGTCCATCCTCAAGGGCCTCATCTCCGGCGGCATCGGCCTGCTCATTTCCACCATCGGCATGGACCCCATGGAAGGGGTGCCGCGTTTCATGTTCGGGCAGACGACCCTGTATAACGGCGTCAACACCACCTGCGCCCTCATCGGCCTGTTCTCCATGTCGCAGGTGCTCATCCTGGCGGAAAAGCGCATCGTGCAGCGGCCCAAGGCTTCGGCCATGACCGACCGTTTCGGCCTGAGCAAGGCGGAATACAAGCGCATCACGCCCACCATCATCCGGTCGTGGCTCATCGGCAACATCGTGGGCATCCTGCCCGGTGCGGGTGCCTCCATCGCCTGCTTCATGGGCTATAACGAGGCCCGCCGCTTCTCCAAGCACAAGGATGAATTCGGCAAGGGCTCCATCGAAGGCGTGGCGGGTTCCGAGGCGGCCAACAACGCCGTGACCGGCGGCTCGCTCATCCCCACCCTGACCCTGGGCATCCCCGGCGAGTCCGTGACCGCCGTGCTCATGGGCGGCCTCATCATCCACGGCCTGCAGCCCGGACCGGAGCTGTTCACCACCTATGCCGGCATGACCTACACCTTCTTTGCCGGTTTCGTGCTGGTGCAGTTCTTCATGCTGGGCGTGGGCATGCTGGGCTGCAAGGGCTTTGCCCAGATCTCCCGCCTGTCCGATGCCATCCTCATCCCGTCCATCTTCCTGCTGTGCGTGGTCGGTTCCTACGCCATCCACAACAACGTGGTGGAAGTGGCCATCATGCTCATCTTTGGTGTCATCGGCTATCTGGCGCGCAAGTTCGACTTCAATGCCGCCGCCATCGTGCTGGGCCTGATCCTTGGCCCCATCGGCGAACGCGGCCTGCGCCGCTCGCTGCTCATCAGCGACGGGGACCCGTCCATCCTCTTCTCCACGTCCCTGTGCTGGATCCTGATCGCTTTGTGCGTGCTGGGCGTGCTGTCGCCCCTGCTCATGGAGCGCATGGAGCGCCGTATGCGCGAAAGCGCCGAAAGCTAGCGGACGGATGCTTCCCGGCTGTGAAGCCGTGGTGGCGACATGCTGACGATGAAGGCCGGCAGATACCGAAAAGGTGTCTGCCGGCCTTTTTTGCAGGGTGGGGAAGGCTCAGGCGTTGCGGCTGAGCCCGTACTTGCGGATCTTGGCGTACAGGGCGGAGCGGCTGATTTTGAGGATGGTGAGCGCGCCGCCCTTGCCGTCGATGCGCCAGGCCGTATGCTCCAGGACTGCCGCGATATGGGCCTTTTCCATCTCTTCCAGAGAGGAGAGCCGCGCCGGTATGGCGGGCGGTACGGCAGAAGGCGCTTCCTGCGGGACGGCCGGAGGATCGTCGTCCAGGATGTTCTCGTGGAAGAACAAGGTGCGGCCGCCGCTCAGGATCACGGACTGTTCCACCACGTTGCGCAGTTCCCGGATATTGCCCGGCCAGGGCCATTGTTCCAGCAGCCGGCGGTTCTCGTCGGAAAAATCCTGCACGCAGGGGCGGGCATGACGGTTGGCGAAGTAATGCAGATAATAACGGGCCAGCGGCAGGATGTCCTGCCGTCGTTCCCGGAGGGGCGGGATCTTCAGGTAGATGACGGCGACCCGGTAATAGAGGTCCGCCCGGAACCTGCCCTGGCGCACGGCCTCCTTCATATGGCGGTTGGATGCCGCCACGAGGCGGAAATTGATGTTGATGGGACGCGTCCCGCCCACGCGCAGGAACGTCCGCTCCTGCAGGACCCGCAAAAGTTTGGCCTGAACCCGCGGGCTGGCTTCCGTCAGCTCGTCGAGGAAAAGCGTGCCGTTTTCCGCCAGTTCCACCAGGCCGATCTTGCTGCTGATGGCGCCGGTGAACGAGCCTTTTTCATGGCCGAAGAACTCGCTCTCGAACAGGTCGTCCTGAAGGCTGGCCATGTTGATGGTGACAAGCCGCCCGCTGCGACCGCTTTTTTCGTGGATGCGGCGGGCCAGCATCTCCTTGCCTACCCCGGATTCCCCGTTGAGCAGGATGGAGGCATCCGTCCCGGCCACGGTATCTATGTCTTCAAGAAAACGCCGCATCTCCGGTGAAGCGCAGACCAGTTCCTGATGGCCTTCCGGCAGGGGGGCATTGCGCAGCACGCTCTGTTCCGTCTCCAGGACCGTGGTGCAGGACCAGGCCAGGATCCTGCCGATGTCCCGCAGAAGATCCTCACTGAGCATGGGGCGGATCTCTTCCCGGAACGAACCCATGTGACACAGGACGTAGATGCCGTAGGGGCGGCAGTCCACGGGGATGCCCGCCAGGATGACACGGGCACCGCTGCCGCCGCCCAGATTGTCCAGCAGGAGCGGGGAGCCTTCGGCCACGATGCCTGCGATCTCGTCCAGGGTGGAGGGGATGGAGAGCTCCGGCCCGACGGCGGAGCTGTCCTGGCTTGCCAGCTGGCGCAGGGGTGCCGAAGGATGGGATTGCAGGAAGAGGCAGCTGTGCTCCGCTCCCAGAATCTGGGCGGATTCCGTCAGGAGGATGGGCAGGAAGGATTCGAACGAGGTCCGCAACCGCTGCGGGGCAAAATGCTCACGATAGGCCGCCAGCAGGGAACGCTCGGAGACGGCCTGGTCCTGGCCTTCCCGCAGGTAGCGGGGGATGAGCGGGAGCAGGGATTCCGGCCAGAAGTGATGCTTCAGGTAAGGGTAGACCGCCCAGGCTTCATGGAGCAGCAGGCGGGCCTTGCCTTCATCTTCCGGCAGCAGCAGCTGGGCCAGCAGCAGGCGGCTCTTGCCTGCTTCCAGCGCGTCATGCAGGGCGTCCAGCAGGGTGATGCTGTGGCGGCAGGCCTCGATGGCCTGGGCCGTCTGACCCGCCGCGGCCAGCTGCTTGCCGTGCAGGCGCAGGGCCACGCCCCGCAGCAGTCGGTTGGGGCCGTTGAGGCAGCGTTGCAGCTCCTGGGGAAAATCATAGCAGGGCAGGGGAGGAAAGCCCCGGTCATGGAGGGCCTCGAGCAGTTCGAGCACCATGCCGTTCAGATAGGTGGGACGCTGGAAACCGCGCTGGGCCGCCTTGTGCAAGACGTTCTGCAACACATGGTAAGCAGCGTCGGCGTGGCCTTCCCGCATGTGGTAGCAGGCCAGATGGCGCACCGTGGTGACCATGCTCGTGATGTCCGTCTGTTCCGTGATGTCGGAAAGAGCGATATCCAGCTGCTCCAGGGCCTTGTCGCTTTTTCCTGTCCGCAGGTACAGAGAGGCCAGCTGGCTGCGGAGGCTGCGGGTCAGGGACATGTCGTTACGGATGGACGACTGGCGCAGGCGGGAAAGCAGCAGGCTGGCCGCCAGATCGAAGTCGCCGCGGTTGGCCGCGGCAAAACTCCAGTGGCGGACATAGAAAAGTTCGAACAGGTGGCGTTCCTGGGCACGCAGCTTGCGGCTGACGCGGGTAAAGATGCTCATGGCCTGATCGTAATCCCCTTCCAGGAAGGCAAGGATGCCCAGGTAGGGGGCCGCGGTCTCGAACAGGTCGGGCTTGCGCAGGGATTCCAGCTGGCGGCGGCCGCGCAGCATGATGGCATGCAGGCGCGGATCGTTGTGCCGCGGGGTGTTGCAGACATTGAGCGTCCCGATCAGCAGGTCGAAGAGCGCCATCTCCTCCCTGTCGGCGATGCGGAAGGCCTGTGCCCTGGCCCGGAAGCAGAGGGCGGGAAGTTTCGGGATGAAGTTGCCCGAACAGGTGATGGTCATATGGAGTTCCCGGCAGAGCCGGAGATAGGGGCGCACGGCATCAGCGGAAGACAGGGGCAGGCGGAGCAGACGTTCCGACAGGCAGAGCAGCAGCCCCTTGATGACCCCGGGCCGCAGGCTGTCGATGCGGCGCAGGCAGAGGGCCAGCAGGGCCTCCAGCGCTTCGAGCTCGCGTTCCTGTCCCAGCAGGGCAAGGATCGGGGGCAGGCCATCCGGCTCCGGCAACCGGCGGAATATCGTCCCGGCGGCAGGGTATGCGTCCAGCAGGTCTTTCAGGGGAACGAAGTCCGGCTGCGGAGACGCAGCAGGACAGAAAGCCGTTGCTGCCGTTTCCGGGGGCAGGCCCCCCAGCTGTATCAGCAGCTCGGGCTGCCAGCATTCCCCCAGCAGGGCATGCAGGAAATTCCCGCAGTCGTGATGTCGGTACCAGTCGTTTCTGTACATAGCTCGGGCCCCTCCACCACGCAGGCTACCTGTCCTTTTTTCGGAATACAAGATACAAAAATGTATTTTTTAAGCACAAAAAATCACAAGTTAATATCTATTGTAAAAAATATTCAGTAAAAACAATAAAATATATTTTGGTACGCTCCTTGCTAATAAAAGGGAAAATTCAGGGGCAGCCCCGTGCTGCACATCCCATGCAAAGGAGCGGTTATGATTCAAAGTATCGATCCCGCAGCCTGTACCGGTTGCGGCAGCTGCACGAAAACCTGCCCGCTTGACGTATTTCGCCTTGAGACAGCACAGGAGCAGATATCCCCGTGCATGGCGGCCTGTCCTGCGGGTGTGGATATTCGCGGCAACCATTATCTGATCCAGCAGGGCAACCTGGACGAAGCCGCGCGCAATTATCTGGCTGTCCAGCCGTTCCCGGCCATCACCGGCCGTGTCTGCTTCCATCCCTGTGAATCCGCATGCGCCCGTGCCCGTGTGGACAGCGCTGTCAATATCAATGCCGTGGAGCATGTGCTCGGCGACTGGGCCGCGCAGATGCCGCTGGAAAAGCCCGTGCGCCGTCACATCAGCAAGGTGGCCGTGGTGGGTTCCGGTCCGGCCGGTCTTTCCTGCGCCTGGTTCCTGGCCCTCATGGGCTATCCTGTCACGGTCTTCGAAGCCCGTCCGTTTCCCGGCGGCATGCTGCGTTACGGCATCCCCGCCTACCGTCTGCCCGATGATGTGGTGGCCACCCAGGTCCGCCGTCTTGAAGAGATCGGCGTGCGTTTCTGCTGCAATACCCGCGTGGGCAAGGGCGCGGACGTCAGTCTGGCCGAACTGAAGCGCCGCGGCTACAAGGCCATCATGCTGGCCCCCGGTACCTCCGCCAGCCGCCGTCTGGAACTGGAAGGCAGCGATCTGCCCGGCGTGCACTGGGGGCTGGATTTCCTGAGCGCCTGCCGCAGCGATGAAAAGCCTGTCATCAGCGGTGACGTGGTGGTCGTGGGCGGCGGTGACGTGGCCGTGGACGCGGCCATCACGGCCCGTCGTCTCGGTGCCGCCCGAGTCCACATGGCCTGCCTGGAAAGCCGGGAAGAAATGCCCGCCTATCCCCACAACCAGAAGGATGCCGAAGACGAAGGGATCGAGTTCCATTGCGGCTTCGGGCCGGCCCGCCTGCTGCAGGAAGATGGCCGTCTGGTGGGCCTGGAACTGCATGCCTGCACCAGCCTCAAGGACGAGGAAGGCCGCTTCGCCCCCCGTTTCGACACTTCGTCCACCCTGCGCCTGGCCGCGTCGCACGTTATCTTCGCCATCGGCCAGGTCTCGGAACTGGACGGTTTTGCCGGTGATGTGAGCGTGGAACGCGGCCGCATCGTGGTGGAGGACATCACCCTGGCCACCAGCCAGTGGGGCGTGTTCGCCGCCGGTGACGCGGCCACGGGCCCGGCCTCTGTGGTGGCGGCCATCGCCGGTGGCCGTGAGTGCGCCATCTCCATCGACCGCATGCTCAAAGGGGCCGACATCCAGGGCGAGCGCGGCCGCAAGCGTCCCCAGGTTCCCGAAGACCGCCTGCCCGGCCAGGGCATCGGCCAGGAGCCCCGCCATGAGCGCGGCCGTGTGCCCGCCGATCCGCAGGATCCCATGGCGGAGAACGTGCGCCCCCTCGATATGGAAGCCTGCTTTGCCGAAGCCCTGCGCTGCATGACCTGCGGCAGCCGTTCGCGTATCGCCTACAATGACGACTGTATGACCTGTTTCACCTGTGAGCTGCGTTGTCCTTCCGGGGCCATCTTCGTGCATCCGTTCAAGGAACGGTTTGCCCGGACCCTTGATCAGGTTGACGTCGTAAAGAGCTAACTGCCGGAGGACATCATGAAAGAACCCAGAGGATACGAATACACGACGGACCTGCTTGTGGTCGGGTGTGGTTTCAGTGGCATGTGGGCGGCCATGCGCGCCAAGGATTTTCTTGACGACGTGCTGGTGGTGGACAAGGGCCCCCGTGACTGGGGCGGCCTTGGCGGCCTTTCGGGCGGCGACATGATCGTCAAACAGCCCGACATGAACCTTGATGACCTGCTGGACGATCTGGTCTATTACTACGATGGCTTGGCCGACCAGAAGCTGCTGGGGCAGATCCTGACCCAGTCCTATGACCGCTTCATGGATTTTGAGAACTGGGGCCACAAGTTCGTCCGCAACGACAAGGGCGAGCTGTGCTTCATCCCCCAGCGTGCGCTGGATTACATGCGCTTCTATTACTACCATCCCTACGGCATGGGCGGCATCGACAAGGCCCGCCTGCTCAAGCGGGAGTGCGAAAAGCGCGGCGTGCGCCGTCTGGGCCGTGTGGTCATCACCGACGTCATCACCGACGGCGAGCGCGTCACCGGTGCCGTGGGCTTCCACGCCCAGAGCGGCAAGCCCGTCTACATCCGGGCCCGTGCCGTGCTGCTGGCCACCAATACCGGCGGCTGGAAGCCTTCCTACCATCAGAACACCCCTGCCAGCGAAGGCGTGAGCATCGCCTGGAACGCCGGCTGCGCCATGCGCAACTTCGAGTTCTGGAAGGTCTGGAACGTGCCGGTGGACTTTGCCTGGGAGGGACAGACCGGTCTGCTGCCCAAGGGGGCCCGCTTCCTCAACAACAAGGGCGAAGACTTCATGCTCAAGTATTCCCCCAAGTTCGGCGCCAAGGCCGACCCGCATTACAATACGCGCGGCATGATCTGCGAAGTGCGCGCCGGTAACGGCCCCATCCTTTTCGACTGCAGCAAGATGTCGGCCGAAGACGTGGAGACCATGCGCCCGCGTGCGGGCTGGATGGGCCTTAACGACAAGAAGCTGCGGGCCATGGGCATGGACTTTTTCGCCCAGAAGCTGGAGTGGATGCCGCAGGTGCGCCATACCTACGGCGGCATCGTGGCCGATCTGGACGGCGCCACGGCCATCAAGGGCCTGTACGCCGCCGGTCTGGCCCGCAACCCCGACCCCGGTGTCTACATGGGCGGCTGGGCCACCTGCATCACGGCCACCACGGGCTATTCCGCCGGTGAGGCCGCGGCCCGTTTCGTGGAAGGCCATGACGCCGTCCCCTTCGACAAGGCCTATGCCGCTGACCGCCTGAACGGCATCCTGCGTTATCTGGGACGTGACGGCATCGCGCCCAAGGACGTCATCGCCGACATGCGCGAAGTCATGAGCGCGCCCGACGTGGCCCTGATGAAGACGGGGCGCGGCCTGAGCCGTGGCCTGGATCGCGTGGCCGAAGTGCGGGAAGAGTTCCTGCCCGAGCTGGGGGCCCGTGATGCCCACGAGCTGGCCAAGCTCTTTGAAGCGACCTCCACCGTGCTGCTGACGGATCTGTGCCTGACCGCGGCCCTGGCCCGCAAGGAATCCCGTGCCGGTCATTACCGCGAGGATTACCCCCAGCGTGACAATGCCAACTGGCTCAAGTGGATCGAACAGCGGCAGGTGGACGGACGGCATGAGCTGCACACCGTGCCCGTGCCCCTGGATGACTATCCCGTGAAGCCGTACCGCTATTACATGGACAACTTCACCTGGCCCGAACCTCCGCGTGCGGACTAGGCCGACGGCCCGGTGACTGGCCGGTGCCATCCCTTGCGGCATGAGCCGTGAGCGGTTCCTTCTGTGAGCCGGGGGCGTCTTCTCCCTGCCTCCGGCTCATTCCGTCCGCAACTTCATCCCCGCGCAGGGCCCCGTGCCCGCGCGATTTACAGGAAACGATATGTCAGCAACGACCCCGGAGAAGAAAGCTCCCCTGTCTCTTGCCTATTATGTCCACAGCCTCGTCTGTCTGTGCATCATGTTCGGCTTCGGCCTGCTGGACCCTGTGGAACCCCTGACCCCGCTGGGGATGCGCCTGGTGGGCGTGTTCCTGGGGGTGCTGTACGGCTGGGTGTTCATCGAGATCGTCTGGCCCAGCCTGGCCGGCCTGCTGGCCATGATGCTGGTGGGCGGCATGAAGCCCGTGACCCTGCTGAACAACAGTTTCGGCCACCCCATCGTGCAGATGATGTTCTTCATCTTCGTCTTCTGCGCCACCATCAACCACTACGGTCTGTCGCGCTTCATCTCCCTCTGGTTCATCACGCGCAAATTCGTGGCGGGCAGGCCGTGGCTGTTCAGCTTCACCTTCCTGGCCTCCATCTTCATCCTGGGGGCGCTGACCAGTGCCTCTCCGGCGGCGCTCATCGGCTGGAGCATCCTGTACGGCGTGTGCGAGGTCTGCGGCTACAAGAAGGGCGACAGCTACCCGACCATGATGGTCTTCGGCATCGTCTTCGCCGCCCAGATCGGCCAGTCCATGATCCCCTTCAAGCAGGTGGCCCTGACCGTGTTCAGTGCCTATGAGACCATGTCCGGCATGGGCATCGACTATGCCAAGTACATGCTCATCGCCTGCCTCATCTGCCTGCTGTGCGCCCTGTTCTTCATCGTGCTCGGCAAGTACATTTTCCGCCCCGACATGAGCAAGCTGCTCAATCTGGAAGCGGACAAGCTGGATACCGACGGCAGTCTGAACCTGACCGGCGTGCAGAAGACCGTGCTCCTTTTCCTCTTCCTGCTGGTGCTGCTGCTCCTGGCCCCCAACTTCCTGCCTGCGGACTTCTTCCTGACCCGCTTCCTCAAGGCCATCGGCAATACGGGTATCGTCATCCTGCTGGTGACGGTCATGGCGGCCATCAAGGTGGAAGGCAAGCCCCTGCTGAATTTCAAGGTCATGGTGGACTCCGGCGTCACCTGGGGCATCGTGCTGCTGCTGGCCTTCGTGCAGCCCCTGACCATCGCCATGGCGGCCCCGGGCAGCGGCATCACGGACTTTCTCATGCAGCTGCTGACGCCTTTCTTCGGCGAGAGCTCTTCCATCACGTTTGCCCTGTTCATCGGCTTCGCCGCCGTGGCCCTGACCCAGGTCATGAACAACGGCGCCGTGGGCGTGGTGCTCATGCCGGTCATCCACAGCTTCTGCCAGGCCTCCGGTATGGCGCCGGAGCTGCCGCTCATCATGGTGGTCATGGGCGTCCACTTCGCTTTCCTGACGCCTGCCGCCAGTGCCAGTGCGGCCCTGCTGCACGGCAACGAATGGTGCAATACCAAGGCCATCTGGAAGTCCTCGCCCCTCGCCATCCTGGGCGCTTACGCGGCCACGGCCATCGTGACCCTGCTGCTGGGCAGCCTGCTGTATTCCTAGGCATTCCCCCAGGCGGCACGACCCGGATGCGTGCCTCCACCGGAGCGGCCCTGCTGGAGGGCCGCTCCCGCAAAGGGGACGACCGGCAGCCGGTCATCACCGTAACCCAGCCATCAAAAAAGCTCCGCCCGCGCACAAGACGCAGGCGGAGCTTTTTTGATGGAGAAAACAGGGACACAGGGCAGGAGCAAGGTCTCGTTCCAGGCCTTGAAGGAACCTGCCGCAAAGCGGGCTCAGGCCCGGCCCAGGACGAGGATTTCGTCCCTGCTGCGGGGCAGGACTTCGGGCAGGGCGGCGATAAGGCGGCTCACAGGTGTGGACGGATCGGGCCGGCAATGGGCGGCCAGCAGGCGGGCCAGACGTGCGGCGGCCAGGGCGGCCGTGGCGGTGGGCAGACCGGCGCACAGCAGGCCGGTGACGAGGCCGGTCACGATGTCCCCGGTACCGCCGATGCACTCCATGGCCGGGACCGAGGGACTGTCCACCACGGCGTGGAGGCAGCCTTCGTGGATGATATGGTCGGCCTTGCCCTTGATGATCAGATTGGCCGGGCAGTTGCCGTGCTCCTGTGCCCGGGCCAGCAGCACGGGGATGTTCTGTTCCTCGGCCAGCAGGAAGCCGCGCGTATAGAAGGGGTGGGGCGCTTTTTCATCCGCCAGGAAGGCCAGTTCGCCCACGTCCGGAGTGAAGAGTTCGTAGGCATCGGCATAGCCGCTCATCTTGGCCACGTACATGAAGCCCGCATCGGCCACCATCAGGGGCGCGTTCTCCAGTTCCCGGACAGCCAGCAGCAGGCGGTTGTGCCAGTCCACGTCGGGGAAGAGGTAGTGGAAGGTCAGGCCGCGCGGGGCCAGGGCGGGCAGGGCTTTTTCCAGCCAGGCGTAGAGCTGGCGGCTGCCGGAACCGGAGCCGGTATCCCCGGCCAGCAGCAGGGCAGGGGGCGTGCAGCCAAGGGCCGCGCAGGTCTGCAGGGCCGTGGCTGCCAGGGCCGCGGTGCCCCGTTCCACGGGCACGGTACGGCCGTCAGGCAGGTGCAGGCCCGCTTCCGAAAGGCTGGCGCTACGCGGGGCGGGGCCTTCCGGCACCAGCAGAGAAAAATCAGGGTCGGGGATGGTTCCGGCTATGATCCACATGCGAGCTGTCTCCGTATCTCCTCAAAGGCTTTTTGCAGGCTGTAGCAGCACAGGGTCTGCCCCATGCTCAGCGGTTCGGGGGCCGTATCCAGCGTTTTGCCGCACAGGCAGTGGGCCAGCCAGGGCACGTCCGGGCAGCCGCCGCCGGAGATATTGACGATGCGTCGGTCGCGGCAGTCCACCGTGATCTTCATGTTGGCCGCGCGTACCATGAGCCAGTGTTCCAGACGGCTGGTCTGGAACAGGGACACGGGCTCCAGCAGCACGTCATGGGCGCTGACCACCTGTTCCGGCTCCAGATCGGCCGTTTTCAGGCTGGCCAGCACTGCGGCCTGGCGGATGAGCGGGAAGACCACCACCATGTCGCAGCCGGTACGCATCTGCGGGGGCGGGCCCTTGACGTCTACGTCAAAGCCCTGCTGCCGCAGCAGGCGTTCGGCCCGGATGACGTCGCCCGTATGGGAAAAAGCCAACAGCCCCCGGTCGGAAAGGGCGCGGGGGCCTGCATCGGGAGCGGACTCTTTTTTGAACAGGCCGCCCAGACGGCGACCGAGAGAGGAAAAAAGGGAATGCTTCGAGGTCATGCTTTTCCTGAAAAGGGGCGGCCGGAGCCGCCCCTGCATGGATTTTTTTAGGCCTGACGGCTGATCTCCAGCCGCCAGATGCCGTTCTCTTCACTTTCCGTCACATCGAAGCCGCTGTTGCGGGCCGCGCGGGTCACGTTTTCGCGGCTGGCCTCATTATCCACCAGGACGGAGAAAGGGCCTTCGGGCTGCTTTTTGGCAGCGGTCAGGAACATCAGGACAGGCTGGGGGCAGGAAAGCCCGCAAGTATCGATAAGGGTCGCCATTACGCACCTCGCTTGCAATTGAAGAAACCGATGAGCAGGCAGACGGCCAGGCCGCCCAGGGCGCCCAGCATGCCGTTGGGGCCGATGCCCGCCGTGCTGGAGGCCATGCCGAAGTTATGGGCGCAGGCCGCGCCCACGATGAGACCGACCACGAACACGGCTGCGTCGTTGTCGCCTTCACCGGCCATGAAGAGTTGGCGGCCGGGGCAGCCGCCGGCCAGGGCAAAGGCCAGACCGGCCGTCACCATGCCCAGGAAGTTCCACAGGCCGTCGGTATGGGCCACGGGCTGGCCGTCAAAACCGGGATGGAAGCCGCCGATGGCCAGATTGGCCACCAGCGCGGCGACCAGCATGGCCAGGAAGCCCAGGGCCAGATGCCACTGGTTGAACAGCAGGACGTCACGCACGGCGCCCATGGTGCAGAAGCGGCTGCGCTGGGCCAGGAAGCCCACCAGCAGACCGGCACCGAGCGAGAGCAGGAAGGGGGCGTGCATGGAGCCGGGGCCCTTGAGGGAGTAGAAGAGGACGCCGTTCTGGGCCTGTCCTTCCATGGGCGGGTTGAACAGATAGACGGCGACCAGGGCGAGCATGATGCCGGGCAGGATCAGGCCGGACGCCTTGCTCTGGCTCTGGCTGCGGCCCAGGGAGAAGCCCATGCGGAAGAAGACCGTGCCCAGACCGATGCCGACCACCAGGCCGGCCAGGCCGAACAGGGCGTTGGCGTCGCCGCCGGCCAGACGCATGATGACGCGCCAGGGGCAGCCCAGGAAGACCAGGGCGCCGATGGCTGCGATGACGCCCAGCAGGAAGCGGACGGCCGGAGCGGAGCCGCCGCGGGCGCGGTATTCGCCAAAGCAGAGGGCAGCGGCCAGGGAGCCCAGCACCATGCCCATGATCTCGGGACGCAGGTACTGGACGATGGGCGCGCGGTGCAGGCCCACGGCCCCTGCGATGTCGCGGTTGAAGCAGACCACGCAGATGCCCATGTTGCCGGGGTTGCCGGAGAACTGCAAAAAGACGGCGATCAGGCCCAGGATAAGGCCCGTGACCACGATGCCCGTGGTGGACGAGAAGAAATTGAAGCTGTTTTTCATGCGACCCCCCAAAAGACGGGATGCGGCAAAAGTTGAAAAAATGCGCGCAGATCCGTGACGGACCTAGGGGATGGGGGACCGTGATATGGCGAAGGTCAAGGAATCAGGACATGCCGTCGGCGCGACCACCCCGCTGCGCTCCACACCGTGAAGCCGGTGGTGTTGCGTCAGGTATGGTGCATGGGCATGGACGTGCTCCTTGGATCAGACGGGTCGTGATGGATAAGGGCAGCCTAGGAAAAGAACAGGGACGGGTCAAGTTCTTTCGGGAAAAAAGGGGACAGGCGGCCGGACCGGGAGCAGGGCGGGCATGAAAAAAGGGGCATCCGGCGGATGCCCCTGCAGGTCAGTTCTTGGCGGTCAGCAGGACTTCGTCCCGTCCGTCCCGTTCTTCCAGCAGGACGTCCACCTGCTCCTGCGGGCGGGTGTCCACGCTGCGGCCGATGTAGTCGGCCTGGATGGGCAGTTCGCGGTGGCCGCGGTCCACGAGCACCAGCAGCTCCACCTTGCGGGGACGGCCGTAATCCAGCAGGGCCTCCAGGGCGGCACGGATGGTGCGTCCGCTGAACAGCACGTCATCTATAAGGATGATCTCCGCGTTGTCCACCGGGGCGGTGATGCGCGACTGGCCGATGTGGGGCTTGCCTTCCAGGCTGGTCCAGTCGTCACGGTACAGGTTGATGTCCAGCGTGCCCAGGGGCAGGGGGCGCTGCAGCTTCTGCTGCATCAGGGCGCCCAGGCGGCGGGCCAGGTCGGCGCCGCGGCGTTCGATGCCCACCAGCATGACGCGCTCGCACTGCCCGTGCCGTTCCAGCACTTCGCAGGCAAGACGTTCCAGAATACGGGTCATTTCCTCTTTGTCCAGCAGCAATGTCGTGGGCATAATTCCTCCAGAAGTGATGTCTTTCCATACGCCTTTTTGGCAGCGGAGAAAAGCCCCGCGAGCGATTGACAATCTTTGGGGCTGACCTTACATGTTACGGGCAACACTGGAGGTAGTGCCATGCTTACGTTGACCGATGCCGCCCAGAAGGAACTGGAAGGTTTTTTTGCCGACAGGGAAAAAGCGACCGTTCGCATCTACCTTGCCCCCGGCGGCTGCTCCGGCCCGCGCCTTGCTCTGGCGCTGGACGAAGCCGGTGAGAACGATACCCGGATCGAACAGGGCGGTTTTGCCTTCTGCATCAACAATGAACTTTTGCAGCAGGTGAAAAGCGTCAGTATCGATGCCAACTACCTTGGCTTTCTGGTGACCCCCGAAGTGCCCCTGCCGTCGTCGGGCGGCAGCGCCTGCGGCGGTTGCTGCGGTGCCTGCGGCAGCCACCAGTAGCCTTTGACGGGAAGGCGCAGCATGTTCCTTCCCGCGTCATCCCTGCTCTGACGATACCTGTCACCTCCTGCGTCAACAGTTGCCGCACCGGCAACGGGCGCTGCCCTGAACGGCGCCTCTTCCCCTGCGGGATACGGGAAGTCCGGGACGCGGCATCGTCAAGGAGAAGGAATGATCACTTTGTCTGAAAATGCCCGCAAAGAGCTGGAAGCCTATTTTGCGGACAAGGAACGCCAGACCATCCGTGTGTATCTTGCTCCCGGCGGCTGCTCCGGCCCCCGGCTCGTCCTGGCTCTGGACGAACCCGGGGACGAGGACGCCAGGTTCGAACAGGACGGCTTTGCGTTCTGCATCAACAAGGAATTGCTGCAACAGGTGAAGAGCGTCAGCATAGATTTGAGCTATCTGGGCTTCACCGTGACCCCCGAAGTGCCCCTGCCTTCGTCGGGCGGCAGTTCCTGCGGCGGTTGCTGCGGCAGCTGCGGCAGTCATCAGTAGTCCCTGTCCGGTGGGGCCGGCTGTCCCGGCCCGGCCGGTTTTGTCATAACAGAAGGTCCCGTCTTCTGTTTCCATCAACTGCCGTTACCGGCGGAGAGGGCCTGTTGCCCCAGGGCATCGGTCCCGGTTCCTGACGGGCAGGACGCTCCGCAGATACGGCCCAGAGAGGAATAGGAATGATCACTCTGTCTGAAAACGCTCGTAAAGAGCTGGAAGCCTACTTCGCGGACAAGGAACGCCAGTCCATCCGCGTGTTTCTTGCCCCCGGCGGCTGAAGCGGCCCGCGTCTCGCCCTGGCTCTGGATGAGCCTAACGCACAGGACAGCACCGAGGAAGTTGACGGTTTCACCTTCTGCATGGCCACCGACCTGGTGGCGCAGATCAAGGGCGTCAAGATTGATATGACCTACATGGGATTCACCGTGGATCCCGAGGTGCCGCTGGCCTCTTCCGGCAGCAGCTGCGGCAGTTGCGGCAGCAGCTGCGGCAGTCACTAGGCGGATCGTGATCCGTCGGCTGTCCGTGCGGGGAAATGTTCCCACACCGCCCGGGATGTGCATGCACGCATCCCCCCGGGTCGCTTGAAGCATGGCCCCCGACAGCTACAGATAAGAGATCCCGCAAGGCGGCCTTCGGGCCGCCTTTTTTGAACCCTTTCCCAGGATTCGGCGTCGTTGGTGGCGTCGTTTTTGCTTTTCCGGCGGACAGTATGGCAGATATCCTTTCCCTGCTTTCAGGGCCGGCCGAGGCCCGACACTGGCAGCGCAGCGGCATGGCGTCCTGTTGCCGTCTTGCCTGCGCCGCGCTGGCCCAGGGACGCAGCAGCGTCATCCTGGTGCGCGACCGTGAGGAATACACGGCGGCGCGCGCACTGCTGACCCTTTTTTCTCCTTCGCTTTCCCTGGCTGACATGGCCCCTGATGTCCCTGCCTGGAAACTGCCCTTTGCCGCGCTCCCTGCCGGCCTTTTGCTGCGCCGTGACCGGGATTCGTGGGCAGGACGGCTGGCGGCCCTGTACGGCCTTGCCCAGGGCGGACCCCGCTGCCTCATCCTGAGCACGGAAGCGCTGCTGCTGCGCCATGTGCCCCGCGATTTCTTTGCCGAGCACACGCTCGACCTGACGCGGGGCAGCGACTATCCGCCGGAGCTGATCCTCGATCAGGCCGTGGAGTGGGGGTACGAACGAGTCCCCCTGGTGACCCGGCCGGGGCAGATGGCCCGGCGCGGCGACATCTTCGACATCTTCCCGTCCGGCTATCCGCGTCCTGTGCGCATGGAGTTTTTTGGCGATACGCTGGAAGAACTGCGCCTGTTCGATGCCGAGAGCCAGCGCTCCCTGCAGGGTCTGGACGAGCTGACCCTGCTGCCGGCCCTGCCTTTCGTGCTGGATGCGCAGGGCCTGGCCGCGGCCCGCAAGCGCATGGATGCCCTGTTCGCCGGGGCGCGCATCAGCGAGAACGACTGCTACACCTTCAAGAAGACCCTGGATGCCGGCGGTCTGGGCCTGCTGCCGGGCGTGGTGCACGAAAAGGCCAGCACCATCGCGGACTGGCTGCCCGAGGAGCCGCTCTGGTTCCTGCCAGGACAGGCGGACTGCGATGCGGCCCTGCACGGGACGGCCATGCAGTTGCGCGACCAGCTGGAAGAAGATGATGCGCCCCTGCCGCAGCCGTCCGCCCTGTGCCTGTGCGGCAGCCTGCAGGATCTGCCCTGGGAAAAGGCCCGCCGTTTTTATCTGGAGCCCCTGGTCATGGGCGTGGACGCCGTGGGGGACGACGTACAGGAACGTCCGCTCCATGCCTTTACGGATCTTTTCCCCGTCCCCGGCGCGGCCGACCGGCCGTGGCAGCATCTGTCTGCCGGTCTGAAGGAATGGCAGAACCGGCGCCGTCAGGTGGTGCTGAGCTTCTCCTCGCAGCGCAGCCGGGCCAAGTTCCTCAAACTGGCCGAGCAGGAAGGCATCACGCCTGCCTTGCGTTATGCGCCGGAACAGCGCGGACTGTTCGCCCTGGTCTCCCCCTGGCGTTCGGGTGCGGAGCTGGTCTGGGACGATGTGCTCGTGCTGGGCGAGGACATCCTCTATCCGCGTGCGGAAAAGAAGGCCCGTGCCTCCTCGCGTGCGTTCAAGGGACTGGACAGCTTCGATGACCTCAAGGCCGGGGACCTGCTCGTCCACCGGGATTACGGCATCGGCCGTTTTGCCGGTCTGCACCATCTGGTGCAGGGAGGACAGGGCAATGACTTCCTTCTGGTGGAATACTCCGGGCAGGACAGGCTCTATGTGCCGGTGGACCGCCTGGGGCTCATCCAGCGCTTCAAAGGTGGCGAGGGTGCGGAACCGGCCCTTGACCGTCTGGGCGGCGCCAGCTGGAGTTCCGGCAAGGAGAAGGTCCGCAAGGCCATCGAAAAGATTGCGGCCGACCTGGTGGAGATGTACGCCTACCGCAAGGTGGCCAAGGGCTTCCGCTACGACCCGCCGGGCGAGCTGTACCACGAGTTCGAGGCGACCTTCGGCTTTGAGGAGACCCCGGATCAGGCCCGGGCCATCGAGGACGTTTTGGCCGACATGGACAAGTCCGAGCCCATGGACCGTCTGGTCTGTGGTGACGTGGGCTTCGGCAAGACCGAAGTGGCCCTGCGCGCCGCCTTCCGCGCGGCCAGCGAGGGGCGTCAGGTGGCCCTGCTGTGTCCCACTACGGTGCTGGCCGAGCAGCATTACCAGACCTTCCGGGCCCGTCTGGCCGGTTTCCCGGTCACGGTGGGTCTGCTGAGCCGTTTCGTGCCCCGTGCCCGGCAAAAGGAAGTCCTCAAGGCCGCGGCCGAGGGGCAGATCGACATCCTGCTGGGCACGCACCGCCTGCTGTCGTCGGACGTGTCCCTGCCCAATCTTTCCCTGCTCATCCTGGACGAGGAACAGCGCTTCGGCGTGCGGCACAAGGAAAAGCTCAAGGCCCTGAAAAAGAACGTGGACGTGCTGACCCTGACGGCCACGCCCATCCCGCGCACCCTGCAACTTTCCATGTCCGGCATCCGCGACCTTTCGGTCATCGAGACCGCGCCGCAGGACCGCAAGCCTGTGGCCACGGCCGTGCTGCGGCGTGACGATGCCACCCTGCGCACGGTACTGGAGCGCGAGCTGGCGCGGGAAGGTCAGGTGTTCTGGGTCTACAACCGTGTCCAGGGGCTGGAGCGCGTGGCCGAATATGTGCGCAAGCTGGTGCCCACCGCCCGGGTGGGGATGGCGCACGGCCAGATGTCGGAAAGCGAGCTGGAAAGCAACATGCACAAGTTCTGGCACGGCGAGCTGGATGTGCTGGTCTGTACGGCCATCGTCGAGTCGGGCCTGGACTTTCCCCGCGCCAACACCCTGGTGGTGGACCAGGCCCAGCTCTTCGGCCTTGGCCAGCTCTATCAGCTGCGGGGCCGGGTGGGCCGCAGTGACCGTCAGGCCTACGCCTTCTTCGTGGTGCCCGATACGGAGCATCTGAGCGAAGTGGCCGAGGAGCGGTTGCGCATCATCATGGACATGGACTATCTGGGGGCCGGTTTCCAGGTGGCCATGGAAGACCTGCGCCTGCGCGGTGCGGGCAACATCCTGGGCGAGGTGCAGTCCGGCCATATGGGCCGGGTGGGGCTCGACCTGTATCTGGAGATGCTGGAAGAGGCCGTGGCCCGCCTCAAGGGCACGCCCGTCACCCAGGACGTGGAGACGGAGCTCAACCTCGGTCTGCCTGCCCATATCCCCCAGTCCTACATCGAGGATGGCCGGGAACGCCTGCGCTGCTACAAGGCGCTCACGTCGGCCGCCAGCGGCGCGGCCCGCGAGGAAGTGGCCCTTTCCATGCGCGACCGTTTCGGCAGCTTCCCGCAGGAACTGGTCAACTTCATCGCCGTGCTCGATTTCAAGCAGTTCCTGAGCCATTTGCAGGTCCAGCGTGCGGACATCTATCTGGATCATGTCCGTCTGGTGTGGGGCGACGGCCAGACCGCCGTGCAGCCGGAGCGCATCCTGAAACTGGTGGCTTCCATGAAGGGCGCCCGGATGCTGCCGCCGGCGTCGCTCATGCTGCCCCTGCCTGCGGACAAGGATTTTGCCCAGGGACTGCAGGGGCTGCGACAGGCCCTGGAAAACATCCGCACGCCGGAAGCTCCGGGCGGCACGGCCTAGGCCGCGGCGATTGCCAAAGAGGGAAATATTGGCTATTTTCGGCTGCTACTACAGCCTATGCGCATAACGGGAGAATTTGCCTTGAAAAAATATGCCCTTCTGATCCTGATGGCATGGCTCTGCCTGGCCTGCACGGCCCAGGCTGCCCAGCTCAACAAAATTGCCGCGGTGGTCAACGGCCAGGTCATCACCATGTTCGACCTGCAAAAGGCCGCGCTGCCTGAACTGGGGCGTGCCCGTCTCAATCCCAATGACCCCAAGCAGGCCGACAAGGTCAATGTGGTCTTCCGCAAGGTGCTGGATTCCATGATTATGGACATCCTGCTGGAACAGGAGGCCAAGCGTCTGAGCATCACGGTCTCCGACAGCGAGATCGATCAGGAACTGACCAAGATGATGAAGATGCGCCGCCTGAACCGCGCCCAGTTCGAAGCCGAGCTGAAGAAGCAGGGCATGAGCGTGGATGAGCTGCGCAAGAGCATGAAGACCAACATGCTGCGCCAGCGCGTCATGGGGGCCGAAGTGGGCCGCCGCGTGGTGGTGACCGATGACGAGATCCGCGCCTACTACGAAAAGCACAAGGACACCATGTATGACCGCAACGGTCTGCATATGGGCCTGATCGTCTACAATCCCAATGTCAATGCCAGGAGCATCGCGGCACAGATCGCTTCCGGAGCCCTTTCGTTCGAAGAGGCCGCCCGCAAGTATTCCATCGCTCCCAATCGCGAAAAGGGCGGCGACATGGGCCCGGTGGAGTGGGGACGCCTCAATCCCGAGTGGGAGACCCGCCTGAACAAGATGAAGCCCGGCGATGTGACCGACATCTTCACCGTGCAGGGCCACAAGGCCCAGGTGCATCTGTTCCGTCCCGGACAGAGCGGTCCCGGCCGTCCCATGACCTTTGAGGAAGCCCGGCCCGTCATCGATAACATCCTGCGCCAGCCCAAGGCCATGGAGCGTTTTGACGAATACTCCCAGCAGCTGCGCAGCAAGGCCGTCATCGATATCCGTCTGTAAGATACTGCCTTCCGGCCGGAACCAGACGGGGAGACCCGGCCGGCAGATACCCGCTTTCCCCGTATCGAGGTTTGCATGACTTTTGAAGAACTGGGTGCGGCGCTGTGCGCGGAGCGCGAACGCCGCGGCCTGAGCCTTGATGATGTGGCCGCCCACCTGAAGATCAGCACGCGGCTCATCCAGGCCCTGGAGAGCGGGGATCTTTCCGCCTTGCCCCATCCTGCCTATACCAAGGGCTTTTTGCGGGCCTATGCCTCGTACATGGCCCTGGATCCCGAAGCCGTGGCGGAAGTGGCGCACGCCCTGCAGCCCGCGGCGGCCACGGAATGCACCGTCATGGGGGGCGACGAGGACCTGCGCAGCAATCCCGCCATCTTGCGTCACGGCGCCCGTCAGGGCATCGCGGGCTGGCTGCGTGTCTTCATCCTGCTCATCCTGGTGGTGGCGCTGGCCGGTGGCGGCTGGATGCTGTGGCAGCGGGGCGTATTCAAGGATCTGACCGGTAGCAAGGAACAGAGCCTGCCGACTGCAGAGCCTGCAGCCGTGGCTCCTGCCCCTGAGCCGGTGGCTCCGGCACCGTCTGCCACGACGCCTGCGGCGCCTGCTCCGGCCGGTGCCCAGACTGTCCCGGCCCCCCAGGGCAATGGCGGCACGGCCGCTCCTGCCGGCGGTGTGGCGCCTGTGCCCGGTACCGCACAGCCTGAACGCAGTGCCGCGCCCGCATACACGGGCATGATGGATACCCGTCCTGCGGAGCTGACCTGGGGCCAGACGGCCAATGCCGCCACGGTCCAGGATACGGCCGCCCAGGATCCGTCCCTGCCTGCTGGCATGCACCGTGTGGTGGTGACCGGTATCGGCGAATGCTGGATGCGGGCCACCGTGGACGGGGAAGTGCGCCAGTTCTCGGTGCGCAAGGGCGACATCATCACTCTGGAATTTGCCAAGGCCCTGGAGGTAAAGCTGGGCAACGCCGGTGGGGTCCAGGTCTCGTATGACGGGACGGAACTGCCGGCTCCCGGTCAGGCCGGTCAGGTGAAGACCCTGGTCTTCCCGCCTGCCGCCAACTGATGGAATGGACCGACCAGGCCCTCGTGCTGCGCATGGGGGCCTTTCGTGAGTCGGATCTCTGGCTCAAGCTGTTGTGCCGTGAACATGGCCTGCTGACGCTGTTCGCCTTTGGCGGCAGCTGCAGCAGGCGACGCTTTTGCGGCTGTCTGGATGTGCTGAACAGCCTGCAGTGCCGTGTCCGTTCCTCAAAGGACGGGCGTTTCCTCAATCTTGAGGAGGCGGCCTTGCTGCAGGGGCCGCGCCTGCTGCGGCGCAACTGGCAGCGCATGGGGCTGGCGGCCAACTGCCTGCGCTTTGTGGAAGCCATGGGCGTAGGGGAGGACGCCGCGACGGAAGCCTTCCTACTGGTGGAGGATCTGCGCGCGGTACTGGAGGCGGAAAAGGCCCCGCCTGTGCTCCTGCCCCTGTATTTCCGCCTGCGTCTGGCCGGGGCCCTGGGCTTTGCCCCCAACCTGGGGCAGTGCGGCCGGTGCGGCCGGACCATCAGCGAGGACGCGCTCTTCGTGGTCGATGAAGGCCAGCTGCGCTGTTCCTCCTGTCGCAGCAGCCGCTTCGAACTGGAGCGTTATGGCGTGGAGATCCCCGCACAGGGGCTTGACCTTCTGCGCCATGTACAGCAAAGTTTCCCGTCCGGGTGGCCGGACGGCGAGCTGCCGCCCCCGGTGCGGCGGGCCTGTGCCCGGGCCATCGATGGTTTTGTCCAGTACCATCTGGGGCTGGCCTGGGAAGGGAACTATTTTCGTCGGGTTTGAGTCTGCCCGTCCCGTCTGCGGGACAAAAGACGAACGAAGGGGACGCGTCGGACTGGCGGCGCCGTAGCTGACGCGAGCGTCGCGTCGTGCCGAAATGTGTTAAAAAAGGACTGCACATGTATTTTCAGGATGTCATCCTTACCCTGCAACGCTACTGGGCGGAGCAGGGCTGTGTCGTGGAACAGCCTTCAGGCGTGGAATGCGGGGCGGGGACGTTCAACCCCAACACCTTCCTGCGCGTGCTGGGCCCCGAACCCTGGAGCGTGGCCTATGTGGAACCCAGCCGTCGTCCCACTGACGGCCGCTACGGGGAAAACCCCAACCGCCTGCAGCGCTACTTCCAGTTCCAGGTCATCATGAAGCCTTCTCCTGCCAATGTGCAGGAACTGTATCTGGAAAGCCTGAACGCCCTGGGCATCAATCCCGCCCAGCACGATATCCGCTTTGTGGAAGACGACTGGGAATCGCCCACCCTGGGCGCCTGGGGCCTGGGCTGGGAAGTGTGGCTCAACGGCATGGAAGTGAGCCAGTTCACCTACTTCCAGCAGGTGGGCGGCATCGACCTGCATCCCATCAGCGTGGAGCTGACCTATGGTCTGGAACGTCTGACCATGTATCTGCAGGGCGTGGAATCCGTTTACGACCTGAAGTGGAACAAGAACGTGACCTACGGCCACATCTACCACCAGAACGAAGTGGAGCAGTCCAAGCACAATTTCGAGGCCAGCAACCCCGAGATGCTGCTGCGTCATTTCAATGATTTTGAAGGCCAGTGCAAGGCCATGCTGGAGCAGAACCTGCCCTGGCCCGCCTATGACTACTGCCTCAAATGTTCCCACACCTTCAACCTGCTGGATGCGCGCGGCGCCATCTCCATCACGGAACGTGCCGGCTATATCGGCCGTGTGCGCGCTCTGGCTGCAGGCGTGGCCAAACTGTATGTGGCCCAGCGTGAAGAGCTGGGGTATCCGATGCTCAACACCGAGGCGAGGTAAGGCATGGCGACCTTTGTGCTTGAAATTGGCAGCGAAGAACTGCCTGCCCGTTTTTTGGCCGGCGAAGAAGCCGAACTGGCCGCCCGTTTTACGGCGGCCCTGCAGGAAGCCAGTGTGGAACACGGCGCCCTGCGTACCATGAGCACGCCGCGTCGTGCCATCGTCATCATCGAGGACGTGAACCCCGTGCAGCAGGAGCGCGAGGAAGAAGTGGCCGGCCCGCCGGTGCGTGTGGCCTTTGCCGCTGACGGCAAGCCCACCAAGGCCCTGGAAGGCTTTGCCCGCACCAACGGCGTGAGCGTGGACGATGTGTACCGCATCACCACCGAAAAGGGCGAATACGTGGCCGTGCGCAAACGCATCGGCGGCGCTGCCGTTGCCGATCTGCTGGCCGAGATCTGTCCCGCCGTCATCACCTCCCTGCCGTTCGGCAAGCGCATGCGCTGGGGCAGCAATACCCTGGCCTATGCCCGTCCGCTGCGCTGGATCGTGGCCCTGCTGGATGACGCCGTGGTGCCCTTCACCGTGGGCCCCGTGGCTTCCGGTCGCGAGACCATGGGCCACCGCATCCACGGTCATGGTCCCTTCAGCGTGGCCCATGCCAATGAGCTGCTGGCCGTGCTGGCTGACAAGGGCGGCCTGACGCCCGATGCCGCCGACCGCCGCAAGGTCATCGTGGAAGGCGGTGACGCCCAGGCTGCCGCCATCGGCGGCAAGGTGCTGTGGCGTGACGGCCTGCTGGACGAGGTGCAGGGCCTGACCGAACATCCCGTGCCCCTGCTGGCCGACTTCGATCCTTCCTATCTGGAAGTGCCCCGTGAAGTGCTGCTCACCAGCATGGAAAGCCATCAGAAGAGCTTTGGTATCGAGGCTGCCGACGGTACCCTGATGCCGCACTTCCTGACCGTGCTCAACATCTCCCCCGAGGACATGAGCCTGGTCAAGCACGGCTGGGAACGCGTGCTGCGTGCCCGCCTGGAAGATGCCCGTTTCTTCTGGCATGCCGACCTGCGCGACAATTTCGACTACTGGCTGGAAAAGCTGGATCACGTCATCTTCATCGGCCGTCTGGGCACCATGGGCGAAAAGACCCGCCGTCTGGAAGCCCTGTGCCGCTGGCTGGCCGAGAACGTGGCCCAGGGCAAGGTCAGCGCCGAGGACGCCGCCCGTGCCGGCCGTCTGTCCAAGGCCGACCTGGTGACCGGCATGGTGGGCGAGTTCGATACCCTGCAGGGCATCATGGGCGGCATCTACGCCGAGCGCAAGGGCGAGACCCCGGTGGTGGCCCAGGCCCTGCGCGAACAGTATCTGCCCGCCGGCCCCGACAGCCCCGTGCCTGCCAGCCTGTGCGGCGCGCTGCTGTCCATGGCCGACAAGGCCGATACCCTGGTGGGCTGCTTCGGCCTGGGCATGATCCCCACCGGCGCTGCCGACCCCAATGCCCTGCGCCGTTGCGCTCTGGGCATCATCCGTATCGCTCTGGAGTTCGACCTGCACTTCGACATCCGTCAGCTGTTCGCCCGTGCTCACGAACTCTATGGTGACCGCCAGTGGAAGCTGGCTCCGCAGGAAGCCCTGGACAAGCTGCTGGACTTCTTTGCGGGCCGTGTGCGCAATTACTGGCAGAACCGTGGCGAAGACAGCCTGCTGGTGGATGCCGCTCTGGGCGCCGGTGTGGCTGATGTCTGCCAGTGCGGGGCCCGCCTGGCCGCCCTTGCCCAGTTCAGCAAGGAAGCCGGCTATGCCGAGGCCGTGCAGACCTTCAAGCGTGTGGCCAACATCGTCCGCAAGCAGGGCGCGGCTGAACAGCTTGCCGCTGCCTGGCAGGCTGACCTGCTGCAGGAAGATGCCGAAAAGGCCCTGGCCGCCACGCTGGACGATCTGCTGCCGCGTCTGGACAGCCTGTGGGAGGCCGGTGACCATACCGCCGCCCTCAAAACGCTGCTGGAAGTCCGTCCTGTGGTGGATGCCTTCTTCGACGGCGTCATGGTCATGTGCGATGATGCGGCGCTGCGCGCCAACCGCCTGGCCATGCTCAATGCCCTGGGCACCCGGTTTGCTCGGCTGGCGGATTTTGCCGCCCTGCAGATCTAAAATGTGGCAAGGGGCACTGCCCCTTGCATGAAAATGCGCCAATATGGCCGCAGAGCTTGACAGATATGCCATGCTCTGCTAAGAATCCGTCTTCACACGAAGGCACTATACCTGCATTGCAGGCCAAAATATCGGAGGAATACCGTGGCTAACCATAAGTCTGCCATCAAGCGTCATAAGCAGAGCCTGAAACACGCCGCCCGCAACCGCGCTGCCCGTACCCGCGTGAAGAACGCCGTCAAGGCTGTGCGCGCCGCCATCACCGGCAACGACAAGGAACAGGCCAGCAGCGCTCTGACTGTTGCCGCTTCCGTGCTGGCCAAGGCCGCCGGCAAGGGCGCCATGCACTGGAAGAAGGCTGCCCGCAAGCTGTCCCGCCTGTCTCGCGCCGTCAACGCTATCGACGCTCAGTAGTGCGGCTGCACCGGTCACCGTCGTTTTTGCTTGACGGACACGGCCGGGTAACGTAATATTTCAAACATGCGCTCGTAGCTCAGCTGGATAGAGCAACAGGCTACGAACCTGTAGGCCAGGAGTTCGAATCTCTTCGGGCGCACCATCACAAAAATAAGCGGTTGGCTGTTATGGCCGGCCGCTTTTTTTGTATTTTCAATGCCTTGTTTCAGGGCCCCGGGATGCCACGGGCCGGTATCTTTCGGGGTTCTGCCCGTACTGCCGCATCATTCCCGGTACGGACATCTTTCCCGCATGGCTCCGGTGTGTCCTCTTCCATGACATGGAGCGCAGGCCCCTTGGGTATCCTGGTTTGCGTGCCGCTTCCGGTGCCGGGTGCCGGGAAAGGAGAGATGGCCGATCTCCAAAAGCTGGAGGCGTGCCGGGATGTCTGCAGGCAGCCGGAAAGGGGAGCCCTGCGCATGAAACGACACCAAGAGACGCCATCGACGGATCCTTCCGCCCCTGATCAGAAAGGGGCGGCTCCCTCCACATCTCCTGTGCTGCCGTCGCATCGGCAGCGCGTACGTGAAACGGTCAGCGAGCTGCGGCTGCTGTTCGACCTTTCCCAGGTCATCGACCATTCCCGCGACATCAGCCACAGCCTGGAGGCGACGCTCTCTCTGATGGCGCAGCACCTGCACATGATGCGGGGCATGATCACCCTCGTGTCTCCCCATACCGGCGAGATCCGCATCGAGGTGGCCCACGGCCTGAATCCCGCCGAGCAGCGGCGGGGCCATTATGCGCTGGGTGAGGGCGTCACGGGGCGCGTCATCCAGAGCGGCCAGCCCATGGTCGTTTCCAATGTTTCGGCCAGCCCCATCTTTTTGAACCGTACCCGTTCCCGTGACCTGCAAAAGGATACCATCGCCTTCATCTGTGTGCCCATCAAATTCGAGGACGAGGTCCTGGGCGCCCTTTCCGTGGACCGTGTCTTTGCGGATGCCGTGACGCTGGAAGAAGACGAGCGCATCCTGACCATCATCGCGTCCATGATCGCCCATGCGGCCAGGGCGCGGCAAAACGTCATGGACGAGCGTGTCGCGGCCATCGAAGAGAACATGCGCCTGCGCAATGCGCTGTCCGCGCCGCTGCGTCCGCACGGTTTTGTCGGCAATTCCGATGCCATGCGCCTTGTCTATGAGCAGATCTCGCAGGTGGCGCCTTCCACGACGACGGTGCTGCTGTACGGCGAGAGCGGCACAGGCAAGGAGCTGGCCGCCCATGCCATCCATTCCGCCGGCAAGCGGAGCAAGGGGCCGTTCATCTCGCTGAACTGTGCGGCCTTGCCGGAAAACCTCATCGAAAGCGAACTGTTCGGCCATGAGAAGGGAGCTTTTACCGGTGCTTCGGGCATACGCAAGGGACGCTTCGAGCTGGCGGATGGCGGGACGCTCTTTCTTGATGAAGTGGGGGAACTTTCCCTGCTGACGCAGGCCAAGCTGCTGCGTGTCCTGCAGGAGCGCTGTTTCGAGCGTCTGGGCGGTACGGAGAGCCTGTCCGTGGACGTGCGCATCATCACGGCCACCAACAGGGATCTGGCCCGCATGGTGGAGGAGGGCACGTTCCGCCGCGACCTCTATTACCGTCTGAATGTGTTCCCCATCCACATGCCGCCCCTGCGCGAACGGCAGAACGACATCCAGCCGCTGGCGGCCTATTTCGTGGACAAGTACGCTGCGGCCAACGGACGTTCAGGCATCCGCATCTCGCTGGCCGTCATGGACATGCTGCAACGTTATTCCTGGCCCGGCAATATCCGTGAGCTGGAGAACGTCATGGAGAGGGCCGTGCTCCTGGTCGGTCAGGATGGTCTGATCCTGCCCCAGCATCTGCCGCGTGAACTGCACAGTACGCATTGTCCGTTCGGCCCGGAGGCGCACAAGGGACCTGTGGAGCCCTATACGGCTTCCGGCACCTTGCAGGATCGTCTCGACGAGCTGGAGCGCGCCTGCATCACCGATGCCCTTGCCCGGCACAAGGGGCACATGGGGCATGCGGCCCAGGCCCTGGGGCTCACGGAGCGCGTCATGGCCCTGCGTATGAAGAAACATGGCATCAGCTACAAGGATTTCCGCCAGCACTGATGCAAGGATTTGCTTGGGAAGGGCGGAGGCTGTCCCCATCCGTGCTGATGGCCGCAGCATCCGCTCTTTGTCTGTTGCAGCACGAAAAAGGCCCGCCGGAGTCATGCTCTGGCGGGCCTTATGCATAAGGGAGCGCTTCGTGCCTTCCCCGCGCTCCGGTATGCCCTTGGGGAAAAGAGTGTCTGTCCTTCCAAAAGAAGACAAAAGTGTGGCGGATGGGCCCTGCCGCTTTGCTGGCAAGGGCCCATCCCCGAATGAGATTTACAAGCTCAGTCCCTGCAAACGTTCCAGGGCCTCGGTGGTATCCTCCTCACTGCCGAAAGCGGTGAAGCGTACATAGCCTTCGCCGCTGGGCCCAAAGCCCGCACCGGGGGTGCAGACCAGGGAAGTGCGGGAGAGCAGAAGGTCGAAGAACTCCCAGGAACCCATGCCGTCAGGCGTCTTCACCCAGATATAAGGGGCATGGATGCCGCCGTAGCAGGAAAGGCCCATGCCCTCGATACCGGAACGGATACGCGCCGCATTGGCCATGTAGGCCGCGATGGTGGCGCGGACCTGTTCCTGCCCCTCTGGGCTGTAGACGGCCTCGGCGGCACGTTGCACGATGTAGGGACAGCCGTTGTACTTGGTGCTCTGGCGGCGCTTCCACATGTCCTGCAGACAGACGCGGGAACCGTCCGGGCCGGGGATGGTCACCGCGGCCGGGATGGTGGTGAAGGCGCAGCGCAGGCCCGTGAATCCCGCCGTCTTGGAGAAAGAGCGGCACTCCACGGCCACTTCTTCGGCGCCGGGGATCTCGAAGATGCTGTGCGGCACCTCGCTGTCCGTATCCTTGATGAAGGCTTCATAGGCCGCATCATAGATGATGAGGGCCCCGTGGCGGCGGGCATAGTCCACCCAGGCAGCCAGAGCATCCCTGTGCAGCACCGTGCCCGTGGGATTGTTGGGATAGCAAAGATAGATGATGTCGGGCACCGCGTCGGGAAAGTCCGGCACGAAGTCGTTGGCTTCCGTGCAGGGCAGATAGATGAGGTCGCTCCAGCGCTCGCCCGTCCACCGGCCCGCGCGGCCTGCCATGGCATTGGAATCCACATAGACGGGATAGACGGGGTCGGTGACCGCTACGCGGCAGGACAGGGAGAACAGTTCCTGGATGTTGGCCACGTCGCACTTGGAACCGTCGCTGATGAAGATGTCCGCGGCGTCCATCTGTACACCGTGGGCCCGGTAGTCATGCGCGGCGATGGCTTCGCGCAGGAAATCATAACCCTGTTCCGGGCCGTACCCCTTGAAGGAGGCGGACGAGGCCATCTCGTCCACTGCCGAATGCAGGGCCGTGATGACAGCGGGCGGCAGGGGGCGGGTCACGTCGCCGATACCCAGGCTGATGACGGGCAGGGCGGGATGCTGTTCCCGGTGCGCGCGGACCCTGGCGGCCACCGTGGCGAAAAGATAGGCGCCGGGCAGTCCGGCGTAATGTTCGTTGCTGCGGATCATGGCTAGTCCTCCTGTCCCTGGGCAGGGCTGTATTCTCCAGAAAAAACGGTGCGGGCCGGGCCGGTCATCAGGACGTGCCCCGTCCGTTCATCCCAGCGGATGTCCAGCGTGCCGCCGCGCAACTGCACCGCCACTTCCCTTCCCGTACGTCCGGTCAGATGGCAGGCCACGGCCACGGCACAGGCGCCGGTACCGCAGGCCAGGGTCTCTCCGGCACCCCGTTCCCAGACGCGCATGCGTACATGTCCCGCGTCCATGAGCTGCACGAATTCGGTATTGGTGCGGCTGGGGAACCAGGGGTGGTGTTCGAAGGCCGGGCCCACCACAGGCAGATCCAGACTGTCCACATCGTCCACGAAGACCACGGCATGAGGATTGCCCATGGACACGCAGGTCACGGCCCATTCACGATCCAGCACCCGGATGGGCTGGCCGATGCACGGGCTTTCGGGATCCGATGTCGTGTCGGGGCGGACGGGGATGCGCTGCCGGGCCAGTTCCGGCGTGCCCATGTCCACACAGACACGGGAGGGGCAGCCCCCGGCATCGTCCACCCGCTGCAGGAGCTTGACCCCGGCCAGGGTCTCCAGGCGTATGACGGGCCTGTCGGTCAGGGCATGCTCCCAGGCAAAGCGTCCTACGCAGCGGGAAGCGTTGCCGCACATCTCGGCTTCACTGCCGTCGGCATTGAACATGCGCATGCGCAGGTCGGCACTGTCCGGTGAGGTGGGCGGCAGGATGAGCACCAGCCCGTCGGAGCCCACGCCGTAATGCCTGTCGCTGACGGCACGGGCCAGCGAGGGGATGTCCCCTTCCGCGAGCCGCAGATCTTCCGAAAATCCGTCAAGATAGACGTAATCGTTGCCGCAGCCTTCCATCTTGGTGAAGGCGATCTTACGCATGGTCGTTCTCTCCTCGTACATGGAACACTTCTTCGGTGGCGGAGGCGGTCTCCGCGTCGTGGGCGGCTTCCGCCTGACGGCGGAGCACGTTCTTGTAATCCAGCGGCATGACCTTGACGAAGAGCGGCAGGGCGGCATCCCAGTTGGCCAGCAGGGACGCTGCCTTGGCGCTGCCGGTGCAGGCCGCGTGCCGTTCCACCAGGCGGCGCAGCAGGGCCTGATCCTCTTCCTGCCAGACGGATTCCAGATCCACGCTTTCGATGTTGCAGCGGTTCTGGAAATGCTCGTCCAGATCGTAGACGAAGGCCGTGCCGCCGCTCATGCCTGCGGCGAAGTTGTAGCCGGTGCGTCCCAGGACGACGACGGTACCGCCGGTCATGTATTCGCAGCCGTGGTCGCCCACACCTTCCACCACGGCGCAGGCACCGGAGTTGCGCACGGCAAAACGTTCCCCGGCCTGGCCGCAGAAGTAGGCCTCCCCGGCGGTAGCGCCGTACAGGGCCACGTTGCCGGCCACGGCCTGTTCCGCCGCCACGAAGCGGGCCCCGGCATCGGGGTGGACCACGATGGTGCCGCCGGCAAGGCCCTTGCCCGCGTAGTCATTGACGCTGCCTTCCACCTCAAGGGTCACGCCGGGGGCCAGGAAGGCCCCGAGGCTTTGCCCGGCCTGGCCGTGGAAGTGGAGGTGCAGGCTGTCCTGGGGCAGACCGGCGGCCCCGTGACGCAGGACGATGCTGCCGGAAAGGCGCGCGCCCACGGCACGGTCCACATTGCGGATGGTCCGCTCGATGCGCAGATGGTCGCACTGTCCCGCCAGCACGGGTTCGGCGGCCTGATCGAGGTCCTGTTCCAGGGCCGTGGGTTCACAGACACGGGGGAAGCCTCCGGCATGGTGTTCGCAGGCCGCGTCAGGCGTCCAGAGCAGGCGCGAAAGGTCGAGGGAGTCCGCCCGGCCCGTGATGTCCGTACGCTGTGCCAGCAGATCGGCATGGCCGACGGCTTCGTTCAGGGAGCGGAAGCCCAGGGCGGCCAGTTCACGGCGCACGTCCCCGGCCAGCAGGCGCAGGAAACGTTCCACATGTTCGGGGCGGCCCTTGAAGCGGGCACGCAGCTTTTCGTCCTGGGTGGCGATGCCCGCCGGGCAGCGGCCCTTCATGCAGTTGCGGCACATGACGCAGCCCATGCTGACCATCAGCGCCGTCCCGAAGGCGAATTCCTCGGCGCCCAGCAGGGCAGCCACGAGCACGTCGCGCCCGGTGCGCAGCAGACCGTCGGTCTGGAGGGACACCCGCCGGCGCATGCCGCAGGTCACCAGCGCCTGATGCGCCTCGGCCAGACCGGATTCCCACGGCAGGCCCACATAGTGGATGGCGGAATGCGGGCTGGCACCGGTGCCGCCGTCATGGCCGGAGATGACCACGCAGTCCGCACCGGCCTTGGCCACACCCACCGCGATGGTCCCGACACCGCTTTCGGCCACCAGCTTGACGGAGATGCGGGCCGAAGGATTGAGGTGACGGAGGTCGTAGATAAGCTGCGCCAGATCCTCGATGGAGTAGATGTCGTGATGCGGCGGCGGGGAGACCAGGGAGACCCCGGGCATGGTGGCGCGGACGCGGGCGATGTCCACCGTGACCTTGTAGGCGGGCAACTGGCCGCCTTCACCGGGCTTGGCACCCTGGGCCGCCTTGATCTGGATCTCTTCCGCATGGGCAAGATATTCCGCCGTGACGCCAAAGCGGCCCGAAGCGATCTGGCGGATGCGGGAGCGCGCGTCATGACGACGGCCGTCCGCGTCCGTCCGGGGCGTGTTGCGGGCCGGATCCTCGCCGCCTTCACCGCAGTTGGAGGGCACGCCGCAGGCATTGCAGCCTTCGGCCAGGGTGCGGTGGGCTTCGTCACTGATGGCGCCATAGGAGATGGCCGCACCGACGAAGTGCCGCAGGATGGCCTCTTCCGGCTCCACCTCGTCCAGAGGGACGGGGGCGCGGGCCGGGTCGGGCGCGATCTCCAGCAGGGAGTGCAGCGTGAAGCCCTGGGCTTCCTGTTCGTTGCAAAGGCTGGAGAAGGTCTGCCAGGCCGGGGAGGGAGCCTGTCCGTCCGTATCTTCATTGACGGCCGTATGCAGGGCGCGCACGGTACGGGGGCTCCAGAGACGCGCCGCAGGGGCGGCAGCGGTGGTATCGGCATCGTCCCAGGCCTGCGCGTGACGCAGGGCGGCATCGCGGGCCAGGGTCTCCAGACCGATGCCGCTGATGGAGCAGGGCGTGCCCGTGAAATAACGGTCGATGACATCCTGTGACAGTCCCAGGGCCTCAAAGGGCTGCGAGCCGCGGAAAGATCGCAGGGTGGAGATGCCCAGACGGGCAAAGGCCTTGAGCAGGCCCTTCTTCAGGGCGTTGATATAGCGTTCCTGCGCGTCTTCTTCGTCAAGAGGGCCGGTGTCCGTGCTCAGGCGGCCTTCCCGTGCCATGCGGCGGACGGCATCCAGAGCCGCGTGCGGGCAGACGGCATTGACGCCGTAGCCGATGAGCTGCGCCATGTGGATGACCTCGCAGGCTTCGCCGCTTTCCGCGATGATGCCGCAGGCATGGCGAAGCCCGGCACGGATGAGATGATGGTGCAGGCCCGCGCAGGCCAGCAGGGCGGGGATGGGCGCCTTGTCCGCCGTCATGGCCGTATCGCTCACCACCAGGATGGTGGCCCCTTGGGCGATGGCAGCCTCGGCGTCCGCGAACAGGCGATCGAGGGCCGCGCGCAGGGCTTCCCCGTCGCCGTGGGCCGGGAAAGTGGCGTCAAGGGTGACGGCCCGGACGGCGGGACGCCGCGAGGCCCGGATCCGGCGCATGTCGTCCGTGGTGAGGAAAGGATGGGGCAGGCGCAGGACAGCGCAGCTTTCGGGGCCCGGTTCCAGGATGTTGCCCGCACGTCCGGCATGGCCCATGAGCGACATGGACAACTGTTCCCGGTAGGGGTCGATGGGCGGGTTTGTCACCTGGGCGAAACGCTGCTTGAACCAGCGGAACAGGGATTGCGGCTCGTCGCTGAGGCAGGGCAGGGGCTTGTCCGTCCCCATGGAGCAGACGGGCTCCTGGGCGTTCTCGGCCATGGGCACGAGGACCTGACGCTGCCAACTGCTGTCGCAACCGGCCTGACGCAGACGGCGGTCCAGCGGCGGCAGGGCGTGCACGGCATCGCTTTCTTCGCCCATGCCGTTCAGGGTCTCAAGGCGCACGGCGTGCTTCTGGAGCCAGCGACGCCAGGGCTGGGAGCGGATGACCTGCCCCTTGATCTCCGCATCAGGCGCGATGCGGTGGTGTTCCACGTCCGCCAGGATCATGCGCCGGGGCTGGAGCTGGCCGCGCTGGATGATGTCCTCTTCAGGCACGTCCACAAGGCCGCTTTCCGAGCCGAGCACCATCAGGCCGTCCCGGGAGACGCTCCAGCGGCAGGGGCGCAGGCCGTTGCGGTCGAGCATGGCGCCTACGCGCCGCCAGCCGTCGGTGAAGACGAGGCAGGTGGGGCCGTCCCAGGGTTCCATGAGGGACGAGTGATATTCATAGAAGGCGCGCTTGTTGTCGCCCATGACGAAGGTGGGCCCGAAGGGTTCGGGGACCATCATCATCAGGGCGTGGGGCAGGGTGTAGCCCGCGCGGACCAGCAGCTCCAGCACGTTGTCCAGGGTCCCGGAATCCGAGGTATCGGGATTGATGACCGGCAGGGCGTCCTTCAGATGCGCCCCCAGCAGGGGCGAGGCGAGCACGGCCTCGCGCACGCCCATGTGGGCCGCGTTGCCGCGCAGGGTGTTGATCTCGCCGTTATGGGCGGCCAGGCGGAAGGGCTGGGCCAGGGGCCACGAAGGCAGGGTGTTGGTGGAAAAACGTTCGTGGAACACGGCAAAAGGCGCGGCGCAGTCCTCGTCCGTCAGATCGGTATAGAACTCGCCCAGCCGGGAGCCGGGGAGCATGCCCTTGTAGACGATGCTCCGGCAGGAGCAGCTGGCCACATAGAAGAGTCGGGTGTCCTGTCCCTGCCGGCGCAGTTCCTTCCAGATCAGGTTCTCGGCCATGTGCCGGGCAAGGAACAGGCGGCGTTCAAGGGCTTCGGGATCATGGAGCTCGGCGGCTTCGGGGGAGCTGGTATCCGGCAGGACGAGCAGCTGCAAAAATCCGGGCATGGTCTGACGGGCAGCGGGAGCCAGCACGTCTTCGCGCACAGGGACGTCGCGCTCGTCTTCCACGCGCAGACCGCAGGCCGTGAAGATCTCGCGGAAGCGCTGCAGGCACAGTGCCCGCAGCGCCGCATCCCGGGGCAGGAAAAGCTGGGCCACGGCCCAGGGGGCGGCGCAGACCGACAACGCGGGCCACTGGCGCAGGAAGAAATCGCGCGGCAGAGGGAAGAGGATGCCGGCGCCGTCACCGTTCCTGCCGTCACCGCCGCCACGATGGGCCATGCGGGTCATGGCACCCAGGGCCATGTGCATCACGTCATGACGGCTCTGGCCGTCCAGATAGGCAACAAAACCCACACCGCAGGCATCATGCTCCCGGCGGGGATCGAAAAGACCGTTCATATGTCACTCCTGGGAAGGCTGGGGGAGTGGAGGGAAAACGTCCCCGGGCGGGGATGGTCATGCCCGGCCCGGGGAGACAAAGGGACCAGTTCGGGGATCAGTGCAGCCAGAGCATCTCCGCATAGGAGGGCAGCGGCCAGACGGCGGCATTGAGCATGCGCTCAAGGGCGTCGCAGTGTTCGCGGCAGGCCTGCATGGCAGGGACCACGCCGTCACGGGCAATACGGGCGGCCGTGTGGGCGTCCGCAGCGGCACGCAGCGCGGCGAGCTGCTGTTCCAGGGCGGCAAGGGCACCGTTCAGGCCCACGGTATGGCCGCGCAGGCAGGTGAAGCGCTCTTCTTCCATGGCGGCCTCGGTGCTGACGGCCCGGGTCTTGAGCACCAGATCGGCGGCAGCGGCCTGCTCCTGCAGGGCGACGGGCAGGATCTGCGTGCGGGACATGTCCAGCATGAGCGAGGCTTCGATGGCGATGGTCTTGGCGTAGGTGTCCAGCAGGATCTCCTGCCGGGCCAGCATCTCGCGTTCGGAAAGCACGTTCTGGCGCAGGAACACGTCCATGACTTCAGGCGTGTTGTAGCGTTCCAGGGCATCCACGGTGGTGGCCAGGTTGGGCAGGCCGCGATGGGCCGCCTCCACGGGCCATTCCTCCGAGTACCCGTTGCCGTTGAAGACCACGGCCTGATGTTCCCGGAACAGACGGGGCAGCAGCTCCTGCAGGGCGGCGTTGAGGCTCGTGCCGGAGCCCACGGTGGCTTCCAGCTCGGTGGCGATGTCGTCCAGGGCGCAGGCCATGGCCGTATTCAGGGCGATGTTCACCGGCGCGATGGACTGGGAGGAACCCACGGCCCGGAATTCGAACTTGTTACCGGTGAAGGCAAAGGGGCTGGTGCGGTTGCGGTCGGAAAGATCCACGGGCAGGGGCGGCAGGGAGGAAACGCCGATCTCCATGCTGGTGCGGCCGGGCTTGTGGGTCACACCGTTCATGATGGTGTCGATGACGTCGGTCAGCATGTCGCCCAGATAGACGGAGATGATGGCCGGCGGGGCTTCGTTGGCACCCAGACGGTGATCGTTGCCCGCACCCACCGTGCCCAGACGCAGAGCGGCGCTGTGCTTGTGCACGGCCCGCAGCACGGCGGCCAGGAAGACGAGGAACTGGGCATTGTCCAGCGGGGTCTTGCCGGGATCGAGCAGGTTGTTGCCCTCGGAATCGCTGATGGACCAGTTGTTGTGCTTGCCGCTGCCGTTGACGCCGGCAAAGGGCTTTTCGTGGAGCAGGCAGATGAAGTCATGCCGCGGCGCGATCTCATGCAGCAGGTTCATGATGAGCATGTTGTGGTCGGTGGCGATATTGGCGTCCTCGTAGATGGGCGCGATCTCGAACTGACCGGGGGCCACCTCGTTATGCCGGGTCTTGGCCGGGATGCCGAGGCGGAACAGGGCGTCCTCCACATCCTGCATGAAGGCCATGACGCGCGCCGGGATGGAGCCGAAGTAGTGGTCTTCCATCTCCTGGCCCTTGGCGGGCGGGGTGCCCATCAGCGTGCGGCCCGCCAGCAGCAGGTCGGGGCGCAGGGCGGCCAGACGGCGGTCGACAAGGAAGTATTCCTGTTCCGGTCCCACGCTGGGGCGCACGAAGGTGGCCGTATCGTTGCCGAACAGGCGCAGGATGCGCAGGGCTTGGCGGGAAAGGGCGGAAATGGAACGCATGAGCGGGATCTTGCGGTCCAGGGCCTCGCCCGAATAGCTGTAGAACAGGGTGGGCACATGCAGGGTGCGGCCGATGATGAAGGCAGGGACCGTGGGATCCCAGGCCGTGTAGCCGCGGGCCTCGAAGGTGGAGCGCAGACCGCCGGACGGGAAGGAGGAGGCATCCGGCTCGCCGCAGATGAGCATCTTGCCCGAGAACTCGTTGATGACGCGTCCTTCGCCGGTGGGGGTCAGGAAGGCGTCGTGCTTTTCGGCCGTCAGGCCGGTCATGGGCTGGAACCAGTGGGTGTAGTGCGTGGCGCCCTTGCTGATGGCCCAGTCCTTCATGGCGCAGGCCACAGTATCCGCGATGTCCGGGTCAAGGCGTTCGCCGCGGGCGATGGTGGCCTTCAGCATGCGGAACACGGGCTTGGGCAGACGCTTTTGCAGGATGTCGAGGGAGAAGACGTCACAACCGAAGATGGTGTCGATCTCGGTGGCGGGGGGCTGGTGGTCCGGATGGCTCTGGGCGATCTGCCGGATGGCGTCGGTACGGGCATTCATGAGGGACTCCTTGGAACTCTTTTTTCAGGCCCGCCGGAAAGGGGAGAGGGTGAGACCTTTCTCGGCAGGCCTGATGGGGAGGAAAACGGAAAAACTTTGGGCAGCGGATCCTTACAGGGCGGCGGGGCCGCGCTCACCGGTACGGATACGGATGGCATCCAGCACGTCGTAGATGAAGATCTTGCCGTCGCCGATCTCGCCGGTGCGGGCCACGTCGATCGCCTGCAGCACCTTTTCCAGCGCTTCGTCATGGACCACGATCTCGATCTTGATCTTGGGCAGGCAGTCCACGGCGTAGGTGGTGCCGCGATAGACTTCCGTATGCCCGTGCTGGCGGCCGAAGCCGCGCACTTCGCTGTAGTTCATGCCGTGGATGCCGATGGCGGTCAGCTGCTGCTTCACTTCTTCGAACTTGGACGGACGGATGATGATTTCGAGCTTTTTCATGATGGGCTCCAGATATTCCTGACAGCAGGTGGAGAGGTCTCGACAGTTACAGGGTGTAGCCGCGTTCGTTGTGCAGGCTGAGGTCCAGGCCCCGGATCTCGGAGGCGGGATCCACACGCAGGCCCACCAGGGAATCCGTCAGCTTCAGCAGGATGCGGCTGACCAGGTAAACGAAGCTCCAGGTGGCGACGATGGAGATGACCTGGACCACGAGCTGCCACGGGTTGCCGTAGAACAGACCGTTGACGCCGTTGATGCCGGCGGAGGCGAACAGGCCGGTGGCAAAGGCGCCCCAGGTACCGCCCACACCGTGGATGCCCACCACGTCGAGGGCGTCGTCATAGCCCAGACGGTTCTTGAGCAGGATGCCGCCGTAACAGATCATGCCGCCGGCAAAGCCGATGACCAGGGCGGGCATGGCTCCCACGAAACCGGCTGCGGGCGTGATGGAGACGAGGCCCGCCAGCGCACCGGAGATGGCGCCCAGGGTCGTGGCCTTGCCGAAGCGCAGGTATTCAAGGAGCATCCAGCCGAAGATGCCGGCGGCCGTGGCCAGGTGCGTGGTGACCAGGGCGTGGCCCGCAAGGGCGTTGGCAGCCAGGGCGCTGCCGGCGTTGAAGCCGAACCAGCCGAACCAGAGCAGGCCGCCGCCAAAGAGCGTCATGGGCAGGTTGTTGGGGATCATGGGCGTCTTGCCGAGGTCAGTACGGGGGCCCACCGCATGGGCGCAGGCCAGGGCCGCCGCGGCGGAAGCCATGTGCACCACGGCACCACCGGCAAAGTCCACAGCGCCCAGCTTGGCCATCCAGCCGCCGCCCCAGACCCAGTGCGCCATGGGGCAATAGACGAAGACCGTCCAGAGTGCGGAAAAGACCAGCATGGCCGAGAAGCGGATGCGTTCGGCATAGGCACCGGAAATGAGCGCCACGGTAAGAGCCGCGAACATGCACTGGAACGCCATGAAGACATTGTGCGGCAGGTTGGCTGCGGGGCCGTTGGCTTCGCCTCCCACACCTATGAGGAACACATGGTCAAGGTTGCCGATAAGGCCGGAGATATCGCCGCTGAAAGCAAGGGAGTAACCGAACAGGGCCCAGAGGATGGAGACCATCCCCAGCGCGGCATAGCTGTGCATGCACGTGGAGAGGATGTTTTTTGACCGGACGAGCCCGCCGTAGAACAAGGCCAGGGCCGGAGTCATGAGCATGACGAACGTGGCGCAAAGGATGATGAACGCGGTGTCTGCAGGATTCATGGAAAACCTTCCTGTGGTCTGGCGGTGCGACAGGTATCGGGCCTGTGCACTGCGGAAAACATGATTGCCGTTTTCTCAGACAGCGAGCAGCGGCAGACGTCACAGGACAAAGCAATCCTTGTGCCAGAAGCAGATATGAGGAAGGTTTATTTATGTAATATACTAAAATCACTTATAAAAAATTTATATTTAACGAAAGCGCACCAGAATGCAGGAGAAAAAGAATCCTTGGAAAAGGCATATTTCTACCAAATGGTAGAAATATGTCGGATACACAAACATGCGCTTTGCGGCACAAACGGGATTTGATGTTGATAATCTTTATAAATCAACTAGATATGAAGATATTTTTATTTTTCTACCAGGATGTAGAAAGTTAATACGCTATATATTGATTGAACACCCAATCACTGAAAATTGAAATATATCATATCGATATAATTATATTTTTTTAAATTTATACCAAAATGTGGACAAAGCGGAGCCGCAGGCACGGATGGACAGACGCTATGTTACGAAGCGTTGTTTTGTGCCGGATAGTTCCCTGCGGACCAAGGCAACAGGGGCGGAAAGATATGCCCTGGACAGGATCTGTGCAAAAGCGAAGCTGGTCCGCCTGCATGGTGAGGAATCCATCCTGCTTCTTGCCGGGAAAAGATGGTTTTCGTGCGCCCGCACACGGAATCCCGGGCGTGATGCGGGTATCTCCCTGTGGAACAAGAGGATGACCTTCAAACACAGACAAGGAGATCAGGATGCCCGGACAAGCATGGTTGGCAGGAAGGGGCGCAAGTGCTCTCAAGGTAGGGCGTGCCTGGCTGGGGAGCTGCTGCGGCCTGTTACTGGTGGCGGCTTTGGACAGACTGGCCGTAGGCGATTACGGCGTGCCCATGTTGATAGGTTCTTTTGGTGCCTCGGCGGTACTGCTGTTCGCAGCCCCGGACAGTCCGTTGTCCCGTCCACGCAATCTGCTGGGAGGGCACTTTTTTTCTGCTCTGGTCGGTGTGGCCTGCGCACAATGGCTGCCGCCCTTCTGGGCTGTATGCCTTTGCGTGCCCACAGCCATCGCCGTCATGCTGCTGAGCGGGACAGTGCATCCGCCGGGAGGGGCCACGGCCCTTATCGCCGTCACAGGCGGAGAGCAGATCCGGCAGCTGGGCTTCTGGTATGCTGTAGTCCCCTGCCTGGCGGGTGCTGCCCTCATGCTGGCTGTTGCCTGGTCCATGACGGCAGCGGCATATCTGTGGGCCCGCCTGTACGGTCGTGTGCGCGTGAAAGAGGGAGAGACGACGGGTCTCCATATCCTGTCAGGAAGGTAAAGTTCACGGGCGGTTGGGCAGGGAGCAGGCTGCCGCATGACAGGATCGGCGGATCCGGCAAAGAAAGGACTGTCCTCCCTGTATGTTCCCTGTTATCCAGCTGTCTTGCCTGCGGAAAGGGAATAGGCTACATTATAAAAGGAGTAATCGAAGCACTGTCCTCCAGTGGCTATTCCCTTTTTAAAGGAGATTGTTGATGATAAAAAAGGTCTTTACCGTGCTGCTGGGCCTTCTGGTGGCGGGCGCCATGATCTCTGTGGACTGTTCGGATGCGGCGGTCAAGCGTAACCGTGTGCGCCCGCGTACGGTCAGCAAACCGGTGACCCAGCCTGCCCCGACGGCCACGCAACAGACGAACGCTGCCCCGGCAGCGGCGGCTACGGCGACCGCTCCCAAGACGACTACGGCTCCTGCCGCTACGGCCACCCAGCCCACTACGGCCCAGGGCATGCCCTATGGTCAGACGATGGCCCCCGGCCAGACCATGGCCGCACCGCAGTCGCAGGGCAGCGGCATGGGCAGCGCCCTGCTGGGCGTGGGTGCCGGCCTTGCCGGCGGCTATCTGCTCAACAGCGCTCTGTCCGGCTCTGATGCCACCGCCGCTACCGCTGCTGCGCCTGCCGAAGGAGGGCAGTCCGCCGTGGCTGCTACCCCGGCTCCTGCGGCTGCTCCGGCCTCGCCTGTGGCGAACCTGCTGGGCTACGACACGGCCAACTACTGTACCCAGCTCTCGCAGGGCAATGCTGACGTCATGCAGCAGTGTACTGCCGCTGAGGCCGCAGCTACGGCGGCTTTCCGCCAGTGTGTGGCCATGTCCACTGGGTTGAACGGCATCGGCAGCTACGATGCCCTGCTGCGCTGCCTGCGCGGTACGCCCGCTGTCCAATAAGCTGGCTTCCTGTCAAGAGAATCGCCCCGTCTGATGTTTTCAGGCGGGGCGATATTGTTTTGCAGGGCATGGCGGGAGAAATGGTAAATGGAAAGACGCCTGACTAGAAGGCCAGGCGGGGCTCTGCCAGCATCCTGTCGATATCTGCATACTGGATGGAATGCTTTTTCAGCAATCCTTCAAGGGCAGGGCGATCCCACAGGATAAGGCCCGGTGACCGCGCTCCAGAGTACGCTTCAAAAAAAATCATTTTCTTTCCTCAAGAGCATTGACAGGCTGCCCGCTTTTCTATAAGAACACCCTCACGACGCGCTCGTAGCTCAGCTGGATAGAGCAACAGGCTACGAACCTGTAGGCCAGGAGTTCGAATCTCTTCGGGCGCACCACAACAAAAACAAGCGGTTAGCTGTAACAGGCTGACCGCTTTTTTTGTATCTTTTCTTCAGCAGGGCGTTAGGGGCAAAGATGCCGCATGCTATCGCGCTGTCCCTGTCCGGAGCCTCCCCCTTTGCTTGAAGAGGAAGGCTGAGCAATGTTTTCACGTCCAAGGCGAGGCGTGGAGAGGCGACTATCGCTTTGTCCTGCTATCCTTCCTTCATTGATCTTGCTCATGGCGGGCACCGGCCTCCCCGCTCTGGGGGGCGCCTTATTATTTTGAACAGTGCGGAAGGGATGGGCTTTACGGAGTCCAAAGGAAGTCTGCCCAGGTAAGTTGGCTCCACCTCCGTTTCGCTGCTGCCGAGGCAAGTGTGCCCGGTCGTGATCGTATTGCCGGGAAGCTTCGGATACAAAAAAAGGCCCCGCCGGAAGCGGGGCCTTTTTCATTCAGTCGGAAGCGGGGGCTTCGCGGCGGCTTAGTACATGCCGCCCATGCCGCCCATGCCACCCATGCCGTCAGGCATGGCAGGAGCGTCCTTCTTGGGTTCGGGCTTTTCGGAGATGGCGCATTCGGTGGTCAGCAGCAGGGAGGCCACGGAAGCGGCGTTCAGCAGGGCGGTACGGGTCACCTTCTTGGGGTCGATGACGCCGGCCTTGATGAGGTCTTCGTATTCGCCGGTAGCGGCGTTGAAGCCGAAGCCGTCCTTGCCCTGGCGGACCTTTTCCACAACGATGGAGCCTTCAAAGCCGGCGTTGTGGGCGATCTGGCGCAGAGGAGCTTCGATGGCGTTGCGGATGATGTTCACGCCGGCCAGTTCGTCGTCGTCAGCGGGCTTGATGCTGTCGAGCACCTTGGACACGCGGATCAGAGCGGTACCGCCGCCAGGCACGATGCCTTCTTCCACGGCAGCGCGGGTAGCGTTCAGGGCGTCTTCCACGCGGTCCTTCTTTTCCTTCATTTCCACTTCGGTAGCGGCACCCACATGGACCACGGCCACGCCGCCCACCAGCTTGGCCAGGCGCTCCTGCAGCTTTTCGCGGTCGTAATCGGAGGTGGATTCTTCCACCTGGGCGCGGATCTGCTTCACGCGGGCCTTGATCTCGTCGGCCTTGCCGGCGCCGTCAACGATGGTGGTGTCTTCCTTCTTGACCACCACGCGCTTGGCGGTACCCAGGTCGTTGAGGGTCATGTTTTCCAGCTTGGTGCCGGTGTCGTCAGAAGCCACCTGGCCGCCGGTCAGGATGGCGATATCCTGCAGCATGGCCTTGCGGCGGTCACCGAAGCCGGGGGCCTTGATGGCCACGACCTGCAGGGCGCCACGCAGCTTGTTGACCACCAGGGTAGCCAGGGCTTCGCCTTCCACGTCTTCGGCCAGGATCACCAGAGGACGATTGACCTTGGCGACCTGTTCGAGCACGGGCAGCATGTCCTTCATGCTGGAGATCTTCTTCTCAGTGCACAGGATGTAGGGGTTGTCCATCTCGCATTCCATCTTCTCCGCGTTGGTCACGAAGTAGGGGGAGAGATAGCCGCGGTCGAAGCGCATGCCTTCCACCACGTCCATGGTGGTTTCCAGGCCCTTGGCTTCTTCAACGGTGATCACGCCTTCCTTGCCCACCTTGGCCATGGCTTCGGCGATGATGTTGCCGATGGTGGCGTCGGAGTTGGCAGAGATGGTACCGATCTGAGCGATTTCCTTCTGGTCGCGGGTGGGCTTGGCCAGGTTGGCCAGTTCGCCGATCAGGGCTTCCACGCCCTTGTCGATGCCGCGCTTGATGGCCATGGGATTGCGGCCGGCAGCCACCAGCTTCACGCCTTCGTGGTAGATGGCCTGAGCCAGGATGGTGGCGGTGGTGGTACCGTCACCGGCGGCGTCGGAGGTCTTGGAGGCGACTTCCTTCACCAGCTGGGCGCCCATGTTCTCGAACTTGTCGTCCAGTTCGATTTCCTTGGCGACGGTCACGCCGTCCTTGGTGATGACGGGAGCGCCGAAGGACTTTTCGATGGCAACGTTACGACCCTTGGGGCCGAGGGTCACCTTCACGGCATTGGCCAGCTTATCAACACCACGCGCCAGTTTTTCGCGGGCTTTCACGTCGAAGAGAACTTCTTTAGCGGACATTATATTTTCCTCCTGGGAATAATCGAAAAGCGGAGAGTGTGTATGACCGGGCGTATGCGTTAGTCGGTCAGGATGGCGAGGATGTCTTCTTCGCGCATCACCAGATGGTCGATGCCGTCCAGCTTGACTTCGGTGCCGGCGTACTTGTTGAAGAGCACCTGATCACCCTTCTTGACGGCCAGTTCAACGCGGGTGCCGTTTTCCAGGACCTTGCCGGGACCGGTAGCGATCACCTGACCCTTGCAGGGCTTTTCCTTGGCGGTGTCGGGGATATACAGACCGCCGGCGGTCTTTTCTTCGGTTTCCAGGCGCTTGACCAGCACACGATCGTTCAGGGGCTGCAGTTTCATGGTGTCAGATCCTCCAAAAATTTTTATGGCCACGCTTGGGTGGCATGCACAGCGTCCGCGGGGCGGAGCTGAAATTATCGCGTCATGACCGCCGTAAACCATTGCTGCGGTCCCGCAACGGGATAGTAGATAAGACACTCTTTGCGCTTGAAAAGGGGCAAAAAGGAATTTTTTTTGCAGAAAAGTTATTTTTTAGCATAAAATAAATAAAATCAATATGTTATAAAAACAAAAAACTTTTCTTCCCAGCTGTTTTCCCGGGTACTGGGAAATGGCCGGGAAAAATACGGCAGGAGCAGGATGAAAAGCAGAGGATGCGGCAGCAAGCGTGCAGCCAGCCTTGTGCCGGCACAGGCAATCCGGTGTGAAGGCGGGGGTACCGGATGCACCAGGGCAGACGTCGGGCTGCTTGCGGGCCGAAAAAAGAAAGGCCCCGCATGGGCGGGGCCTGAAAAAACAGCTAGCTGCAAGATAGACTAGTCTTTGTTGCCGAACAGCTGATCCGGCGGCAGGACAGTGAAGCCGTTGCTCTTGAGCAGATCCACGGCCTGGTCGGTCTTGTCGAAACGGAAGATCATGATGGCACAGTCAGCTTCACGGGTGATGAAGGCATACATGTATTCCACATTGATGCCATGCTGCGAGACGAACTGCAGCACGCTGTCCAGACCGCCGGGGGTATCGGGCACCTGCACGGCGACCACACTGGTGCGGCCCAGGGTGAAGCTGTGTTCCTTGAGAACGGATTTGGCTTTTTCCTGGTCATCAACGATGAGGCGCAGGATACCGAAATCGGAGGTATCAGCCAGGGAAAGAGCGCGGATGTTGACGCCGGCCTCAGCCAGCGTATGGGTCACTTCGGCCAGACGGCCGGCGCGGTTTTCCAGAAAAACGGAAAGTTGTTCAGCTTTCATGGCAGGATCCTCTACGCTTTGGGAGCATCGTCGCCCGAGGTGGGCTTTTTGTCCTTGCCGGGGGTGATGTCGATCTCGTCAGGCTCGGACGAGGCCCGGCGGAAATTTCGGATGGCCCGTCCCAGCCCGCCACCGATCTCCGGCAGTTTGTTGGCGCCGAAGATGAGCAGCACTACGATCAAAATAAGTAACAGTTCCTGCATGCCGATGCCGAACATGGGGGCCTCCCTTGAATGTTGAGCCTTTCAGGCCATTGATTTGAAAAACATACGACGTGAAGGTGCCGAGGTCAAGACGTGCTGCGCTAAAGGACACCTCGCATGCGCTTGCGTACCTGCTGGGGAGAGGCGGGTGCCTTGAATCCCGCCTCGATGAGGCTGTGGGCGACCATGTCGCGGGCAGCGCGGCTCCTGCCGCCCATGACCACCACCAGCAGGCGGGTCTTGCCACGGCGGGCCGTGACGATGATGTTGTAACCGGAGGCCACGGTCCAGCCCGTTTTCAGGCCATCGACACCGGGGATGCCCAGCATGGTGTTGGTGGCCCCCAGGGTGCGCCCGTTGAAGCGGAAGGAGCGCAGGCTGTGGTAGCGCATGGCCTGGGGATGGCTGCGCAGATAGGCGCGGGCCAGGGTGGCCATGTCGCGGGCCGTGGTGCGCTGGCCCGCTGCGGGCAGGCCCGTGGGGTTCTTGAAGACCGTCCGGGTCATGCCGAGCTGGCGTGCCTTGTGGTTCATGAGGTGGGTGAAGTTGCGGCTGTTGCCGCTGATATGCTGGGATATGGCCATGGCGGCGTCATTGCCCGAAGCTACGGCCATACCGGTAAGGAGCTGGTCCACGGTGACTCTCTGGCGGGGACGCAAACGCATGCTGGAACCGCCCACCCGGGCCGTAGGATGGACACGGATGCTGGTGTTGCGTTTTAGGCGGCCCATCTTGATGCGGTCCATGACCACATACATGGTCATGACCTTGGTCAGAGAGGCGGGCGGGATGGACAGATTGGGGTTGTGCTCGTACAGCACCTTGCCGTTGCTCAGGTTGATCATGACGGCAGCGCGGGCCCTGCGGGCCGCATCGGCACCGGCAGGCAGCGAGAGCATGGCAAGGACAAGCAGCAGGACGCACAGCCAGCGCCCCGGGATGGAGGGGGAGTGGAACATGAGCTTCAGGCCATATGGTGGTAGGTTTGATGGGCTTCTTCCACAGCCTGCATGGCGATGGCCAGCAGCACGGGGCCGATGATGAGCCCCATGGGACCAAAACTGCCAAGACCGCAGAGGATGGCGATGATCAGTACGAAGAAAGGAGCATTGATGCCCTGTTGCAGGAACAGGGGGCGCAGGATGTTGTCCACGCTGGTCACGGCCAGCGTGCCCCAGAGGGCCAGGCCCACGGCGGGCATGGTGGCGCCGGAGAACCAGAGGGAAAGACAGAGCGGGCCCCAGACGAGCGCCGTGCCCACAAAGGGGATGGGCGCCACGACCGTGGCCAGCAGCCCCCAGAAGGCAGGCTGCTTGATGCCCGCCACGGCAAAGCCGATACCGCACAGGACCCCCTGGGCGATGGCCACCAGGACGATGCCCAGCATGACGCCCTGCAGGGCCCGGCGGATGGCCAGGACGAAACGGCGCAGCATGGTGGCCGGTATGTGGAAGATGCGGGCCGTGATCAGGTTGATGCGGCTTGCGTAGGCGGCAAAGATGACCGTGAGCGTCACGAAGAGGAACAGGGTCCAGAGGACGGTCATGGTGCCGCCCAGCACGTCCACGCTGCGGTTGATGAGCAGGCCCATGGTATCGGCCAGCATGGCATCGAGGTTGCTGAGGAACTCCGAGATCATCTTGTCCACTTTGGGATAGTCCGCCAGGCTGTGGCGCAGCTCCTGGAAGCGCATGACCCATTCGGGCGGCAGCTGGAAGTTGTTTGCCTGGAGTTCCCGCAGCCTGGCCAGACCGCCGGCCACCTGGGGCGACACCAGCAGCACCAGGGTGCTGATGGGGATGACCACAGCCGAGAAGATCATGACGATATAGCCGTACAGCGGCAGGCGATGGGAGCAGGAGATCACGATGTGCCCCAGCCTGCCCGGATGGCGCAGGCGCAGACGCTTGCGCCAGTGCCGGATCGTGCAGCGCATACGCCGGTAGACGGGCAGCGTCAGGCAGGCGAAGCATCCGGCCATGACGATGGTGACGGGGTTGGGGCGGAGCAGCAGGAACCAGGCCAGTGCGGCAAGGATGTACAGGAGGCGCGGCAACATGTTGGGCATGCGGGGAACCTTTAAGCGGCAGAATGGGTCTGGGCGAGGATAGCACGCGGGGCCGGAGCTGCCAAGTTCCCTGTGGGAAGAGGGACGACCGCGGGGCAGAAGCCGAAAAAAAGCCCTGTGCAGGGATGCAGCAGGGCTTGATGGTGTTCCGGTGCCAACGGTTAGTCGAAGATGCTGGAGCCGCGGAAGGTGATGTCCACGATCTCGTAGGTGACGCGGCCGCGCGGGATGTCCACGCTCACTTCGTCGCCCACTTCCTTGCCCAGCAGGGCCTGGCCCACGGGCGAGAGGAAGGAGATGGAACCCTTGGCGGGCTCGGCTTCGTCGGGACCGAGGATGGTGTAGGTGCGGCTTTCTTCGGTATCCACGTCTTCCACTTCCACCGTGGAGCCGAAGATGACCTTGTCGCCGCTCAGCTTGTCCAGGTCGACCACCTGGTAAAGAGCCATGCGGGACTCGATATACTTGATGCGCGCTTCCGCCATGCCCTGGCGTTCGCGGGCGGCATCATAACCGGCGTTTTCGCGCAGGTCGCCTTCTTCACGGGCCTCCTTGATGGCCTGGATGATGGCGGGGCGTTCGCTCTTCAGGCGGGCCAGCTCTTCTTCCAGACGCTTGTAGCCCTGCTTGGAAATGGGGATATTGGTCACGGCCATGATACACCTCTGTTCGTCAGATGAAAAAAAAGCGTCCGCTGCGCGGGCAGCGGAGCGCGTGAAAACTGCATTCGTTATTTGGACTATAGCCGTTGCCCCAATATTGGTCAAGCCCCGCAGACCATACGGATCACCCGTCTGCCGGGATGCCGCCGGGCATGTTGAGGCTTGCACCGGGAGGCAGCTGCGTATATGGTGAAGATAATTTGAACAACTTCTTACCTTGCCGGAACGCCATGAAAAAATACTTGCGTTACCTGGGGCCTGTACTCATAACGGCACTTTTCGTGCTGGCCATATATCTCCTGTATCACAAGCTCAAAGCTTACAGCATCGCCCAGATCAGAGAAAGCATCCAGCAGGTCTCCACGGGCAGTATCTGTTTCTCCATCGGCCTGATGATCGTCAACTACATCATCCTGGTGGGCTATGACTGGCTCGCCCTGAAGGCCATCCACAAATCCTTGCCCCTGCCGCGTGTGGGGCTCGTCTCCCTGGTAGGGCAGGCCGTCAGCTACAACTTCGGGGCACTGCTGGGCGGTACGAGCGTCCGCTACCGGTTCTATTCTGCCTGGGGCTTTTCCCTGGTCGAGATCGTCCGTCTTGTGCTCATGCTGGCCGTCACCTTCTGGGTCGGTGCCCTGGGACTGTGCGGCGTGGTCTTCCTGCTGGCGCCGCCCGTGATCCCTGACGAGCTGCTGGCCAAGATGCCCATCCATGACGTACGCTTCCTGGGGGGCATCCTGCTGGCCATTGCCCTTTCCTATCTGGTGCTGTGCTTCACCATCCGCAAACCGGTCCATATCTTCGGCAAGGAATTCGTCTTCCCCATCCCCCGCATCGCCGTGGCCCAGATGGTCGTGGCCGGGGTGGACCTGATCGCTGCCGCCGCCTGCATGTATGTGCTGCTGCCCGATGATCTGGGCATCGGCTTTATCGACTTCCTGCCCAGCTACCTCATGGCGCAGGTGGCCGTGGTGCTGACCCACGTGCCCGGTGGCGTGGGGGTCTTCGAGCTGGTCATCCTGCACCTGACGCATACCCCGCGCGAGCAGGCCGTTTTTGCAGCCGTGCTGCTGTTCCGCCTGATCTATTTCATCCTGCCGCTGCTGGCCGCCGCGGCCCTGCTGGCCGTGTACGAAGCCCGGCAAAGCCGCAATACCCTGCGGGAAGCGGGGCGCTGGCTTTCGGTACTTTCCCATTCCATCGCGGCCTACACCACCTTCGTGGGCGGCTGCATCCTGCTGGTCTCCGCCATGCTGCCGACGCTGCCCGCCGTGGTGGCGCAGCTTGACGACTTCCTTCCCCGTACCCTGCTCATGGGCGGGCATCTGGTCTGTGCGCTTTCCGGGGCCTTGCTGCTCTTCGTGGCCTATGGGCTGGAGCGGCGCCAGAACCGTGCCTTCTGGATGGCGGTGATCCTGTTGCTGCTGGGCATCGCAGGGGCTTTGCTCAAGGGCCTCTCCTTCCTGGCCGCCGGTGCCGCTCTGGTGGTGCTTATAACGGTCTGGCTGTCCCGGCGCCGCTTCTACCGTTCTTCCTTCTTCTGGGAAGAAGCCATCCCGGCACACTGGCTGGTCCTCGCCTTTGTGGCTCTGGGCCTGGCCATGGGCCTGGGCTGGTTCATCTACCATCCGGCATGGGACAGGGCCACCCTGTGGGGCTTTGAGCAACACTTCAACGCTTCGCGCGTACTGCTGGCCGATGTGGGCATCGCGGTCGTGGTCCTGGTGTCGTGGCTCGTCCGGGTCAGCCTGCGGGCCCGCAAGCGCCTGCAGGAACGCAATCTGCAATCCGGGCGTGTCCCGCGCGCCTGAAGTCGAGATGTATCTGAGGGCTGTCCCGCATGGGGCAGCCTTTTTCGTTGGCGGGGCAGAGGAGAGCCTGAGCTCTTCCTGAGGCTGCGGGCAGACTGTCTGCCGCGGCAAGCATGACCGGGGCAAGCGTTTTCTCCGGTCGGACCGGTAAAGATGGGGCCGGAGGGCTTCCGCCGTCTGGCTGCAGGTGTCCGGGCCGGGACATGGCATGCGCCTGGCAACGTGGCGGATGACAGGGCAGCGAAAACGCCGGCTATTGCCGCTATACTGGTGTTTTTTGGGGGCGTCTTTCAGGCTGGAAGACGCCCGTTACCATTCGGAGGTATGGACCATGATGACGGAAGAAATCCTGTATGCCCGCCTCAAGGAGGCATTGCGTGATGCCATCGCACGGCATCATCTGGACGAGCGCAGCATCAGCCTGAAAAGCCGCGGCCTTACCCCGGAAGAAGCCATAGGGAGGACCGCGCGCACGGACTATCCCATCCTCAACGGCAGGGAAGTCATGCTCCAGGCCCGGTTCGGCGAGGCTCTTGGGCAGGCCTTCACCAGTGCGCCGGTGGATTTCGAGGGCTCGCTGGCCGATGTGCTTGAACTGGACACGACACATGATCCCCAGGCAGCCGGGATGCTGGTGGCCACGCTCAATGCCGTTTTGCGGGCGGTGGGCGAAATCGGCAATACGGTCCACTGTCGCGATGACGGGCCGGAGCTGTGCGCGGAACGGTATGCCGCTCTTGTCCGGGAACGCTTCGGTACGCCGCGCATCGCCCTGGTGGGGTTCCAGCCTGCGCTGCTGGCACGGCTGTCCAAAGAATTCAGCGTGCGGGTGCTGGATCTCAATCCCGAGATCGTGGGGACGGTCCGGTCCGGCGTGCTGGTGGAAGACGGCATGGCAGCCTATCAGGATGTGGTGCGGGACTGGGCCGAGCTGGTGCTGTGCACGGGCAGCACGCTTTGCAACGGTTCGTTCGTCAATTTTCTGGGTATCGGCAAGCCGGTGCTGTTCTTCGGTACCTCCTGTGCCGGGGCGGCGCATGTCCTGGGGGCGGAACGCTTCTGCCCCATGTCGGCCTGAGGCCTGCCCGGCGGGACTGGCCATGGCGTCCCCTTGCTTGGCTGTCGGGAGAATGTCGGTTGTCCGACATCATCCTGACAGGTGAGGGGCTCCAGACTATCGGCATATGCGGAGGTAAGCATATGACCGACAATGACAGGATACTTTGCCAGGTACTGGAACAGCAGCTTTCCCTGCGCCTGCGGGAAGGCTGCCGCGATGTGCTGCTGCATCTTCTGCCCACGCCCCTGCGGGGGCTACTGTATATCGCCCTGCGCAGCAGTGCCGCAGGCTATGCCCGGATGTGGGCGGGGACCCGCAAGATGGAAAGCCGCAGGCAACAGCCCCGAAAGGCAGGTCACCTGCGGCAGGAAGAGGTTTTGTGCGGCAGGCCGGCCTGATGACGGCGTCAAACATGTCCGGCCCGCACTTTACGAAACCTAGAATTTGTAGATGAAGCTCATGTTGACGTTCCAGGCGTCCTCGATGCTGTTGGCACGGTGCCAGCTGCCGTTTTTGCTGAAACCTCCCCAGACATCGGACGACTGATCCAGCCAGAGGGCTATATAGTTGGCTTCCACAAGCAGACGCAGGTTGTCATAGATCTGGTAGGAGCTCATGATGCCGAATTCCGCGGCATAGTCCCGCTGCGTCAGGTAGATGCCGCCATTGGTGTTGACGTTATTGAAGTCCGAGGCCGTGCCGTACAGGCTGCGGCCCGCATGGCCGGGAACGTCCAGTTCTCCCTTGATGTAGCGGGCCATCCTGGGGGCATTGGTCCCGTTATAGAAGTTGACACGGATGGTGTGGCTGAGTTTGTCGATGAAGCTCAGGTCCCGGATGCGCGCACCAAAGCCCCATGTACCGGCCAGGGTATAGCCCAGTACGGCATCGCGGCCGATGGTCCAGGTCCCGAGCGTCCCGAAGCCGGAAAAACCGCTGGTGCATTCGTTATTGTAATCAAAGGACGGCAGCCGCTCGGAACCGTTCGTCGGATCGTCGTCATCACCGCTGCTGTACCAGGCATAGATGCCGGGCGTGCCCCAGTCCAGTTTGTATTCGGCCAGCAGTGAAGCATACCAGCCGCTGCGGTTCAGGGCTTCTTCACCGGAATCGAAGGTGCCGTAATTGACGCTCCAGGCCAGCCGGAAGGGATCGGCAGCCGTGATCTCGCCGGTCAGGCCTGCCCAGAATGCCGTTCCGTAGGCATTGGCCGAGGTGCCGTCAGCCTTGTGGGCGGGCAGGGCATACCACGAAGGGCCTATGCCCGAACCGTAGCCGCTGCCGTAGTAGTCATTGCCGGAGCGGAAGGCATTGCTGCCCACCATGCCCAGCATGGCCCAGGGGGTCAGGCGTACGCCTTCGAAGGTCAGGGGCAGCAAAAGGCCGAATACGTCCACATTGTCCAGGTAGTGGGTCGTTCCGTCCGCCCCCCCGCTCCAGTTGTCATTGAATGGCCGTGCCCAGAATGCCGTCACGGCGGCATGCTCGCCAAGAGGGGCGGACACGTTGATCCCCGCCACGTCGGCATCGAAGACCTGCGAAGCCTCGGAGGCGTAATCCGGCAGGAAGATACGCTGGATGCCCATGCGGGCCTTGACGGCCGTACCGGGGACGACCCAGTCCAGATAACTGTGCTTTATCTTGACGATATTCTTGTCAGCACCCAGGGCACCTCCTTTGGATGCGCTGCCCCAGGTGGCGGCGCCGATCTCAAAATAGACGGTCCCCGAAAGGCTTTCCGAGGCGATGGCCTCCAGTTGCAGGCGGACACGTGTCTTGGCCTCGAACTCGTCCTCTCCCCAGCGTCCCCATCCGGTCACGTTATGGCCGTTGCGGTCATTTTTAACGAAATTTCCCCCGCCGCCGTACTCGAGCATATTGATCCATACGCCCTTGGCTTTGAAGTCCACGGCCTGGCCCTGCTGAGCTCCCCCCAGAAGCATGCCGGCCGCAAGAAAAAGGATGGCCAGGTGTTTCTTCATATCCGTTACTCCTTTGACAGTAGTTTTATGCTGTTGTTTTTTTGTTTTGGGGATCGCAAAGATATTTTCTTACAAGCTCAAGAAAGGTCTCATATTCCGTGGAAAGAGTCGTATTCCTCTTTTTTATGTAGCCAAAAGAAAGGCATTTTCCGCATCCATCTATGGGAATATCCCGGATGGCATACTTCCTGAAGGAATCATTCATCAGACGTATGCCGAAACTGCAGATATCCGTATGCAGCAGCATCTCGATGATCTGATTGTCGCTGTTGGTGGAAAAGAGGCTTTTGAAGTTTGCCGCTTTGGACATCCCCACACTGATCCTGTCCAGGTGATGCTCTATGGAAAAAAAGTCATTGACCGGCTGGATGAAGCTGTTGTCATCAAGGTCGGAGAAGCTGATGCTTTCCCGGTCATACAGGGGATTCTTGGGCCCTACGTAGATGCAGGGCTCATGCTGCGAGATCTCGATGAATTCGATGTCCTTGTGGGCAAGGACATGCGAGAAGCATTTATGCTGGTCTTTGGAAAAGTAGACGATGCCGATATCGGAAACGCCGGTATGGACATTGTCCACGATGTCCTCCACCGTCCCTTCCAGAAATGACATCTTGTATTCATCGTGGTTGATGGTGTTGTACAAAAAGCAGAACAGCCGCGAGATCATGGTGGACGGATAGCAGGAGATGTTTATTTTCTTGTATTTTTTTTGCCGTCCCATCTGCTTCATAAGGCGGACGTTCTGCAGGATGGCGTGGGCCTGGTCATAAAATTCCCTGCCTGCCTCTGTCAGGGAGACACCGCGGTTGGAGCGGACGAACAGCGTGACCCCCAGCTCTTCTTCCAGCATGCTGATATTTTTGCTCACGCTGGATTGCGAGGTATACAGGGTCTCGGCAGCACGCCGGGTGCTGCCGAAATCGGCTGTAGTGACAAAGTGTTCAAGTTGGCGCAGTTCCATGATGATGCTTGCCGGAAGGCGTATTTTTTATGTGAAAAGGGCGACTTGCGGGACGAGGCCCGTCAAGGGGGCTTTTTCGCGCCCCGGACGAGGAGAGTGCCGGCATGTTGCAGACTGCCTGTGTTTCCGGGGCGGACGCTCCCCGGAGAGGCGGATCTGCACGCTGGCCGGCAGCCCTTGTGTCTAGCCGTAGGCCACCAGGGGCGTACCGGCCTTCACGGCAAGAGAGACCGTCATGTACAGGATGATGCCGTCCTTTTCGGCCCGGTAGCAGTCGATGGCACGGCCAAAGATGTCGCGCACGGTCCCCAGTACCGTGCCCCGGCTGACAGGCGCTCCGGGCGTGACTTCCGGGTACCAGCAGCCCTGGTCCTTCGACGTCAGATAGACGGCATCCCGGATCTCGCGCTGCTCCCGGCAGGGCAGCCCCGTGACGGGCGGCAAGAGCTGCAGATGGGCCAGCAGCGCCCGGATGTCCCGCTTGTAGGCATCCACTTCGGCCCGGGACCAGACGCCGTTGCCGCCCCGTTCGATGAGCAGGGACGGTACGCCGCGCAAGGCGGCGGAGTTGTAGGCTCCTGTCGTGGCCGAAGAAAGGACGCGCACGTCCACATCCAGGACCTTGGCGGCCTCTCTTGCCCTGTCCGTGATCCGTTGTTCGGCCACGCCGGGGATGAAGACGAGGGGGTGCATGCTTTCGTGCAGATCACCGCCGTGCATGTCCACATAAAAATCGGCATCATCCTGCAGGCTGGTGATGAGATGGGCCAGACGTTCGGCCTGGCTGCCGTCATCCCTGCCCGGAAAGACCCGGTTCAGGTTCTTGCCGTCTTCCGCCACGATCTCGGACAGCCGTTCGCTGAATCCCGAAGCGTTGGCCAGGTGGACGATGGTCAGCCGTCCGGCCACGACGTCCTGGTCCAGTTCTGCCGCCAGCTCTATGGCTGCCTGTATGCTGCAATATTCGCATCCGTGTATGCCGGCGGTAAGCAGCACGCGCGGCCCGGGTCTGTTGCCGTGTATGGTGGTCACGGGCAGGGAGAGGTCACGGTCACGGAGCAGGGCGATCGTTTTTTGTCCCGGGGCGGCTTCCGCCCGCGAAGCTTGATGAAAGTTCATGTACGTCTCTGTCAGGATAAGGTTCAGCAAAGGACCGCGCCGCCATGCCTGAAGAAAGGCGCGTCACGCAGCCGGGGCCAGTAGCGCAGCAGGAAGAACGACCTGCCGGCATAAAAGATCAGGTATGCGCCCCACAGGCCGTGGTTGCCCCAGAAAGGGACAAAAGCCAGCCAGGCCAGACCAAAAGCCACGAGGGCCTGCAGGGTGGAGAGGAAGACCGGGCGGGTCAGGCTGCTGCCCGTGAACAGGCCATAGTAGGTCAGGCCCAGGGCCGCGCATGCCGGGAAGCATATCCCCCAGTCCGCATACCGTTCCGCAGCGGCCAGGACTTCCGGCAGATCGGTGAACAGGCGCAGCAAAGGCGTGTGCCCCAGGGCGTAGATCAGGGTCATGCCCAGCAGGGCCGCGAGGGACCAGTGCAGGGTAAGGCGCCGTGTCCTTTCCAGAATGGCGGCACAGCCCTGTCCGGCGGCCTTTCCGGCAAATACGCTCGATGTATTGGCGATCCCCTCGAAAACATAGGAGAAGATCAGCATGATCTGGAGGATGACGGCATTGGCCGAGATGGTCAGGGTCCCGAAAGATGCCGTGGTGATCATGAAGATGTTGGTCTGGGTCAGCAGGCAGACCGTACGCAGGAACAGATTGCCGTTGACCCGTGCTATGCGCAGCATTTCCCCCACGCGGACGAGAGTGGGGAGCGGGGCAGGGAGGGGAGGCAGGGAGTCCCGCATGGCGACCAGCCCGGTGATGGTGGCAAACAGGCAGGCCAGTACGGATGCTGCGGCCACTCCCGGTACCCCCCAGCCGAACAGGCTTACGAAAAGCAAGTCGAGCAGCATGTTGACCGCATTGCCGCCTATCTGCATGAGCAGGGAGGCCCTGATGCGGGCCTGCCCCATGAGCCAGCCCAGTATGGCGTAGTTCAGCAGCGTGAGGGGAGCCGTCCAGATCAGGATGTCGTAATAGATCCCGGCGACTTCTCTGGCAGCCGGATCAAGGCGCAACAGGAACATGGCACCGGAAAAGACGGCATCCCGGCACAACAGGATGAGCGTGCCCAGCAGCAGGGCCATGAGGCCCGGCAAAAGGAATGCCTTCCAGGCGGCCTCCGCATCCCCTGTGGCCAGGGCCTGCGCGCTGAACCCCGTGGAGCCCACGCGCAGGAAACCCAGCAGCCAGTACAGGGTATTGAAGATGACGGCACCTACGGCCACTCCCGCGATATAGGAAGGGTCGGAAAGGCGTCCCATGACAGCCGTATCCACGGCGCCGATGAGCGGCTGCGTCACCGTGGAGAGGATGAAGGGCAGCAGCATGGCTGCATATTCCCTGCGGGAGGGGGCGGACAGGGCGGCCGCCTGGGGAGGAACCGGGGGCATGAATCTATCCTTCTCAGGCAATGGCCGCGTAACGATCCTGCCCGGTGCGGGCAGCCCCGCTGCCGTGCTCCACGCCGATGCCCATGACGGATCCCAGCAGGTTGCGGGCATAATCGTTACGGATCATGGCGATGCACCGGATATCGTCCACCTGTTCCACGATGGTGCCCGCGTCGATGAAAACGACCCGGTCACACAGGTAGGTGATGCTGGTCAGGTCGTGGGTGATGAACAGGTAGGAAAGCCCCAGATCCCGGCGCAGCTCGATGAGCAGGTCCATGATCTGCACCTGGGTGGAAGCGTCCAGCGAGCTGATGGCCTCGTCCAGAAGGATGATGCGCGGCCGGATGGCCAGGGCACGGGCGATGCATACACGCTGCAACTGACCGCCGCTCAGTTCATGCGGATAGCGGGAGATGAATGCGGCCGGCAGGCCCACCTGCTCCAGCAGCTCACAGATCCGGGCACGACGGTCCACACGCTGGCCCGTACTGCGTTCCAGGGCCCGCAAGGACTCCCCGATGATATGTTCCACCCTGAAACGGGGATTGGCCGAAGATGTATAGTCCTGAAAGACGACGGAAAGGCTGTGGTGCAGGGCGGCAGCCTCGCGGGCGGAGCGTCTGGCATACAGATCCAGCCCGTTGATGCGCACTGTGCCCCGCTCCGGTTTGAGCAGGCCGGAAAGCACACGCCCCAGCGTGCTCTTGCCGCTGCCGGACTCACCGATGATGCCCAGGCATTCCCCCTCGCGGAGGCTCAGAGAGATGCCGCGCAAGACCTGCTGCCGTTCCCGGCCGAACAGGCTTTTCTGGTTTTCCTTTTTGAATGAGACGTGGATGTCGTCTGCGTGGAGCAGTGTGTTCATGCGGGTATCCTTCCGGGGACAGGAGCATGCAGCGCATCCAGGAAGCGGTGCATGACGGCCCTGTGCTGTTTGATGAGGTGTCGAGTGTAGGTGTCCGTGGCGTTGTCGAAGATCTCCTGTGCCGTACCGCTTTCCACCGCCTTGCCGTCATGCATGACGATGAGCCTGTCAGCGATGAGCGACAGCACGCCGAGGTCATGCGAGATGAAGATCATGGAGACTTCCCCGCGCTGCTTGATGCGCAGGAATTCCTGCATGATGGCATACTGGCTGATGGAGTCGATGGCTGTCGTTGGCTCGTCGGCGATGATCAGCGAAGGCTGCATGCAGATGGCCAGTCCGATCATGACGCGCTGCAACATGCCGCCCGAGAGCTGGTGCGGGTACTTGCGCAGCACGTCCGCCGGGTCGTGGATGCGCATCAGGCGAAGGATGTCCTCCATCCTTTTTTGCAGGGGCCTGCCTTTCAGGGCGGTGTGCTCCTGCAGGGTCTCGGCCATCTGCTCCCCGATGCGGTACAGGGGATCGAAGCAGGACATGGGATTTTGCAGGACCATGCTGATCTTGCCGCCCCGCAGGCGGCGCAGCTGCTCCGGTGTCTGGCTCAGCAGGGGCTTGCCTTCAAAGCGGGAACTGCCGGTGACCTGGAAGTTGTCGTCCAGCAGGCCCAGCAGGGCCTTGCAGGTCATGCTCTTGCCGCTGCCCGATTCTCCCAGGATGCCCAGGCATTCTCCCCTGGCCACGGAAAAGGAGACCCGGTCCACCAGCTGCACCAGACGCTTTCCCTGTCGGAAGTGGACGGACAGGTCCCTGACGGTGAGGATATCGTTCATTGGCGCACCGCCTTGGGATCGAGGGCGTCGCGCAGGCAGTCGCCCAGCATGTTGAAGGCCCCTACCAGCACCACCACGGCGATGCCGGGGACGATCATCTGCTCGGGGTTGGAGACCATGACGTTCTTGGCTTCATTGAGCATGGCGCCCCATTCGGGCACAGGGGCCTGGACGCCCAGTCCGAGGAAGGAGAGGGTAGAGATGTTGAGGATGGCCCATCCCGTATCCAGCGAGGCCAGTACGGCCAGTTCAGCGGCGATGCAGGGAAGCATGTGCCGGGTGAGGATGTAGAAGTTTCCGGAACCGATGCTGCGGGAGAAAAGCACGAAGTTCATGCCCGTATACTTGATGGTCGCAGTCCTGATCATGCGGGCGTACCAGGCCCATTTGATAAAGATGCTGGCAATGACCACATTGCGGATGTCCACCCCCAGCAGGGCGACCACGGCCAGGATGATGATCTGGCTGGGGAAGGAGAGCATGACGTCCACCACACGCATGATGACTTCATCCACCGTGCCGCGGAAGTAGCCTGCGGTGATGCCCATGATCACGCCCAGCCCGATGGTGCCCAGCATGGTCAGCAGAGAAAGGAAGAGCGTGGGCCGTATGCCGAAGAGCATGCGCGAGAACACGCAGCGCCCCAGATGGTCCGTGCCCAGGGGATATTGCCAGGAGGGGCTGTCGAATTTGTTGAGGATGTCGTTGGCATAGGGATCGTTGGGCGCCACCCACGGGGCAAAGATGCCCAGCAGGGCCGTGACCAGGACGATCCCCATGCACAGCAGGGCCATGGGATTCTTGAAAAGTTGTTGCAACATTTACGCTTTCCTTTCGCGCAGGCGCGGGTCGGCCACATACTGCAGGATGTCGAAGAACAGATTGAAGAAGACGAAAAGCACGCCTACCAGCAGCACATAGGCCTGGATGACCGGATAGTCGCGATTGAAGATGGAGGCGATGCACAGGCGCCCCACACCCGGCCAGGCGAACACGTTCTCCACCACGATGGTGCCGGCGATGAGCTGGGGGATGCTCATGCCGATGGCGGTCACGCAGGATTGCAGGGAGTTCTTCAGGATATGGCGTACGAGGATGCTGCGCTGCTTCAGGCCGCGGGCCTGGGCATAGAGCACATAATCCTCGCGCATGTTTTCCAGCATGTTGTTGCGGATCAGGCGGATATAGGTGGAGATGTAGCTCAGCGCCACGGTGAAGGCCGGCAGGATAAGGCTGGAAAAGCCCCCGTAGCCGCTGGTGGGCAGCAGGTCCAGCTTGATGCTGACGATCCAGATGAGCAGCAGGCCTACCCAGTAAACGGGCATGGCCGTGGTGGCAAAGACCACGCCGCGCATGATGCGGTCGAACCATGTGTCCTTGTAGACGGCGCTCAGGAAGCCGATGGGCAGGCTGAGCACGATGACGTAGACCAGCGAGAGCCCGGCCAGTTCCAGAGTGGCCGGCAGACAGCGGCCTATCTCGCCCAGCACTGTCCGCGCAGGGTTGGTGTAACTCACGCCCAGGTCGAAGTGCAGGCAATCCCAGAGCCAGTGGGCATAGCGTACCAGAAAGGGCTGATCCAGACCCAGTTCGGCACGGGTTTGGGCGATGAGTTCTTCCGTGATGATGGGTGTCTGGCGGATGCGCAGGGCCACCTCGGCAGGGTCGGAAGGGATAAGGTTGATAAAAACGAAGCACAGGAAGGATATGCCCAGCAGCAGGGGCACGGTGGCCAGCAGGCGCATGATGATGTAGTTTTTCATGAGGCGATCCGGGCGGGAAAGGCGGGGAAGGGCCGGCCTGTGGCGGGATAGCCCTTCCCTGCGGGGACTTCCGTCCCGCTATTTCCCTTCAAAGTACATTCTGGTGAACGGCACTTCGTACTGGGTCTGGTTGAAGCCCACCCCCTTGAGGCGCTTGGTAAAGAGCGCCTTGTTGGTCTCGTAGGTCAGGGGGATGTAGATGGCATCCTCATGCAGATGGGTCAGGGCAAAAGTGAAAAGCTCCTGCCTGCGGACCGGATCGGTGGAGGACATGATCTCCGTGATGGCCGCATCGATCTGGGCCTTGTCGGGCAGGGAAAGCTGGGCGGCATAGTCGCCGTAGACGCGCTGGCGCATGGCGGCCATGGAAGACTGCGGGTCGTAAGGCATGCCCCAGCAGATGTTGAAGATCATGTCGAACAGGCCGTTCTTCATGTTGTCGCGATAGGACTGTTCTTCCTCGCCGCGCAGGCTCACCTTGATGCCGAGCTTGCCGTATTCATGCTGCAGGTATTCGGCGATGGTCTTTTCCGTCACGCTGTTGCTGTTGTAGAGCAGCCCAAGCTCCATGCGCTTGCCGTCCTTCTGGCGAATGCCGTCGGAGCCCGGCTTCCAGCCGGCCTCGTCCAGGATCCTGGCGGCCTTGGCCATGTCATATTCGTAGGGTTTCAGATCGATGTCGCAATAGGGGACACTGCGGGCATACAGCGTATCCGCGGGAAGTTCGGTATTGTGGAACACCCCCTTGGCGATGGCGACACGGTTGGTGGCATGCTGCAGGGCCTTGCGGACATGGATGTCGGCAAGTACGGGATTCTGGCCGTTGAGGACGATGTGCCGGGTGGAGGTGGGGGCGGAAAGGGCAACGCCGAACCCTTTGCTGTCCTTGTATTTGTTCAGGGCATCGGCATCCAGCATGTTCTTGCCCCAGATCAGGTCGATCTCGCCTTTTTCCAGAGCCAGGATGCGGGTCTGGTTGTCGGGGATGACCTTGACCACGACACGCTTGATCTTGGGCTGTTCGCCCCAGTAGTTCTCGTTGGCCTCGAACACGGCGTATTCGTCCGTGACGACCTTGGTCAGCTTGTAGGGCCCGGTTCCCACATAGGCCGTCACGCCGTTCTTGGTGGATCCGTTTTTCATGGCCTTGGGCGAGATGATGGCAAAGGGACGGGTCACGCCCAGTTCCGTAAGCATGGGCCAGTACGGAGCCTTCATGAAGATGCGGAAGGTATGGGCATCAGGCGCGTCCACCTTTTCCAGCAGGTGCATCATCTCCAGCCAGGTATGGCGGGCACGGTTTTCCAGGATGGCATCGAAGTTGGCCTTGATGGCAAAAGCATCGCACGGGGTCCCGTCAGTAAACGTGACGCCCTTGCGGATATGGAAGGTGTAGACTTTGCCGTCGGCAGAAATATCCCAGCTTTCGGCCAGGCAGGGCTTGTAACCGTCGGCCGTGATGTCCACCAGGGTCTCGAAGATCATTTCCTGGGCATACATCTCACCGGCATACAGGTGGGGGTTGAGATCACGGACATCCCGGTAGTTGACAAAATTCAGCGTATCGGTCGTGTCATTCGCGGCCCGGGCGTCAAGGCCGGGAAAAAGGAATGTCCCTGCCAGGGCAAGAGAGAAGGCCAGCTTGCCGAAAGTGGAATGAATGGTCATGCAGTCCGTCCTTTGTTATGGAATAAAAATTCATTTTCATTTCCAATGGACTCTATGCCATAACCTTCTGATGCCGCAAAATACTTTTTTCCCATTACCCGTGATAGGAAAGGAGAATCACGGCAGGGCGGAGCATGGATATCCCAGGAGCCCTTCAGGCGCTGGGGCAAAGTAGAGTACGGACTGACTGGAACCTGCGTGGATGCGAACGGGGTGGGCCAAGACGAAGTACCTGATAGAGGAACATCCGGTAGGGATGCACACAGGTCCGGCATCGTGGGTTACTCCCGCAGCCGCAGGGAGCAGGCTTGCCCAACACAAGCGGGACGTAGCCGTAGGGAGTTACTCCCGCAGCCGCAGGGAGCAGGCCGCGGCAGGCGAGCCGCCGCTTTCGGCCGTGTCTGCCGGTTTGTGCGGCGTGTGGTACAGGCAGGCCATGGCAGAGACCGTTTTTTTGATCTCCCTGCGCAGCCAGTCCGGGGCCAGCACCTGGGCCCTGTCAGCAAAGCCCAGCACCCGGGAAAGACACTCCGCTTCGTTATGCGCCCTGATAGGCAGCGTGACGGAACCGTCGTCATGCATTTCGCAACGCTGGTCCCGGCTCCAGCGGCGTTCGGCCGCATAGGTGGCGGCCTCCGGGGCAAAGCGCAGGCTGACTTCGAAAGGTTCTTCTTCCATTTCCATGATGCCAGCCCCTCGCCGGACGGTGCGGGGATGTCCGGCAGGGCGGCAGAGCTGCGTCCGGTGACGCGACTGGCCGTGATGCGATGCAGCGCCAGCAGGGTCGTATCGTCGAACAGACGCTCCACCGGACCGTCATCCGTGACCATATGGCCTTGCGCGAAAAGGCTCTCGCGATAGGCCAGCAGGCGCAGCGACGCATACTGCCAGGTCTTTTCCTGCCGGTGCAGAGCGACACGGTAGCTCACGGTACAGATGTTGCGTGCCTGCATGGCCTGGGGCAGACAGTCCAGCGTGGCCGCAAAGGGGGCGTAGTCGATATGGCCCTTGCTCAGCCGACCGCCGATACCGCCTGGCGGCAGGCTCTCCGTATCCGGCAGCAGGGCGGCCGCCTGATACGGGCTGTCACGCATGACGCGGTGCATGTCGTCCGGCAGACAAAAAAGGCGTACCGGTATCCGGTACGCCTTTCGTGTTTCGTGCGTCCTAGGGGGCTGCGTCTACTTCATCTCCTGATAGAATTCGTCCACGGCGGCCAGCACTTCCAGCGGCGGGTTCCAGCCGATGAGCGTGGCCATGAAAAGGTTCAGAGCCATGCTGACGGGGCTTTCGAAGACCGGCGAGAGATCACGCGGGCGTGCGCCCTTGAGGATGGCCTCCACCAGACCGGCGCTGAAGCGGCCTTCTTCGGCCGTATTGGATTGCGCCACACTCAGCAGGGCCCCGTGGATCACGTCCGGTGCGCCCAGCTGGGAAAAGGTGGGGACATGCGCATCCGTCAGCGGCTGCAGCACCCTGCGCATGGCACCGGCCTGCAGACCGACATTGTACGTGAGGTAAACAGCCTCGGCCCCTTGGTCCACCAGTTTTTTATGACAGGCCAGCAGACGCTCCGAGGCCAGGTCCGTGTCCTGGATGTCGAAGGTATCGGTACAGCGCAGCAGGGTGATCCCCAGTTCCTTGGCGGCATCCTCGATCTCGTTGAGGGCGATGCTGCCGCGGCCGGCCGGGGTATCTTCGTAGGCGATGCCGAGTTTTTTGAAGGCGAAGATATCGTGGAAGAGCAGGACCTGGCGCTTGAAGCGGTCAGGCTCGATGGGGGCCACCAGATTGTCCCGTCCCGAATCTTCCACCGAGGGGATGATGCCCGCGTCCACCGCATTGGTCACGGACGAGACGATGACCGGAACAGGCAGATCCTGCGCGGCAAGATCCTGTCCGGCCCAGGTCCCGAAGGCCAGGACCATGTCCACGTCCTTCTTTTCCCGTATGCGGCGCAGGACATCCTGGCGTACTTTTTCCCGCTGTTGGCCGTCCCAGTCCGCGGAGTAGAAACCGTCCGCCGGAAAGACAAGACGTTTGCCGCCTGCATGCTGGTGCAGCCATTCCCACATGCCGCGGGCTTCTTCGCTGTCCTTGGGCAGGGGCACATGCCCGTTCTCGATCAGTCCGCGTTCCTCCAGTCCCAGGGCCAGTCCCTGAAAGATGCGCTGGTAATCGGAAAAGGGGCCGCCTTCCACATAGATCACCCGCCATACCTTTTCCCCGTCGGGATCGGCCTGCGCAGGGGCGGCAAAGGCGCAGTCCCGGAGCAGCAGGGGCAGGAGCAGCAGGCAGGCAAGTACAGGGGCAACATATCGTGACGTCTTCATGAAACCTCCGAAAGGGGCGCCGTCTCCTGCTGGGGAGAGGCGGGCCGGGAGTCGGGAAGGGATCGTCCCGGCAGAGTATCGTGGATAAGGGTCTTGCGGATGTGGGGCATACGGCAGGTACGGGCCACGGCCCAATAGGACGGGATGAACCGGACATGTTCTCCCGGCACGGGAGCCTGCGGGCAGCCGCTCAAGTCCAGGATGGCGTAATTGCCGCTGAAATCGGATATCCGCCAGTCCGGGCGGGCCAGGGAAAGGCCCCGGACGTCCGTATGCAGGCTGCCGCAGTCCACCAGTGCCCGGAGCCGTTTTCCCAGATCAGGGCAGTCGGCGTGCAGCCCCCGTCCGTTGTGGACGCTCTGTCGGGGCGGACGGATGTCCCGTTCCGTCACTTCCAGCACCGTGGCCGACAGGCGGAAGATATCCTGCCGGAAGTCCCCGGCCAGCAGGGCTTCGTCCCGGTACATGTCCCGGCCAAGCAGCAGGGGATCCCCCATGCGGAATTCCATGATGCAGCCGGGCGGCAGATGCGGTCCATGCCCGTGACGGCGGGCGAACCAGTTCCAGAAGATGCTCCCGCCCAGGCTGACCCGGTGCAGGGCATGCCCCAGCAGGGCGCCTGCCCGGGCCGCCAGGGCTTCGAGCAGGGCCATGTTCTCGTCGTCCGGACAGGTCCCGTACAGGCAGCCGAGATTGACGCCGATGCCCGCCACATGGGCCCCCGGCCCATGGGCCGCACGCTGCGACGCGGTCGCTACGGCCCGCAGCAGGGCGGGGGCATCTTCCTGCGGGATCCCTTCGCGCATGTCGCCTATATCCACCATGAGCAGGGCCTCGTGATGCAGGCCCGCGGCACGGGCAGCAGCATCCAGGGCCCGGAAGGTCGACTCACAGGAAAAGGCGCTGCGTTCGAACAGGCGGACGACGTCGTCCGCCCTGTCCGGGGGCGCCAGATTGATCAGGACGCGCCCTGTGCGTGCAGGCGGCTCCTGTCCGTACAGAAGATGCTCCGTCATGTCCGCGATGCCGTAGCGGGCATAGCCCTGCGTACGCAGGAAATCGACGACGTCCGGGTGGGAAGCCACCATCTTCAGCACCGGCAGGAAACGGAAGCCCCAGGCCTGTTCCTGGCGCCGTATAAGACGCAGATTATGAGCCAGGGCATCCAGATTTATCTCCAGTTCAGGCATGAGGCATCTCCAGGGGGAAAGGCGCAAGAAAGGGCAGGCTCCCGATGGGCGGGGCCTGTTGCAAAAGGCTGTCCAGCAGCGGCGGTCGCATCTCCTGAGCGGACAGGTCTTCATAATGATACGGCAGCGAGGCTGCCAGGGCATGATCGACCCGGCTGTGCCGCAGTGACTGCCACAGGGCGGGAGAGAGGCCGCCGGCCAGCCAGAGGTCCGCGGCGCCGGCTCCCCGGCCGGTCTGCCGCAACGGTCCGTCAGGGCAGGGCAGACGCAGGGGCAGCAGCCCCGTGCAGGGCGGACAGGGACGGAATGCCCCGGCGATGCGCGTGGCCGGCCCGTCGGCACCGCAGTGCCGCAGAGCCGTACTGATGCCCCGGATCATGCGCGGCAGGTACGAGGTCTGGAAGATGCCTCCGGCACAGCGCAGGCCCCTGGCCGCCGTCACGGTGGCGAAATAAAGGAAAAGCGAGGGGAGGATGCGCTCTTCCGCCAGGGCCCTGCCCAGGGTACGGGCATCCAGCGGCAGGCGCCAGCCTGCATCCCGGACAGCCACCAGCGAGCGGAAATCGCAGGCAGGCCGCAGGGCCAGGGCCCGGCCTTTGCCGTCCACGCCCCAGAACAGGAAGGTGCCTCGCTGCAGGCCCTGCGCATCCCCGGTCCAGCAGGCCCGTTGCCCGTTGAGGGCATCCCAGATAGCAGCGGCCAGCGGCGGATGCAGGAGCAGGTGCCGGACAAGGCTGTCCGGTTGTTCCAGATCGGCCGTGATCAGGCGACCGCACAGCCATTGCATGTCCAGCGAGACCAGCGGCGGGAGATCACAGCTTTTCGGGATGACCTGCTGCCACAGCAGAGCATTCATGAGGCTGGCCTGATCCCGGAATGTCTGCTGTTCCAGGACGCGGGGATGGCGGTAGACGGCCTGGACAAGACGGTCCAGAGCATGCGGCTCTTCCGGCTGGCCGGAAAGCTGCGAGGGCAGGGTGACCTCGGCGGCGGTGAACGCCGGGCGCACGCTGATGAGCCCATGCCGGTCCCTTCCCGGCAGGATGGGCAGTTTGCGGCTGCGGAAACTCACCTCTTCCGGGGTGCCGCATCCCAGCAGGATGCCGCGAGGATACGCCACGTTGTTGGCCGGGACAGCGCCGCAATTGAACAGGGGCACGGCGTGACGGCAGCTCATGGCGAACAGCAAATCGCCCTGGAAGAATTCCGGGTGGAAATCCACACCGTGATGGTTGGCCGTGAGGGCATGGAGATCGCTCTCCAGTTCACGGCGCAGGGCCTGCCCCAGATCGGGCGAATACAGCCGGGCGCAGGTCGCGGCGGCCAGTTCCACAAGGTCGTCAGCGGCTTGCGGCGGCCTGGGCAGGGCGGCATCCGCGCCAAAGCCTGCCGCATAGTCCGCCAGTGTCTGCGCTCCTGCCTGTTCGAAGGCAGCCAATGCCTCCGGGCAACGGCTGCGGATCCAGTCCCGGGCGGAGGTCATGCCCTGCCTCCCGAATGGCGGGCCGGGCGGACCAGCAACAGGAAAAGAAGGGAAATGGCCACCAGGATGATGCCTGCCCAGCGGGCGGCGTCATCCACGCTCATGATGGCCATGACAGCCCCCACGCAGACCGGGCCGATGACCTGCCCCACGCGTTGCAGGGCATCCAGCAGGCTCATGGCCTGATCCACACCGATGGCCCGGGCGATGTCCAGTTCCAGCAGGAATTCGCTCTGGGCCGGGATGTTGAGACCGGTGGCCAGTCCCAGCAGGATGGAGCCCGCCACCGAAGCCGGCAGGGGAGGAAGGAAACAGAAACAGGCCACGGACAGGGCCGAGAGGATGCCGGCCCAGAAAAGGAGCGGGCCTTTGTGCAGGCTGTTGCCGACCAGACGGGCGAAAAGGGGACCGCTGTAGATGACGATGAGGCAGTTGAGCATGTAGATGCGTCCGATGTTGGACTGGGCCACATCGGCCTGCTTGAGGAAGACAGGCAAAAAGTAGTTGAGGAAACCCACGCAGAGCAGGGCCGAGGGCAGCAGAGCCAGCAGGATGAAAGCCAGGAAGTGGCGGTCCGCCAGCAGGCGGCGGATCTGCGGCAGCGTCAGTCTGGCGGCCGGGGCTTCTTCCCGGACGTCTTCCTGCTTTTCCTGTCCGCGCAGCAGACGCAGGGGCACCAGGGCCAGACAGGCCAGGATGACGGCGGAGATGGCGAAAACGGGACCGTAGCCCAGACGTTCGGCCAGCATGGCCCCCAGGGCGCTGCCGCACAGGGATCCGGCATAGACACCGGCAAACATGTCGGCCAGTTTGCCGTCCCGCACCGTGTAGGCTTGGGCAGTGAGCAGGGAAAGGCCGTAGCCCAGTCCCACCAGCGCCCGGGCGGCGATGAAAAGCCAGGGGGTCCAGGCCAGCATGGAGGCCAGATAGCCCAGGGCCATACAGATGATGCCCGTCATGAGGGGCGGCCGGGCCCCTTTGCGCTTCATCCATGTCCCGGCGATGAGCACGCTGAGGCCGGTCATGCCCATTTCTGCGGAGATGGGCAGGCCCAGCAGTACGTCGCGCGGGAGTATGCTCGTGGTGGTGAGTTCGGCCATGCGCAGGGGGATGAAGGAAATGGTCATGTCCATGGCCAGGATGAAGACGAACATCAGCGGGCGGAACAGGGCGCTGCGGTGAGCGTGGGATTGCGTCGTCCCCTGCAGGCGGGCTTCCAGACTGCGGGAGAGCAGCAGGAACATCTCCACCATGAAGATGAGGGAGATGGCCACCAGAGTCAGGATGTCCAGCCCGTTGGCGATCAGGCGCTCCAGCCAGGGACCGCGCGTGAGGGTGGCCCGCAGTTTCCAGCCCTGCTCCGGCGAATCCCCGCTGACGGAAAAGGCCGAGGCCAGCTCCAGCAGGGGGAATTCCTCGCCGGGCGGCAAAAGTTCGGGAAGGGGGCCGGAAGCGTGGCTCGATGCGAATACCTTGCCGGAAGGCGCCAGGACCTCCAGGACAAGATCGTCACCGTGGGCGGTGGCGGCCCGGGTCAGATAGGCGGACAGGCGGCTGGTATCGTCCAGGGAGACACCCACCAGCAGCAGGCGGTTGAGGTCCTCGGTCAGGATGGCGCCGGTATGCGCGGCATCGTTCCTGAGCCCCTGCGTATATTGCCGGCTGACGGCATGCAGGGCCAGGGCCCCATTGCCCAGCATGAGCAGCAGGAAAATGGCGATGCACAGATTGCGGGGCATGCCTCCGGAACGGCGCAGGCCGAGGCAGAGGGACAAAAGCAGTATCCCTGCCAGTGCCAGCCCGCCCTGAAAGAGCAGCTGCTGCCGGAAAAGATCCCTGAGTGTGGCATCCAGATTGCGGGAAGGCATCCAGACCGCGATATGGCCCACGATGTGTTCGTCCCGATCCGCGACAGGGGCCAGCAGCAGTTCCCCGTCCTTCAGGGAAAGGACAGCCTCTGTTCCCGTTTTCGGCAGGCGGTCGCTGATGTCCGGCAAAAGCGGGAAGCGCCCCCAGTGATGCAGGGCCATGCCCCGGGCATCCAGTACGGCCAGCGGCATGTCGGCAGCCTGGCCCACACTGGCCAGCAGACGGTCGACATTGTGGTAGGTCTCCAGCTTTTTGCCAAAGCGGATCCCTATGGCCATACGGCTTTTCAGGGCCGTGGCCGCAACACTGGCCGATGCCTGCGTCCCTTCCCGTGTGGCCGTGCGCAGGGAGGAATAGAGCAGGGCATCGTACAGCAGCAGGCTGCACAGGAGGATGGCGATCCATCCGGCCAGGATGCGGCCCAAGGGCGCGCGCTGATCCATCGAAGAGCAAGGCATGGTCATGAGGATGTCCGGGGAGAGGCAGGTTGGGCCACGCTCGCACTGTGCGTGCGGCAGAAGGCCAGCATGGTGATGTCGTCGGATTGGGGCTCTTCTCCCCGGAAGCGGACAAGCTCCGAGAAGATGAGCGTCAGCAGTTCCCTGGGCGAGGCCCCGCGATGGGCGGCCAGGAAATCCTGCAACCGGGCCTCACCGTACAGTTCCTTGTCGCCGTTCATGGCTTCGGTCACCCCGTCGGTAAAGAGCAGGCAGGTCTCCTGTTCCTTGAGGGTATCCGTGAACAGCGTGTATTCCATGTCCGGGATGACGCCCACCAGCGGGCCGCTCAGCTTGTCCAGCATGCGGGGCGGGGCGTCCGAGGCCGCATCGATGATGTAGGGCGGGCAGTGGCCGCCGTTGGCGTAGCTCAGTTCGCCGCTTTGGGGGTCATACAGGGCCAGGAAGAGGGTCACGAACATGTTGCCCGGGTTGTGGGCCTCGAGCATGGCGTTGACCTGCGACATGGCGGCCGCCGGATCGAGCCCGGAGCCGAGGGCGTACCGCACGAGCGTGACGGTCATGGACATGAACAGGGCCGCCGGGACACCTTTGCCGGACACGTCTCCCAGGACAAGGGCCCGCCGCCCGTCGCTGGTGACGAAAAAGTCGTACATGTCGCCGCCCACTTCCTTGGCGGGATCCAGAAAGGCCGAGGCCCGGAAACCGCACACTTCAGGAGCTCCGTCCGGGGGCGGGAGGATGCCCATCTGGATCTCGCGTGCGGCGGAAAGCTCGCCCTCCATACGTTCCTTGCTGGCGGTGGCCTCCATCAGATTGCGGATGTTGGTGGCAAGGGCCCCGCCCAGATGGGCATAGGCCCGGGCCAGCTGCCCCAGCTCGTCACGACGTTCCAGCGGCAGCCCCTGGCTGAGGAGGGGCTCGAGCCGGTCAAGGGCATCGGGGGCGGCAAAATCCACTTCGGCCAGCTGACGGGTCTTGCGGGTCAGCAGTTTCAGGGGACGCAGCGTCCTGATGAGCATGAGCAGGGCCGCCAGAGCCACCAGCAGCATGATGGGCAGGCTCACGGCCAGCAGGCTGGCCAGCAGGCTGTCGGAAGGTTCCCGTATCTCGTCCAGGGGGGCCGTCAGGGCCACATACCAGCCAAAGGCCCGGATGCTGCCCAGCAGGCAGAGCATATCGCCCTGTGCCGACGGCAGGATGACCTTGGCCATGCCCGTCTGGCGGGCTTCTGCCCGGGCCGCGTCGAGGCCGTCAGGAAGAAGACCGTCACCACCGGAGACCAGGATATGCCCGTCACCGTCCAGCAGTGCCACGAGCCCGCCGGGATAAAGGGACATCTCCCTGAATTTTTCCCGCGTGTCCTCCAGCAGTTGCGTCTGGGCCCGGACAGCCATCTTTTCCAGATCGTCCAGGGGGATCATGGAGACCAGGATCTCCCGTGACGGCCTGTGGCCGTCCAAAGGCAGGAAATAGGTCAGCACGGGGCGATAGGTGCCGGAGGGGACCATGCGGCCTTCGTTGGTGGCCACGAGGCGGGGCAGGTCAAAAACGGCAAAATCACCATCCCGGGACAACTGTTTGAGCAGGCGCTGCACGGGCCGCTGTTTGGCATCCCGCAGACTGGACGACAGGCCCAGAAGACTCGTCTGGCCGCTACGGAGTTTTTCCGTATCCAGGATCTCCATGCGGATACTGTCGACGTCATCCACCAGAGCGATACTGGCGGCGTCCATGGCGGACAGCAGGGGTTGCAGGACGAGGTGGGCCTGCCCGCTGCCCGCGGGACGCTGCGGGGCCAGGGCCCGCAGCAGTGCCTGGACGCGGGCGGAGGTGTCCCGCAGCTGCGCCTTGCGCAGGAGCACGGAGCGCACCTTGGCCGCCAGATGGTTGAGGGTGGCCGTATTGAGCCGTTCCTCTTCCACCAGCAGCAGGGTGGCGAAATTTTTTTCTTCCATCCCGATCATGGTCTCCCCGACCCGCTGCCAGGTCAGGTAGAGGACCAGCGCGACGGTGAGGGCCACGGAACAGACCACCAGCAGGGCCAGCCGCAATCTCAGGCTTGCGTTCATGCCTCCTCCCCGTCATGGCCGTGGGCCGTCTTGTCGAGGCGCAGCAGCTTTTTGCGCAGGCCTTCCCGGGTGATGCCGAGCAGTTCCGCCGCCCTGCTCTTGTTGCCCTGGCAGGCGTCGAGGGCCCGCTGTACCAGCAGGCGCTCCGCCTGTTCCAGATTGAATATCGTCCGGATGTCCGGCAGCGGTTCCCGGGGGGCGGTGGCGCTTGTCTTTATGCAGCCGTGGCGCGCCAGGGCTGCCAGCAGTTTGGGAGAAAGATCCGACGGACGGATGACCGTATCCACGGTAAGGGCCGCTGCCCGTTCCATCTCGTTGCTCAGTTCGCGCACATTGCCGGGCCAGTCGTAGGCCAGCAGGCACTGCTGGGTGGCCGGGGCCAGGGTCAGGGCAGCGCGTTCCATATTGTGCGCATGCTGGGCCAGCAGATGCCGGGCCAGCAGCAGGATGTCGTCGCCCCGTTCGCGCAGGGGAGGGAGCGTCAGCTCGGCCACATTGAGGCGGTAGTACAGGTCTTCCCGGAAGCGCCCCCGGGCCACGGCCTGCCGCAGGTCCACATTGGTGGCCGCGATGACCTTGATGTCCACGGGCACGGGCCGGGCGCTGCCCACGCGCAGGACTTCCCGTTCCTCGAGCACGCGCAGCAGTTTGGCCTGATTGGGCAGGGACATGTCCGCCAGTTCGTCAAGGAAGAGCGTCCCGCCCGAAGCTTCTTCCACCAGGCCGCGGCGGGCGCTGACGCCGGTGGCCACGCCCTTTTCGATGCCGAACATCTCGCTTTCGAACAGGGAATCGGGGATGGCCGTACAGTTGACGGCCACGAAGGGGGCATCACGCCTGGGGGAGTGGTAATGGATGGTCTTGGCGAAGATCTCCTTGCCCGTGCCGGAAGGCCCCAGGATCAGAGTATTGATGGGCCGCCGGGCGATGGCCAGGGCCTGGGCCACCACCTGACGCATGGCCGGGCAGCGTCCGATGATGCGGCGGACGTTGTATTCCTTTTGCAGGGTCTCCACCACCTGCCGGTTCTCCTCGTGCAGGCGCAGACGGCTTTTTTCCAGCTCCTGCGAAAGCTGTTCCACCTTTTCCAGCAGTTCCGCCCGGTGGAATTCACGGGCTTCCACCTTGACGATCATCATGCCGAAGGCCTCGGCCAGACGTTCCAGCTCCGGCGAGGAGCTGCCTTCCCGGGTCAGGGCGAACAGGGCATCCTCGTCCGCGGGACGACCCCAGGCAAGGTCGTCGCACAGGCGTATCAGCAGGGCAAGGGTTCGGGCGTTCTTTTCGTGCATGGCTTATCCTTGGCGCAGGGATTGCACCCAGCGCAGCACTTCCGCCACGGGGCCGATGAGGTCCTGGGGGATATAGGCGTTTTCCGTGCCTTGCTCGTACAGGCTGCGTGCCAGCGGCACGTTGCGCATGATGGGGATGCCCTCTTCCCGGGCGGTCTCGATCATGCGCTGGGCCAGCACGCCCTGGCCCTTGGCCAGGATGACGGGCAGGGGGGTCCTGTCTTTTTCATAGTCCAGAGCCACGGCAAAATGGGTGGGGTTGGTCACAAGCACCTTCGCTTTCCTGACGTTGGCGATCTGGTTCTGGGCGATCATCTCCTGGTGCAGCTGCTTGCGCTTGCCCTTGATGAGCGGATCGCCCTCGCTTTCCTTGAATTCCCGTTTGACTTCTTCCTTGCTCATCATGTGCTGCTTGTTGAACTGCCACTTCTGGAAGCACCAGTCCGCGGCGGCGATGACGCAGAACACGCCCGCCGAAACAAGGACAAGGTCACCGCAAACGGAACCGAGAAGGCGCCACATGTCGCCGATGTCGCCCTGCGGGATGCGGAACAGCTGCGGCATGTAGTCGGAAAAAATGACGTACACACTGATGCCCAGGATCAGCACCTTGATGATGTTCTTGAGGAACTCCACCAGGTTCTTGAGGGAAAAGACCTGCTTGAACCATTTGTTCATGCTCAGGTTTTCCAGCTTGGGCATGGCGGCCTGTACGGAAAACAGCACCCCCACCTGCATCATGTTGGCACAAAGGGCCACGACCATGACCATGCCGATGAGCGGCAGGGCCACACGCAGGGCGCAGAGCAGGGTGGACGTGACGGCCAGGGGCAGGGCCTCCTCGAACGGCCTGTCCATGAGCAGCATGGGGGCCTCGCCCATGGCCAGCAAGGTATTGAGCATGTCGGAAGACATGGCCAGCAGATAGACGGCCACCGCCATGACGGTCAGGGCCGAAGGCACGTCCTGGCTTTTGGCGACCTGCCCTTTTTCCCGGGACTCCCGCAGGCGTTTTGGGGTCGGTTGTTCTGTTTTTTCGCTGCTCATAGGCTCAAAGTCTCCCGCGCTCCGCGGCTGCCGTCATGGCCTGCGGGCATGGCGGCATCATTCCCCTCCCGGCAGGAGATTATTCAGCTTGAGGATGGATTCCCGTGTAAAATCAAAAAGTTCCGGTGCATGCGACAGCAGCAGTCCAAAATAGAAGCACAGCAGGAAAGCCGCGATGCCGCACTTGATGGGCATGGCCAGCACATACACGTTGAGCTGGGACGCAAAACGGTTGATCAGGCCCAGGGCCACGTCGGTCAAAAGACAGGCTGCCGCGATGGGCCCGGCCAGCAGCAGCATGTGCCCCATGAGCCAGCCGACCTTTTCCGCAAAATACAGGGGCGCTCCCTGGGGCACATCCAGGGGCAGGAGCTGCGTCACCGGCCAGATGCCGTAACTGGCGTACACCAGCCCCACGAAGGCCAGGAACGCCCCGGAAGTATAAAAAATGTAGACCAGGCTCTGGAACAGCAGCTGGCCCAGAGGGCTGCTCTGGTCGCCGGAAAGGATGTCCGTTCCTTCGGCCATGCTGGCCCCGCGCTGGTTGTCCATGAAAAAACCGGCACTTTGCACGGTCCAGAAGACGATGCCCGCAAGAAATCCGATCATCAGGCCGAGCACGGCCTCCTTGAGCAGGAGCAGGGCCAGCTTGCCGCCCACCGCCAGGGAGAGCGCTGCGGAAAGCGTGATCTCGTCGGTCAGGTGGCTGACGATGACGGGATGCAGGGGCAGGTACAGGGCCAGCACCAGCAGCAGACGTATCTGGCCCGTCACCACCGCAGAGCCCAGGAAGGGCGTCACCGTGACCAGGGCGAAGAGCCGCGGCATGCCCAGCAGCAAGGCCGTGAGGTGCCCGTAGACCCCGAGTTCCTGCAAAAATTGCGAAAAATCCATGCGTGTCCTGTCCGTGGCGTATCCTGGGGGCACCCCTTCCGTCAGCCGTATCCGGGCCTGCCGTTCAGAGCAGGTAGAAGCGGTTGAAGATGTCCTCGCTGTACCGCAATATCTCGCCGCTCAGCCATTTGCCCATAAGGAAGAGCGTCAGGCCCACGGCCAGCAGCTTGACGCCGAAGGCCAGGGTCTGTTCCTGCAGCTGGGTGATGGCCTGGATGAGGCTGAGCACGATGCCCACCACCGAAGCCACGATGATGGGCGGCAGGGACAGGATCATGACCAGGTACAGGGCCTTGACGGCGTAATCGATGGCAAGTTCCATGCCTAGCTCCTAGAGACGGATCCGGTTCATGGGCTGGACGCTGATCTCGGGGGTGAGCTCCTGGTAGGAGACCACGGGCAGGCGGTAATGCTCCCCTTCGATAAGGCGGCGCACATAGCGCCGGATGTCCATGCTGGCCAGAAGGACGGGCATCTGGACATGCTTGCGGTAATCGCCCGCCGCTGCTCCCACGGCCGCGATGAAGCGGCGCGAGGTGTCGGGATCCAGCGCCAGGAAGGCCCCGGCCGAGGTCTGGCGGATGGCCTTGCGGATGGTCTCTTCCACCGAGGGATCCATAAGGATGGCCGGCAGCATGTTCTGGCCCCGTGAATACATGTAGCTGATCTGGCGCTTGAGGGCCCCGCGCACGTATTCGGTCAGCATGACGGTATCTTTTTCCTTGGGGCTCCATTCGATGATGGCCTCGAGGATGTTCCGCAGGTCGCGGATGGAGACCTGTTCCTGGGCCAGACGCTGGAAGATCTCCGCGATGCGCTGCACGGGCAGCAGACGGGTGGCCTCGCGCACCAGGTCCGGGGCGCGTTCTTCCATGCGGTCCAGCAGGTATTTTGTCTCCTGCATGCCGATGAAGCTGGAGGCATGCCGTGCCAGGATCAGGGAAAGGTGATAGGCCAGGATGCGCGAGTGGGTCATACAGGAGAGTCCGGCCTGCTCCAGCAGGGCCTGTTTTTCCGCCGGGATCCACAGGCTTTCCACATCGGGCAGGAAGTTCTCTCCGCGCCGCACGTCCAGGCCGAGCATGCGCAGGGTGTCCTCGCTTTCGCGCGCCAGCACCATGCCCTGTTCCAGATGCCCGCGCGACATGGGGATCTCGTTGACCTGGAGCTCGTAGGTCAGGCCCGACAGGGACGAGGAGACGCGCAGGTTGATGCCCGGGAAGGGCACGCCAAGGTCGAAATACAGCGCACGGCGCAGTGCGGAGAGCTCGTCGTTGAGGTTGTCGTAGTCCAGGGACGCCGCCAGGCCCTCCGAAATGTCGAGGATGATGGGGACCGTGGGGGCAAAGTCGTCCTGGGGACCGGAGGGCCGCCCCTTGCGTTCCTTGCGGGTGGCGGACTTGAGGGACTGGTTGAGCTCCTTGCGGGCATCCCGGGGCGCGGGGGCGGAACGTATCCTGTCCAGGATGTAGCCGAGCCCGGCGATGGCGAAGGCCAGGGCGAACAGCTGCGGCTTGGGGAAACCGGGGATGAGGGCGAACAGGAAGATCAGCCCGCCCGCCATGAGCAGGGCCTTGGGCTGGGCGAAGAACTGGCCGCCGATCTGCGCGCCCACATCTTCCTGGGTATCGCCGGAACGGGTGATGAGGATACCGGCCGAGATGGCGATGATGAGCGAGGGGATCTGGGAGACGAGACCGTCACCGATGGTCAGGATGCCGTAGATCTCCAGGGCTTCCCCGGCAGAGATGCCGTGCTGGGTGATGCCGATGACGGTACCGCCCACGATGTTCACCACGGCCACGATCATGCCGGCGATACTGTCGCCCTTGACGAACTTCATGGCGCCGTCCATGGCGCCGAACATCTTGCTTTCCTGGCTGATGACATCGCGGCGGCGCTGGGCCTCTTCCATGTCGATGACCCCGGCGCGCATGTCCGCGTCGATGGACATCTGTTTGCCGGGCATGGCGTCCAGAGTGAAGCGCGCGCCCACTTCGGCCACGCGTTCGGCACCCTTGGCGATGACCAGGAACTGCACGATGGTCAGGATCAGGAAGACCACGGCACCAACGACGAAATTGCCGCCTAGGGCGAACTCGCCGAAGGTCTGGATGATCTCGCCGGCGTCGGCGTTGAGCAGGATCAGGCGGGTGGTGGTGATGTTCAGGCCCACGCGGAACAGCGTGGTGAACAGCAGCATGGTGGGGAAGGAAGAAAACTCCAGCGGTGTCCTGACATACATGGTCATCATCATGATGGCGAAGGACAGGGCCAGGTTGGCGCCGATGAGCGTGTCCACCAGAGCCGTGGGCAGGGGCATGATCATCAGGGCGATGACGGCCACCAGCAGGCCCACCAGGGCCAGGTCACTGTGGCGCGTGGTCAGGGAGACGATGTTGCGTGCGTCGGAGAACAGGCTCACAGGCGGCTTCCCCCTGCGGCAAGATAGGCATTGAGGGCATTGCGGGCCTCGTCGGGGCGCTGCGCCTGCCACAGGGCACGGGCCCTGAGCAGATGCAGCACGGCATCACGGGAGGCCAGCGGTCCGCCCGCCAGGACGAGGTCCAGCTGTTCCAGGGCGCGCTCGGGATCGCCCAGCTCCAGCCAGGCCACGGCAAGACAGCGCCGGGCCCAGAGGTCGGCGGGATCCAGGGCGAGCAGGGCCAGGGCCAGCTTGCGGGCACGCTGGAACTGCCCCATGCGCAGAAAAAGATGGCCCAGCACCTGCAGGGCACGGCCCTGGCCGGTAGTGAGCGGGGAGGTGGCCTCCGCCATGCTAGCCTCCTACCATCAGGCCGGTATAGGCCCGGAGCAATTCGGTGTTCTCCAGCAGCGGCGCCAGCTCGTCACGCACGAAAGCCCGCACGGCGGGTTTGTCGCTGTCCCTGAGGGCCGTCAGGGCGCCCTGCAGCTCCATATGGAAAAGTTCGGGCTGGAGGAGGGAGCCGTCGCCCACGGGCGGACAAAGGGCCGCCTCCAGCTGCTGGGCTGCCTTGCGGCTGTTGTACAGCTCATCCAGACCGGCTTCACGCATGGCGCTGGAGGCCAGCGGACGGGCATCAGGCAGGTGCCCCGCCGTCCCGGGGTCCATGATGTTCTGTATCCCCAGTCCGGGATCCAGCAGGTTGATGGAGGATGCTGCCATGATCAGGCTCCCTGTAGATGGTTCATGACGCGGGCCAGCTCCATGACGGCCTCTTCCAGCAGGGCGGCCCTGGTCTGCCGTTCGGGCAGACGGGTCAGGAGGATCAGGGTATCTCCTTTCATGCCGGCGGTCAGGGAAAAAGCGTGTGCATGCCGGTAATGGCACAGGGCCAGGGCCCGTTCGGGCAACGTGCTGTCATGCGGGGGGAAGGGGCGGGCCAGATAGACCAGCAACTCCTCCCGGCCATGCCGTTGCTGCTTCTCGAAATACAGGCGCCCCATGCCGCTGACATCAAGAGCCACCAGCCCCTGCGGTGAAAAGGCCAGCCCGGGCAGGCCCATGCGCATGCCGAAAGCGTTCAGTTCGTGGTCCAGCATAAGATCTCCGCGTATGTCTTGGACAAAGGCTTATCCCTGTTCCGCCAGCCAGGCGTCTTCCTCGGCGATGGCGGCGTCCACGGCATCCTGGACGGCATCCAGCACCTTCATGCGGCCCTCGTTGCCGTCGAACAGGGACGGGGCGAAGGAACGCGTAGTGTTGAGCAGCTCCTGAAGGAAAAGCACCTTGCGCTCGATGTCCGGGGCCCCGGCTTCCTCGGCCAGGCGGCTGATGCGGCTGCCGCTGATGTAGCGCTCCTTGCGCAGGTCCAGCACCTTGCCCAGCAGGGCCATATCGTCCAGCGGGCAGTGCCGGATCCCGTGGACGCTGCTCCAGCGTTCCAGCAGGCGGGCGCACAGGCTGCGGGCGCTTTGCAGCTGCCGCAGCTCGCCCAGACTGCCGTTGACGTGCTCCAGATGGCTGGTCTCCATGCTGGGCATATCGGCCGCAAGGTCGCTGCCCAGTGCCTTGTAGAGGAAGTCCAGCGCGGCATCGAAATCCTTGCCGTACGTCTTCTGGATGTGGTCATAGAGGCTGTTGACGTCTTCAAAATGGCAGACAACTTCCCGATAGAAGCTCCCCAGCACGCCGGCATCGCCCAGGCCTTCGAAGCCCCGGGCATTGAGCGCGCCGTTGATCCCGGCCCGTATGGCGGGGCCTTCCGTACGTTCCAGCTCCTCCAGGGCTTCGTTCAGGACGCGCAGAGTCTCCGGCGGAGTGTCGGAGGCAGCGGAAAGCTCGTCATGGATGTCCTTGAGGGCGGCCCATGCCTCGGACGGGTCGGGGAAGAAACGGCGCAACTGGCGCAGGGCTTCTTCCTTTTCGGTCCGGGAGCCCAGAAATCCCTTGAGTTCTTTTGTCTTCTGGACTTCGCGGGCGCCACGCATCATCTCCTGATACTTCTTGATGCGTTCTTCCATAGCCTCGTTGATCTCGTCCCGCTCCTTGCGTTCCTCCAGTTCGAAATCATCCGTGGTGTCTGCTGCAAAGGTCAGTTCTTCGGCAGCCTCGGCCAGCAGGGAAAGAGGAGATTCCACCACGGTGGCCGTATTGCCGAACAGCGAACCGGTGACCGCGGAGGAGGCCGTCGTATCGCGGGACGTGGGCTGCACCTGGGAGTGCTGGATGGAAAAATCGATGCTCATGGCGAACTGCGCCTCCCGATCCCGTAAAAAAATGTTGGCAACACGATATGCTATATGCCAGAATCATGCCACATGTTTCTGGTAGCATGAGCCTGTAGCAACAGCAAGGGCGGCCCCTGCGGAATCTGGCGGCTTGTCTGAAAAAACGCCCTGTTTGGGAGGCTGCTGAGGGAACTTGGTTGTTGACTGGAAAAAGACGAGATAGCAAAAAAGTTGGCACTTTGGCGCTACCGAAGAGATTTTTAATGTCTTTTTAGCCTGATACAAACATGGCACGTTTTATGCTTTGCAAGTTGCAACACTGTAAACACAAAAGGAGCTTGGTTATGTCGTTTACGGAACAGGATATGAAGAAGCAGATGGAAGATTTTGCCGCCCTTCGTGAAGAGTTCTCCCGTCTGGAAAGCCAGGAAAAAGCCATGCGCAAGCAGCTCGGCCTGCCGGAACAGGGAAAGACGGATCCGGCTTCTCTGACCCCCGAACTGCGCAAGATGGTCGAAGAGGCCGAGGCCGAAGCCCGTCGTGCCGGTGAAGCCCGTGCCGCCCAGGCCCGTACTGCCGCCAGACCGGCTGCTGCCGGCGGCATCCCCGGAGGCGGCCGTCGGAACATCGTCCGTCTGTAAGCGGACAGGCCGCAGGTCTTGCACTGCCAGTGCCAAAAGGTGATTTTTTATTTTTTCAACAGGGTATTATAATTAAGGAATACATATGAGTCAGGTCGATCTCAACAATGTCTCTGCAACCTCTTCCCTTGGCGAGCTGGGCCCCACCACGAGCCTGCAGCTGATGTTCGCCAAACTGCAGCTGGAACTGGCCGAAACCGCCAAGACCCAGGCCATGGACAAGATGGACGCCATCGCCAAGGTGCAGGACGAACAGAAACTCGTTTCCCAGCTTCTCAACGAGGCCCGCCAGGCCAAGGCCGATGCCAACTCCGGTATCGCCGCAGGCACGCAGTCCGAGACCTACTCCAACGGGACGACGGAAAAGAACACCAAGAATTGTACCCTGATGTCCAAGGAAATGGTGGACTACATGGATGCGCACGGCCTGGCCTACGACAAGACCGGCGGCGACTACAATCACAGCTCTGATGAATGGGACGTGGCCATCACGGCTCTGGAAAGCCGCCTGGAAGAGCTGGGCACCAATACCCAGCAGGAGATGGTCTACGTTCAGGACTACATGGGCCAGTACAACTCCTATTTGCAGGGCGCCAATACCCAGATCGCCAACTCCAACCAGACCCTTACCAATCTGGCCCGTGGCCAATAAGCTGCGGCCGACATAAGGATAGTGATATGAGCCAGGTCAATTTTTCCTCGACGTCTTCTGTTTCGTTCGGTGAACTGGGCCCCACCACGAGCCTGCAGCTGATGTTCGCCAAGCTGCAGCTGGAACTGGCCCAAACCGCCAAGACCCAGGCCATGGACAAGATGGATGCCATCGCTTCGGCGCAGGACGAGCAGAAGCTGGTCTCCCAGCTGCTCAACGAGGCCCGTCAGGCCAAGGCCGATGCCAACTCCGGTGTGGGCAATGATAAGGAAAAGACCCAGACCTATGAGCTCCCCAAGAAGGACGCCAACGGCAATGAAGTACATGATGCCCAGGGGAACGTGGTCTATAAAACGGTCACCGAGACCGTGCCCAAGGGCAACAATGCGACTTTCATGAGCCAGGAGATGGTGGACTACATGGATGCGCACGGCCTGGCCTATGACAAGACCGGCAACAACCATTCGCACAGCGCCGACGAATGGGACGTGGCCATCACGGCTCTGGAAAGCCGCCTGGAAGAACTGGGCACCAACACCCAGCAGGAGATGGTCTATGTCCAGGACTACATGGGCCAGTACAACTCCTATCTGCAGGGCGCCAACACCCAGATCGCCAACTCCAACCAGACCCTCACCAATCTGGCCCGTGGCCAGTAGCCGTCAGACAGGCAGACGGCATCCACCCCAAGGAGCGAGTATGAGTCAGATCACCGAACAGGAAAAAGACATCCAGTCCGCCCTGCTGGACATGGCCAAGGCGGCGGGGTTCACGGAAAAGGAATTCCACACCATCCAGGCCGCCCTGGAAAAGGGGGCCACCCTGGCCGATGTGTTCAACATCAGCAAGGATACTCTGGAATCCGGCTATGCCTATGCCTACAATCTGTACAAGGCGGGCAACTACAAGGATGCCGAAAGCATGTTCCGCGGCCTGTGCATGTATGATGGCGACGATCCCCGTTACTGGATGGGTCTGGCCGGTTGCCTGCAGGCCCGGGAAGCCTGGCAGCAGGCCATCGATACCTACGGCATGGCCGGTGTGGCCGGCGGCCTCAAGGATCCCGCGCCGTTCTACTATGGCGGCCTGTGCTATCTGAAGCTGGGGGACGGCGAGAACGCGGCGGCTTCCTTCCGCGCCGCTCTGGGCCTGGGCGATGCCTCCATCCCCGCGCACAAGGCCGTCCATGACCGTATCCGTGCCCTGCTTGCCACGCTGTCCCAGTCCAAGGAGTGATGCTATGAGTATGGTTCAGGGAACACAGTCCGGGACGCCCGCGGCCGATCTGAGCGCACTGCTGCAACTGGCGGCGACCCAGCAAGGTTCGACCAAGGCCCTGGATGTCAAGGATCTGGAAGAGAGCCTCAATGCACTGCGCTCCTTCCTGGCTGCAGGCGGTGATTCGCTGCTGCCGGATCTTGAAGAGCCGTCCTCGAAGAGCAGCACCACGGTCTCGCTGTCCGGCCTGACCATGAGCGGCCTTTCTCTGGAGACCCTGCTGGATGCTGTGGGCTTCGAGCAGCGCCGTACCGAGACCAAGGCCGGTATGGCCTCGCTGGAGGCCCGCGCCCAGGAACGCGCCATGGCCAACGACGAAAAGCTCAAGTCCATCCAGGAGCAGCTGGAAAAGGCCAAGAGCCAGAGTTTTCTGGATGGCCTGCTCAAGGCGTTCAAGTATATCGGCATGGCTTTGGCGGCCATCGGTTCCGTGGCCATGATCGCTGCCGGTTCCGTGGGCCTGGCTGCCGGTGGTTCCGGCGCGGCGCTCATCGCCGTCGGTGCCGCGAGCCTGGCGCTGCTGACAAGTTCCATCATGGAGGAGGCGTCAGGCGGCAAGGCCGGTTTCAGCCTGTCGTTCATCACCGGCAAGATCATGGAAGCCTGCGGCGCCAGCGATACGGCGATCCAATGGACGAAGTTCGCCGTGGATCTTGCCACCACCATCGCCCTGACGGCGCTCACCTTCGGTGCCGGAGCCGCAGGCGCGGCCGGAAAGGTCGCCCAGACAGCCACCAAGACTGTTTCGGATACGGCCCAGACCTTCCAGAAGGCGGCCTCCTGGACGGCCCGCGTGGCGACCATGGCCGGTGGGGCGAACACCATAGCCCAGTCGGCCACCAGCATCGCTTCCGCCGTCAACGAAAAGGATATCAGCTACCTGCAGGCCCAGCAGAAGCATCTGCAGGCCATTTTGGAACGCATCGCCATGGCCAATGAGCTGGACCTGGAACATCTCAAGGAAGTGATGCGGCGCTCCGAACAGACGCTCCAGACCGTGTCGGACATCGTTCAGGAAAGTGTGCAGGCCAATGTGGCCATCCTCAGCGGCAATCCGGCCATGGCCTGATGCCTGAAAAGGGAGATAGTATGGACACCATCATCACGAATGCAACGGGATACAGCTCCGTCGAGTACAGCAGGCTGCTGGAGCAGGCCCAGGCGAAGGGTGTCAGCGCCGCCAAGGTCGATGAGGCCCTGATCGATGCCATCCAGGCCGGCAAGGACTTTACCGCGGCCGTCAAGGACGTGCGGAGCCAGCTGCCCGACCTGGCGTCGCCCGGAGATAATTCGGGGGACCTGTCCGGTTGGGTGGCCCTGCCCAGTCCCGCTGCCATGTTCGCTTCCGTGATCCTCAAGGATGCGGCGGAGCAGCGGCGTACCAACCGCAGCATCATCCAGGCGCAGGGATTGCAGATCGTCGACCTGATGGAACAGCAGGCCGACAAGATCGAGACGGGCGCCATCCAGAAGTTCGCCTGCGCCCTGACCGGGGCCGTGGTGAACATGGCGGCCGGTGGTGCCAGCCTGGGGGTGGCTGCCGCCGGTGTGGGCAGATCCTCGAGCGGCGGACTAGACATGCGCGCCGGCAATGCCGCGGACGGCCAGCTCACGGCCGCAGTTGCGCAGTCGTTCAATACCATGCTTTCTTCGGCCGGAAGCATGTTCACGGCGGGCGGGGAGTTCGGCCAGAGCATGCAGTCTGCCGAGGCCAAGCGTCTGGAAGCCCAGCAGGAGCAGATCCGCACCATGATGGAGCAGACCAAGCAGACCAACGAGGCGCTCAAGGACCTGGTCTCCAAGTCTCTGGACTTCATGAGCTCCATGCAGGCCAACATGAACCAGACCCGCACCAAGATCCTGGGATGATCCGGCAGCGCCCGTAAGGGCGCGCCGGTCCGGAAGAAAAAGGTTTGACGATGACGCTTGTTTTTGCGTACCGTTGACCTGTGTTTGGATATGAAAGACGTATGCAGGACTGCCTATGGTTTCGCTGGATGACAAGGTCCGTGCCCTTGCGGTGACGGCCGGCTGGAAGACCCCCCGTCCGGGACAGGACGGCTCATACAGCTTTCGGCTGGAGGATGGCCTTGACCTGAAAGTCTTTTCTCCCGACGGGCGCTTGTGTTTCCTTCTGGCTGACCTGCACGCCCTGCCGGAGCCGGGACATGAGCGGGACAGTCTGCTCCGCAAAGTGGCAGGCCAGCAAGCCGGCATCTGCCGCGAGCGCGCCTCGGTCGTGGCCCTTGAACGGCAGGAAGATGCGGCTGCCCGGGGCCTGGACGGGGAGCGCCTGATATTGCAATCCCGGGTGCCTGTGGACGTACCCCAGCAAGAGTTCGACGATGCTGTCCGGGATTTCCTCAATGACCTCGCCTGGTGGAAAAAAAGCCTGGGGGACTCGCCGCGTGAGGAGTTGCCTCCCATGTTCTCCATGTCGGGTACGTTTTTCGGAGGCGTCTATTGAAGCGCCTTGTAGCTGTCTGCCTGTGCTGGATCTTCTGCTGCCTTCTGGCGACAGAAGGTCTTTGCGCGTCTTCCCGCAGCGCCTTCCCGTTCCGGGCGGCGTTCTCTCATTATGCGGACAATGAAAATATCTGTACGGTCCTTTCCGCTTTTGCCCGCGCCGAGGGCTATGGCTCGGTATGCAGCCCTGCCCTCAAGGGGCAGATGAGCGGCCGTTTCGAGCAGGTGGACCCCCGTACGTTCCTCAACGGCATGCGTTCGGCCTTCGGGGTGCGCTGGTATACGCAGGGACGTACGGTGACGTTCTGGAACGACAGCGAAAAGGCGGAAGCCTTCCTGGCGCCGTCCACGGTCTCGGCCGCCGCCTTGCGGGACATGCTGCGCAGTGCGGGCATGATCTCGCCGCAGCTGCCCGTCAAGCTGCTACACGCCCAGAATCTGCTTTCGGTCAGCGGTCCGCCCATCTATCTGGACCAGCTGCGCGGGGCCATGAAAGCCTTTGAGGATGCCCAGGGCAGCCGCAGCGTCATGCGCGTGTTCCCGCTCAAGTACGCCTGGGCGGAAGACATGAAAGTCAACAGCATGGATTCCACCGTGACCATCCCCGGTGTGGCCAGCATCCTGCAGGCCATGGCCAACGGGACCCCGCTGACCGGGTCACAGGTGACGGTGCAGCCGTCGGCGCAGGGAGGTCTGCGGGGCAAGGGGCTGATCGCCATGAACGCCTCGACGGATACGTCCCAGGCTTCGCCGGCAGTCCCCCAGAACGGGAAGGATCAGTCCGGGACGACTGCCGGGCCCAGCATCATCGCCGACCCCCGGGTCAATGCCGTTGTGGTGACCGATGCCGAATACCGCATGAGCTATTATGCCAAGGTCATCGCCGATCTGGACAAGCCTGTGGAGCTTGTGGAGATCCATGCGGCCATCGTGGATATCGACAGCGATTTCTCCCGTGATTTCGGCGTCAACTGGTCGGGTACCGGTGCTTACGGCAAGCACTGGACAGGCGGCGGCAGTGCCGGGGGCACTTCGACCAGCGGCATCTTCCCCTCTGCCGGGGCTTCCAGTGCCGGGGGCCTTTCCTATTCCACCCTGTATTCCTACGGCTCGGACTACTTCCTGGCCCGCGTCACCGCTCTGGAAGAAGACGGCCAGGCCCGCGTGCTGGGCAAGCCTTCCGTGCTGACCATGGACAACGTGCAGGCCTCGCTGGAAAATACCAGCTCCTACTACGTTCCCGTATCGGGCAACGAGTCTTCCGACCTGTTCAAGATCGACTCCGGGACCGTCCTGAAGGTGACGCCCCACATCATCCCCGGCCTGCCGGGGCAGGCGGACAGCATCAAGCTCATGGTCAGTGTGCAGGACGACCGGGACGACGGCTCCAGCCTTTTTTCCGTGGATCCCAACAACCTTTCGCCCATCAAACAGACCAAGATCAATACCCAGGCCATCGTGGGAGAAGGGCAGAGCCTGCTCATCGGGGGACATTATTACGAGATCCAGAGCGATGCGGAGACCGGGATCCCCGGCCTCAAGAACATCCCCATCCTGGGCGGTCTGTTCGGTTCTACGGGCAAAAAGCACCAGCGCATGGAGCGTCTTATCCTGATCACGCCGCGCATCGTCCGCATGGATACGGCCTCCAATGTGCCGTCCCGCGTGGATGACCCCCGTTTCAGCCGGACGCCGACACAGGCCGACTATGAGGAACGCCGTCCCAAGGAGATGCCTGTGGGCGGTTGTGCCCGTCGCCGTGAACTGGCGCCGGACGTGCAGCCCGCACCTCCTGTGACGGTCACGCCCCAGCCGGCGCCTGTGCCCGCCACCAACAAGAGCATCCAGAATTCGACCATGCCGCAGCCCATACTGACTCCTGTCAGCACGGGGGCCCAGCCGGTGCCGGCCCCTGTCGGCAGCACGTCTGTTTCTGCCGGAGGACGGCAGTGACCTGCAGCCGGGGCAGTGCCATCTGCCTGTATGTCTTTTCCGGGCCGCATCTGGGGGCCTGCGTTGAACTGACGGAAGGAAGCTGGGTCGTCGGGTCTGATGATGCCTGCGACATCATCCTGACCGGTCTTGCTCCCCGCCATGCCGTTCTGGACATTTCGTCCGAAGAGAATGCCTTTCCCGTACTGGCCGTGACGCCCCTGGATGGTCCCCTTCGCCTGCAGGGAGAAGAGCCCGTGGAGCCCGCCGAGGCCGATGGTCCCTTGCGCCCCGCAGCCGGGAGCGCCTGGTATCTTGGCACGACCTGTTTTGCCTGGAACCGTCCCGGAGTCCCCCAGGAAAGCCTTGTACCGGAGCTGTCCCCGCACGCCCGTACCGCCGGGGCCGAAGAAGCGGCGTCCGCGGAGGCAGAGGCTGTCCCCGCTGTCACGGAGACAGCGGAGCTGTTGCCAACCGCCAATGATCTTGGCATGGACGCCGGGGCTTCGGAAACACTGTTGCCGGATGTTCCGGAATCTTCTCCCGCTCGCCGTGTCGGCTGGCGGGCCTTGCTGCTGGTACTGGTGGCGATTTTTCTGCTTGCGTTGTCGCTGATGGTCAGGCCTGCGGACTCTGATCCTGAACATTATCCTGAGATCATTAAAAAATATCTTGAAGATGCCGGCATACGCGGGCTGGCTGTAAGCCGCCGTGATCCCGGAGTGGAGATCCGCGGGACAGTGGCGGACGATGCTGCCATGATTCGTTTGCGTGACATGGCACGTGGCTTGCATATCCCTGTGTACCTGGAAGTTGCCGTACAGGAAGACATGCTGCGTGCTGTGCGCAGTTCGCTTGGTATCCGCGGTTTCCATCCTGATGTCGTCCTGTGGGAGAACAAGGGCAATCCGCGTTTGCAGGTCAGGGCCTATATGAAGGACGAGCTGCTGGAGGCAGCGGCTTTCACGGCCCTCAAGGCCGAAGTCCGGGGCCTGCCGGCGGTGGATCGGCACATCGTTTACGAAAAGGATCTGGCGCCGGTGCTGGATGCGGCCCTGCAGCGGGAAGGTCTGGGGAGCGTCCGGGTCATCTATCTGCCGGGCAGGGTGGATTTTTCCGGTGATTTCCGGCCGGAAGACACCAGAAAACTGGACGCCATCCGTCAGGATGCCAGCGAGCTGTTCGGTGTTCGGTTGCACGGGACCTCGTCGGCGTCGGGCGCTCTGGCAGCTGCAGAGCGCTCCCTGACACCTTCCCGGGACGGTGAACCCGCCGCTGCCACACCGGCCCGGCCTTCGGGCGGTACCGGCGGGGATCCCCTGGGCGGGCTGCGCGTGACCGGTGTCACCATGTCGCCCATGCGTTTCGTGACCACCGCCGACGGCAGACGCCTGTTTGAAGGCGCCGTGCTCCCCAGCGGCTGGACCCTGGAGAGCATCGATACCAAAGTCCTTGTCCTGCGTAACGGCAGCCAGGTCGTCAGTCACAGATTGAGAGGTAAATGATGGAAATGGAATCAGCCTTTGACATGCTGGCGGAAGATCCTTCGGGCCGTGGCCTCAAGCAGCTTCGCGAGGAGCTGTTCGAGATGCGGACGGACGTCAAGCGCGCCATGGATGCCGGCATGACGTCAGACGAGATGGCTGTTGCCCGGCAGGTCATGACCGCCGTGGATGCCGCGGAGAAAGTGGCGGAGCGTGTCTACGATACGCTGAACCGCTGATCCGGGAAAAGCCGCCGCAGACTGCGGATGGCCGGTGTGGCCGGTCCCCGCAGCTTAGGAGCGGCCCTTCCGGCCGCAGCGCCGGGCAGCAGAAAGCGTAAGAGCAAGATGACCGCATTGCGGATCAGTCAGGAGAATATCATGAATATAGGAAGCTCGGGCGGGATCGATATCGGCCAGCTGTTCCAGAATGCCACCAACGGGCTGAGCCAGGACGGGCAGGCCCTGCAGGCCAAGATGGACCAGATCAGCGCCTCCGGCGAGGTGGACCAGATGCAACTGCTGGAGCTGCAGTTCGCCATGGGGCAGTACAACGCCAAGCTGGAGACCATCTCCTCGGTGACCAAGAGCATCCAGGATATGCTCAAGTCGCTGGCCCAGCGGACGGGCTAGCCTCCGGGAACGGAGGCGTGCAGGCAAGAATGTTGTGACGGGGCCGTTTTCCGGCCCCTAAAACGGGAGAGATATATGGTTTCCGAAAAACAGATGGCCCGCCTGCTGGATCTGGCCAATCTGGCCTGCCAAAAAGGGCTCGTCGGGGAGGCAAGGACCATTTTCCAGGCAGTCCTGGCGCTCAGGCCGGGGTTCGCGCCGGCCCTTGTGGGGCTGGCATTTTCTCATGTGGTCGTGGACGATTTCGATACCGCGCTCACCATCCTGGACCAGGTCCTTGCGGATAATGCCGCTGATGCCGACGCCCTTGCCATGCGTGGCCTTGCCTGTCTGCTGGCCGGGCGCAGAGGGGATGCGGAGCAGGCCTTTGCCGCCATTCCGCAGGATTGCGCTGCGGCCGATATGGCCCGGGCCGTCATGGAAGTCGCCTGACCGGCGGCATGACGTTTTGTCCACCGGGAGGCACGGCCTATGATCCCCGCATCGGCACAAGGGGCGACCAAGCTGCTGGAAGCTTTGGAAAAGCTTTCCCAATGGGCGGGCGAGCCTTCCGGGGGAGGTCCTTCCGGTGCGCCGTCGCGTGAGCTGGTGCGGGCCTTCGAGGAAGCGCTCTCCACGGCTCCGCCAGAAGGCCCCGCAGCTGCGGCCGGTGAGGGCGGCCCCACTGCATCGTCGGCAGCGGCGCTCCTGCCGGGACCGGCGGAAGCCATGCCGTGCCCGCCAGTTGACGGAGCGGGGGCGGAAGGCTCTCTTGCCGTGGAACAGAGCGGGAACCCTCTTGCCGTGGAGCAGCCCGCCGCAGCCGGTGGCGCTGATGTCCCCGCCGGGCAGGAGGTGACGGAGCCTCAGGCCGTCTTCCAGAGCGAAGGGATCTCCCGCCAGGATGTTCTGGAAGAGCTGGGCCAGTTGCTGGAGCGTGTCTCCGCGCAGGGGGCGGCCATCAGCCCGCAGGAATTGCTGCATGTGCAGCAGCTTGTGGGCATGCTCAACGTACAGGCCAAAGTGGGTGTCCAGACATCGCAGCAGACGACGCAAGGCCTGGAAGGCCTGCTGCGCCAGTCCGGTTAGGCACCCGTATCTTAAGAGGTTTTTTCATGCTGCGTCCCATGCTTTTTTTGCTGCTTTCCCTGCTTCTGCTCCTTTCCGGCTGTAAGGTGGAGATGTACTCCGGCCTGTCCGAGGATCAGGCCAACCAGATGCTTTCCACCCTGCTGCGGCGGGGGATCGAGGCGGAAAAGCAGGCCGCAGGCAAAAACGGCTATACGCTGCTGGTGGATGACGACCAGCTGGTGCGCGCCCTGCAGGTCCTCAAGGAGAACAGCCTGCCGCGCGAAGCCTTCAAGAACCTGGGGGAAGTGTTTGCCGGTGACGGCATGATCTCGTCCACCTCCGAGGTCCAGGCCCGCATGTCCTACGCCCTTTCGCAGGAGCTGGCGGACACGCTCTCGCGCATCGACGGCGTGCTGACGGCCCGCGTCCACGTGGTGCTCGGCGTCAACGACAAGGTGAACAACATCACCATCGCGCCCTCAGCGGCGGTTTTCCTGCGTCATACCCTGGATTCGCCCGTGGTCAACCTTGTGCCCGAGATCAGGGAGCTGGTGGCGGGCGCCGTGGCCTCGCTCAAATACGACAATGTGAGCGTGATGCTGGTCCCGGTGCGGGAAAGCGTGACGGTACCGGATACGAAGCTCCCGTCCCCGCTGCTCTCGCCGGGGGCCCATACGCCCGCCCTGCTGTTGCAGATGCTGGCCATGGCGGCCGTGCTTCTGGCCCTGGGCGTGGGCGGCTGGGTCTATGGTCGCCGTCTGCTGGCCCGTCGCCGCGCTGCCCGTGAAGCCCTTGAGGCCGGGGAAGGGGATGACACCGGCAAGCAGGGTGAGGCCTGATGCACAAACAGTTTTTTGCAGACGTCCTCGCGCGTCGTCCGGCCTTGTGGCAGCGCCTGCTGCAGGCCAATCTGCCGGAAGGCGGGCCGCGGCTGCCGGATGACTGCCGTGAACAGCTGGGCGGGGCTGCGGACAGCCTCTGGGCCTGGCTGCAGCAGCGCCCGTTGACGCACGGGCCGGCCGCTGCTGAAAGCGGGCCTGCCGTACCGGTCCCCTTTTGGGATTACGCCGAGGAGTCGCGCCGCCTGGCTCTTCTGGATGCTCCGGCGCTGCTGGAACTGTGCCGGGTGACGGGCGTTGTCCTGCATGCTCCGGCCATCGCGACTGTGCTGCTGCGGGATGAGGTCCTGCCCTTGCGGGAATCCCTGGGAGAGGAGACGTATCAGTACGCCCTGCAGCGGGGCCGCTACCAGCTGGGGGGCGTGCGGCGCTTCTTCCAGTGGCGGGATACGGATCTGCCCCTGGCGGAACGCTGTGCCCTGCACGGCAATATGGCGCTGCGTCTGGTGGCCGGGCTTTGGCCGGAAGACGTGGCCCTGCGCGTCTGCGATCGTCTGCCCGCGCTGCCGGAGGCGGCCGTGCTGCCGTCCCTGACGGAAGATGAACGCCACGAACTGTGGCGCGGGGTGAAAAAACTGCTGCTCAAGGAGGTGGCTCCGTCATGGGCGCCGTGTTTCGACTGACGGGCAATACCGTGATGCCCGCCCCTGGGGTGCGGGTGCTGCGCGCGGCCGATTATGCGCGTCTTGTGGAAGCCAACGATGTGCTGGCCGCTGCCCGGGAACGGGCTGCCGCCATGGCTGCCGAGGCGGAAAAAGCCTACGAGGAGCGCAGGCAGGCAGGTTATGAGGACGGCCTCATGGAAGGCCGCATGGAGCAGGCCGAAAAGATGATGGAAACGGCCATGCAGGCCGTGGAATACATCGAAGGCGTGGAAGCCAAGCTCGTGGGCGTGGTGACCTCCGCCGTGCGCAAGATCATCGGCGAGCTGGACGACCGGGAATGCACGGTGCGCGTGGTGCGCAATGCCCTGAACGCCGTGCGCAGCCAGCAGCGTGTGCTCATCCGTGTCTCTCCCGACGACAAGGACGCGGTGCGGACCTCGCTGGCGGCCATGATCTCGTCCGCTCCCAACGGCGCCACGTTTCTGGACGTGACGGCCGATCCCCGCATGAAGCCCGGGGACTGCATCCTGGAATGCGAGCTGGGGGTCGTGGACGCCAGCCTGGAGACCCAGCTCAAGGCTATCGAGCACGCCTTGCTGGGCAAGATCAGGGAGTCGTAGATGGCCTTCGAATACATCGGCGACCTGCTGGAAGAGGCCGTCCGCGACGTCAATCCCCTGGAGACGCGGGGACGCGTGGAGCAGGTGGTGGGCACCATCATCCGTGCCGTGGTCCCCGGTGTGAAGGTGGGGGAACTCTGCCTGCTGCGCAATCCTTGGGAAAACTGGAGCCTCAAGGCCGAGGTGGTCGGCTTTGTCAGGAACGTGGCTCTGCTGTCGCCCCTGGGCAATATGCAGGGCATCTCCCCGGCCACGGAAGTCATCCCCACGGGCGAGATACTCTCCGTCCCCGTGGGCTATGAGCTGCTGGGCCGCGTGGTGGATGGTCTGGGGCAGGCCATGGACGGCGGTCCGGCCATCAGGACGCGCACCCACTATCCGCTGGTGGCCGAAGCGCCCAATCCCATGACCCGCAAGGTCATCAGCAAGCCCATCTCCCTGGGCCTGCGCGTCATCGACGGCGTGCTGACCTGCGGGGAAGGGCAGCGCATGGGCATTTTCGCCGCAGCCGGCGGCGGCAAGTCCACGCTGTTGTCCAGTATCCTCAAAGGCTGCACGGCCGATGTCTGCGTGCTGGCGCTCATCGGGGAACGCGGCCGCGAAGTGCGGGAATTCATCGAACGCGACATCGGTCCGGAAGGGCGCAAAAAGGCCGTGCTCGTGGTCTCCACGTCGGACCGTTCCTCCATGGAGCGGCTCAAGGCCGCCTATACGGCCACGGCCATTGCCGAATATTTCCGCGATCAGGGCAAGAGCGTGCTGCTGATGATGGATTCCGTGACCCGTTTCGGACGCGCCCAGCGCGAGATCGGTCTGGCGGCCGGAGAACCGCCGACCCGCCGGGGCTTCCCTCCGTCGGTCTTCTCGGAGCTGCCCAAGCTCATGGAACGGGCGGGCAATTCGGACAAAGGCTCCATCACCGCCCTGTATACGGTGCTGGTGGAAGGTGATGACATGACCGAACCCATCGCCGACGAGACCCGGTCCATCCTTGACGGGCATATCGTGCTTTCGCGCAAGCTGGCCGCTGCCAACCATTATCCCGCCATCGACGTCCAGGCCAGCGTCAGCCGCGTCATGAACGCCGTGGTGGACAAGGAGCACAAGGCCGCGGCCCAGGCCCTGCGCAAGATACTGGCCAAGTATGCGGAAGTGGAGCTGCTGGTGCAGATCGGCGAATACAAGAAAGGGGCCGATGCCGAGGCGGATTTCGCCCTGGGACATATCCAGGCGGTCAATGCCTTCTTGCGCCAGGGGCTGGAGGAAAAAAGTTCGTTCGAGGAGACCCTGGCGGCCCTGAAAAAGGTCGTGCTGTAAGCGGGGCCCGGCCTCTGCATATGGCAAAGGTGCATCATGGCGCAACGACTCTATCCCTTGCAGGCCCTGCTGTCCGTTCGCCACTATCGGGAGGACGCCGCCCGCAACGCCTTGCGGCTGGAGGAACGCCGGCTGGTACAGGCGCGTGAGGAAGTGGGGCGGCGGCAGGCCGAGCTGGAACGCTACCGCGTCTGGCGGCAGGAAGAAGAAGAGCGGCGTTATGCCGCCATCCTGGGGGCCAGCCTTTCTCTGGAAGAGGTGGCGGATTTTCGGGCCTCTCTGGGCATGCTGGCCACCGGAGAGCAGGAACGCTTCCAGGCCGTGCGCCAGGCGGAGGAGCAGGTGCGGCAGCAGGAACAGGCCGTGACCGGTGCGCAAAGGGCCGTGGCCCTGGCCCGCCGGGAAGCGGCGAAGATCGAGAAACATCGTGACATCTGGCAGGAGAACGCCAAACGGGAGCAGGAGCATCTGGAAGATCTGGAGCTGGAGGAGTTCGCCACCCCTTCCCGCGCCAGTGACGATGCCTGAGGCCCCCGCAGGGTGTTCGGCCGGATCCGCATGGCGGCATATGCTGGAGGTGCCCATGGGCATGGAGATCAGTTCCCGACGCTTGCAGGAAGCGGATTCCCGCATGCAGGCGGAGCGTGAAGGCGCGGATCGTCCCGTGGACGACAGGGACAAGGAACGTTTTGACCGGGCCATGCAGGAATCCCGGGAACGGGACGGGCAGGGCGGTCAGGAAAATGGTCGGGGCGGTTCCCGGCAGGATGCCCTGTCGCCCCAGGCGCTGCTGGACAGCCTTTTCGGCAGCCGCATGCAGAGCATGCAGACGAGCGCCGCACAGGCAGCTCCGGCTCCCGGGGATGTGGACGCCCTCGTGAACGAACTGGTGGACCGCATCCTGGTCTCCGAGCCGGGCAAGGGCTCTCCGGAAGTCCGCATCACGCTGGGGCAGGGCCCGCTTTCGGGCGCGGAGCTGTGTCTGGCACGGGCGCAGGACGGCCAGCTGTTCATCCGGCTCGCCTGCGCCGATCCGGCGTCCTTCCAGACGGCGGTGGGGGCACAGGATGCCTTGCGCAGCGCTTTGGAGCGCAGTGGCGAGAACGTTCGCGTGGAGATCGTCCAGAGCCGGGCGGACGGCGACAATGAAGGCGATGCCCGGCAGCAGTCCCGGGGCCGCCAGGATTACGTCCCTGACGTGGAGTAGCTACGGCCGCCACACGGCGCGCCGCGATATTTTCCCCCTCCGAAGGGGAGCGGACAGATCCCGCTGATTTCGGAAAAGGTGAGTCATGTCCCAGGTGATCCCTTCCCGGCCTTTCATCCCGCCAGCGCTGCCGCCGTTGCAGGCGCGGCTGGTCAATGCCCTCGTCTGCCGGGCCCTGCCGCTGACCGTAGCGCTGGATGCCGGTGCGGAGCAGCCTGTTCCCTGTACGTTGTCGTTCAATGTCGCAGCGGCCACCGCGGAGCAGGATGCTCCCTTTGTTCCGGCGGCCGTGCTGTATCTGAGCAGTGGCGAGGAGCTGTGGCGCTTGGAATGGTCATCTCTGGAGGCACTGGCCCTGAGGACGGATCTTGCCGCCTGGCGCAGCGCCCTGCCCGCAGGGGAGCAGACCTTTGCCCGCCTGCCCGGCGAATTGTGTCTGGCTGTTCTGGAGCGTTTGCTGCAGCCTGCGCTGCAACGGCTGGAACCCTTCCTGGGCTGTGAACTGCGTTTTAGCGGTACACCGCAGGCCGGGATCGCCTGGGGCGGTTCGTTGCCCCTGCGGCTGGATCTGCCCGGTGGTGAGGCTGTCTTCCTGCGTCTGTCCTGGACGAAGGAAAATGCCGCACGCTATGTGCTGGAGCGGCTGGAACAGCTCCCCATGCGCACGGAGGCCGGGGGCTGTTTCACGGGGACATTGGCCTGTCCGCTGGAAGCGGGGCGCATGCATCTGTCCGCAGACGAGGCGGCGACGCTGGTCCCGGGGGATGTCCTTTTGCCGGAGAGCTGGGCCCCTGAGACGCCGCGTCTGCGCCTGCCGCAGGGCAGGGCACTGGCCTGCCGGCTTGGGGAAGGGATCTTGTCCGTGCTGGGGCCGGATATGGGTGATCCCGGCCGGGAGTCTGCAGAGAAAGAAAGCGAGGACGGCATGAGTGAAGAACAGCTGGCCCCTGCCGGGGCCGTCCAGGGCGATGGGCCCGCCGCAGAAGCCCCCACGGTGGCCCCCGCATCTGTCGGGGCACTGGAACTGCCTGTGGTCTTTGAGATCGGCAGGCTGCATCTTCGTCTGGACGAACTGGCGGCGCTTGTCCCCGGGCATACGCTGGCCTTGGGCGGCGAGACGCCGTCGCCCGTCGTGGACATCCGTGTGGCGGGGCAGCTGCTGGCGCAGGGACGTCTGGTGGATGTGGGCGGCATGCCGGGCGTGCAGATCACCCGCATGCATGCTGCCGGACAGGACGGCGGTACGCCGCAGGGGGCCGGGGATGGAACTGGCCGGGATTAATCCCCTCTATCTCATCGCGGGCCTGGCGCTCTTAGGGCTGGCGCCCTTCCTGCTCATGATGGTCACGTCCTACGTGAAGATCGTGGTGGTCACGAGCCTTGTCCGCAACGCGCTGGGCGTGCAGCAGGTGCCGCCAGCCATGGTCATGAACGGCCTGGCCATCATCCTGACGGTCTTCATCATGGCGCCGGTGGCCATGGATACCAAGGCCCTGCTGGAGGAACAGCGGTTCAGCGCGAACCCGAAGCCTTCGGAGATGCTGGAGACCCTGCAGGCCGTCTCGCCGCCGTTGCGGCAATTCCTGGAAAAGAACACCAGCCCCGCCATCCTGCAGGAATTCATGGGTACGGCCCAGCGCATATGGCCGGAGCATCAGCGGCAGAGCATCACGCGTGACAACATGTTCATCCTGGTGCCGGCCTTTACCATCACGGAACTGACCAAGGCGTTCCAGATCGGCTTTTTGCTCTATTTGCCTTTCGTTGCCATAGACCTTATCATTTCCAATGTCCTGCTGGCCATGGGCATGATGATGGTTTCGCCCATGACCATTTCCCTGCCGTTCAAGCTGCTGCTGTTCGTGACGCTGGACGGCTGGCTGAAGATCAGTCAGGGCCTGCTGCTCAGCTATCAGTAGCCAGATTCGGAGGTTCTATGGAAGTCATCGTAACGGAACAGGACGGTATCGCCATCGTGGAGCTTGCAGGCCGCATGGACGCCACGACGACACCGGAATTCGAAAACGCGACCCGCGCCCTGCTGGAAGCGGGCAAGCAGCGTTTGCTCATCGACATGTCCCGGCTGGAATACATCAGCTCCGCCGGACTGCGGGGCATTCTGGGGCTCGTCAAGGCGCTCAAGGCCTGTGCCGGCAAGCTGGCCTTCTGTTCCCTGCAGCCCATGACGGCGGAAGTGTTCCGCATCTCCGGGTTCAACGCCATGCTGACTGTCCGGGACAGTCGACAGGAAGCCCTTGCGGCTCTGGCCGGCTGAGAGGGCAAGGAGGTAGGCTGTGGCCAGAATCATGCTTCCCGCCCGTGTTGACAGCTGCGCGCCGGCCATGGAATTCCTGCGTGAACACCTGGCCGCCGACTACGCCGACATCCTTGGTTTCGTGGAACTGGCAGTAGAAGAACTGCTGGTCAATGTGGCCACCTATGCCTATGCCGGCACCTGCCCGCAGGAAGGCGACAGGAGCGCCCACTGGGGGCAGATGGAACTGGGCTTCAAGCGGGTGAGCATGGACAGCGCGCCCTTCCTCTGCGTCTGGATACGGGACTGGGGCACGTCTTTCGATCCGTTCATGGAGACCGCCACACCGGACACGTCGCTGGCCGCAGAGGATCGCCCCATCGGCGGTCTGGGCGTCCACCTGGTCAAGAACGTTTCCGCGCACCATTGCTACAGCGGTGATGACGGCACCAATACCATCGAACTCTATTTCCAGCTTGCCCACGACGAAAATTGAGCCGTGAAGGATAGCCGCTGCCTTCATATTTTCTGTTTTTTTTGCCTGCTGCTGTGCCTTTTGCCGGCCGGGGGCTGTGGCTCCCGGACGTCCGGGCATGTGGCGCCTCCGCCGGAAGCGGCATTGCCGCCGGTGCCCCTGCAGCCCGGTACGGGCATCCTTTCCCATGAATATCAGGAGCAGAAGGTCCTGCCGCGCATGGTACGGGTCGCTTCCCTGCCGCAGAAAAAAGCCCCGGGCGATGCCCGGCAGGCCGCAGCGGCCATGACGGCTCCTGCCCCCCAGACCATGACCGTGGCCGCCGTATCAACGGCTGACCGGGACGAGCGGCAGGCTTTTGCTGCCGCACCGGCACGGCGTACGCCTTTTCGCCCGCCGTCCGCACCGGTGATCCATGACGACATCGTGCCTCCCGCACCGGAGGAATGGCGCCGTCTGGCCCGTGAGGCCGAGGAGATCTTCGGCCTTGACGCGGGGCTTGTGCTGGCGGTCATCCAGGCCGAATCCTCCTTTGACCACACCGCGGTCTCACCCGTAGGCGCCCAGGGGGCCATGCAGATCATGCCCCATACCCAGGAAGAGCTGGGACTCATCGACCCCTTCGATCCCCGGGCCAATGTCTATGCCGGTTCCCAGTATTTGATGCACCAGCTGCAGCGCTTCGGCTCCGTGGAGCTGGCCCTGGCGGCCTATAATGCCGGGCCCGGCAGCGTGGAGCAGTACGGCGGCATCCCGCCTTTTCCTGAAACGCAGGAATTCGTCCGGCGCGTCCTGGTCTACTGGAACCGGAACGTTCCTGCGGACCAGCCGACGCACTCTTAAGAACAGGCGGGGCGGGAGCCCTTGCTGCCTCTCTCATCTCCTCTGCCAGCCTTTATGCTGACGCGGGGCCGCTACAAGCCTCGCCTCCCTGGTGCCTCGGCTGAGCCCTTCCGGCCCTGAGCCGGTGCCCTTTCCCTGTCTATCCTCTCTTTTCCCTCTGCTTTCTCCGTTCCCTTTTGTTCCCTGTTTACCATGGCTGGAGGCTAAGCTGTCTGTCGGCGCATCCGGGATTTCTCGGGCGCATCCTGTCCGTATCGATTCTTCCGGGGGGCCTGCCTGGCGTCCTCTCCCGGCTTACTGCGGGCTCTGGCCGTTCGCCCGATCAAGGATGATACGTTCCCCTCGTGGTGCCGTCAGCGGGGAATGACGCCGGATGTAGTCGCCCGTCAGCTCCCTGACGGACAAGGGGCTGGTGCCCAGCAGACGGCCTTGCCGCAACATCCCGAAACCGTCGCCGCCTGACGCCAGAAAATCGCTCAGGACCACACCATAACGGCCCTGAGGATCGAGCACATGCCGCCGACCGCGTTCGTCCACGATATGGACGGCCTGCAGACGCCGGCCTGCAGGGCGGCTGGTATCCGCCTCATAGGCCAGGCCCGCCACCTGCAGCAGCTGCGGCCCTTCCCCGTCGGGCCCGGACACGGCGTGCTCCAGGGCGTCCATGATCTGTTTGCCTGAATATTCGCGGACATACACCTGACCGTCAAAGGGATGCAGGGCCAGCAGATCCCCCCGGGAAATGTCGCCTGCGGGCAGGGAGGCCCGGATGGCGCCGCCGTTCACCAGAGCCAGACGTGCGCCCTGTTTCCTTCCGTATTCCAGAAAAGCGTCTGCCGTCAGCAGGCCGCTGAAACAGTCGCCCTTGCGGCAGGCTTCCATGCCGTCCGGCATCCGCACGCTGTGGCGGCCTACGATCTCCGTACGATAGCGCTCCAGGCTCTTCGCGTAGCCGGCCACCAGACGGGTCATGGCTTCGTCCTGCGGCAGGGCCGGGAGGAGTTCCCGGGGACCGCCCGTCCAGGACACAGGGGTGCCCGCCGCATCGAAGGTGATGCTCAGATCCCCCAGATAGCGGGTCGCACGGGCGGCTGTCACCACGAGGACAGGAGCGCCGTCCGGCGCGTGTTCCACGATGGGGTAGGGACCATCCTTGGAACCGGGGCCGAGATAGGTGTGGGTATGGCCGCCCACGATGACATCCACGCCGTTGACGCTGCGGGCCAGCTCCCTGTCCCGTTCCAGCCCCAGATGGGTCACGACGATGATATGCCGGATGCCCTGAGCCTCCAGCTCGGCGACGTACTGCTGCAGTGTTGTCCGCGCATCCCGGAACGTGGTCCGGGGGCAGGCGGCCGCCAGTCCGGTGACTTCGTCATTGGCCAGCCCGATGATGCCCACCCTGGTCCCGCGTACCGTCCGGACAAGGTAGGGGCGTATGCGGCTCCCGGCCAGCGGGCAGCCCTGCTGCGGCGTCAGATTGGCGGCCAGCACCGGCAGGGGCTGGGCCTCCAGGGAAAGGGCCAGTTCGCGGCATCCTTCGTCGAACTCATGATTGCCCAAGGTCATGGCGTCGTAGGGCAGCAGCGCGTCCGCAGCGGCGATCACGGGCCATTTGTTGACGCTGTAGAACAGGGTGCCCTGGAACTGGTCGCCCGCGTCCAGGGCGATGACGTTGTCCTGCTTCTGCCGGGCAGTCTGGATGGCTGCGCTGATGCGAGCCAGGCCGCCGCGGCAGTCCGCGGCCTCGAAACAGGCGTTCATGCGGTCATCGATACCGGCAAGAAAGGCATGGGTATCATTCACGTGCAGGAGACGCAGCTCCAGACCTGCATCCGGGGTTGTCTTGCGGTGCGCAGGAGCGCAGGCAACCATGAGGAGGAAAAGAACACAAAGGAGGGCCGTTAACGGCAGGAGCCGCATTCGTTCCCGTAGCAGGTGATGCATGGATATATCCTTTCTGTTTGCCTGATGTGCGGGAGAACCGAGCCAGCACGATGGTGAGGGCCCCAATGCCTGCCAGGCTTATGCATGGAGGCATCCGTTGCAGGATCGCATGGTGAGGCTGGTCATGCGCAGGCAGCGTGCCTGTGTTTTCCTTGGGGCAGGATGGCCGCAGCCGGACGGTATGCACGGACGGGATAGGCAACCCTTCCTCGCCCGACGATTGTTATACGGGGAGGCCGTGAAAGGGAAGGGCATATCCGGGGTGGCGGGTGTGCCTTTGTTTTGCTTTTGGCTGAGGCCCCCGGGAACAGAAAAACGGCACCTGCATGACTGCAAGTGCCGTTGGACATGTTGCCGGATCGGGGCAATGGTGTGTATGGCTGGCAGCCTGCCGGTCAGACAGGCCGGGGAGAGGCGTTAGAGCGCTTCCCGGTAGATGTTGATGGCATCCTGCAACGAGACGCTGCGCGGATTGTTGCCCAGCAGGCGGGTCACTTGCAGTACGGATTCGGCCAGCACGGGCACATCGTCGGGCGTGACGCCGTAATCGGCAAGATGACGGGGCACCTGCAGGTCGCGGGCCAGGCTTTCCAGAGCATCGAGGCAGCGACCGGCGGCCTTTTCGTGGCTCAAACCGGTGGTGTTTTCTCCCAGCATGGCGGCCAGTCGGGCAAAGCGTTCCATATTGCCTACCATGTTAAAGCGGAAGACGGGCAGGAGCATCAGGGTATTGGCCAGACCGTGCGGGATGTGGTAGCGCGCGCCGATGGGATAGGCAAAGGCATGCACGGCCGTGACGCCTGCATTGCAAAAGGCCACACCGGCGTAGAAGCTGCCGGTCAGCATGGCCTGCCGGGCCTGGATGTCCTCACCGCGGGCCCAGGCCTTGCGCAGGTTGGGAGCGATGAGGGCGATGGCATGTTCCGCCCACATGTCGGTAAGGGGCGTGGCATGGATCGAGGTGTAGGCTTCCATGGCGTGGATGAGGGCATCCATGCCGCTGGCTGCGGTGGGGCCCTTGGGAAGGCTCAGGGTCAGTTCGGGATCCAGGATCACGCTGGCGGGCAGCATATGGCGGCTGACGATGCCCATCTTCAGCTGGGCGGCTTCGTCGGAGAGGATGGCGATGTCCGTGACTTCGCTCCCCGTACCGGCAGACGTGGGGACGAGGATCAGGGGCGCTCCCGGCTTGGACACCTTTTCGATGCCGTACAGTTCGCGGATGTCCTGCTGGTTGCCCAGCAGCACGGAGCAGGTCTTGGCGGTATCCAGCGATGAGCCGCCGCCGATGCCGATGACACAGTCGGCCCCAAAGGCACGGGCCTGTTCGGCGGCGGCCAGGACGCTCTCCACCCGGGGTTCGGGTTCCACGTCGGCATGGATCGCCACCTCAAAGCCCTTTTCACGCAGCAGGGCCGCGGTCTTCTCCGTCAGGCCCAGCTTGGCCAGGATGGGATCGCAGACCAGAAAGATCCTGTGGCCGTTCAGCGAGGCGGCCTCTTCGGCGATATTTCCGTAAAAGCTGCCGCATCCGTTGACGATACGGCGACAGATCTTGAACGTCGTGATGTCCATGGTGTTCTCTTTGATGTTGATGGTTCCGGTACGCCTGCCTACAGGCTGCTGAGGCCCAGCAGCTTCATGCCGTTCTCATAAAAGAGCTTGCGGCGGCATTCTTCAGTAAGATCGAGACGCTGATATTTTTCGACGGCCTTGTGGACTTCCACGAAGGGATTGGCGCTGGCAAAGACGACTTTGTCCGTGATGTATTCGTTGGCGGCCTGGATGTAGTTCTGTCCCATCAGCTTGGATTCGCAGGTGGAGAAGTCCATGTAGACATTGCTGTGGCGCAGGACCAGGGCGATGGCTTCCAGAACCCAGGGATAGCCGCCGTGGCTGAGCAGGATCTTCAGTTCGGGGAAGTCGGTGGCCACGCGGTCGATGTGACGGGGATCGGTCGAATCCAGGACGACCTTGGGCATGAAGGGCGAAAGACCGGCGGTCATGATGACGGGGATGTCGAACTCGCAGCACATGGCGTACAGCGGATAGAATTTGGCATCGTCCACGGCACAGTGGGCCATGGCGGCGTCGATGGCGGCACCTCGGATGCCGTCTTCGAGAACGGCCTTGCGGAAGCGGCGCACTGCCGTCATGCCCTTGTGGGGATCATAGGCCCAGAAGCCGATGAACAGGTCGGGCGCGGCCGCCATGCATTGCAGCACGTCGTCATTGGTGCTTTGGATGGCATAGGTGGATTCGATGTCGCGCCCGGAGACCACAGCCTTGGCGATGTCGAGGCCGCGCAGTTCGTCAATGCACTCCGGCAGGCTCTTCTCGGGGCGGGAGCAGAAATCCGTCTTTTTGATGTATTCGCAGTACACGGGGTTTTTGATGACACTGTCGAGAGAGGCACGGGTGCTGGGACGATAGCGGAAGTCGATGATCTTCATGATGTTCTCTTACAGGTTGATGGTGAGGTTCTTGCGGACGAGGGAAAGGGCCAGAGCGAAGACGCCCGTGAGGCAGAGGACATAGGAAACGATGCCGAAGTGGCTGTAGACCATGACAGGCAGCCAGGTCCCCAGGGCGCTGAAGGTGTAGTAAACGGAAAGATAGACGCCATTGGTCATGTTCTTTTCGGCCAGGCTCATGCGGTTCACCACGCCGGGCAGCGTGGTGTAGACCAGTACGAAGCCCGTCGTCATACCGAATATGGCCAGGAGCAGGGAGAGCGGGCTCGAAGGGAGAAGGCTCGGGACAGAGGCGAGGAAGAGCAGGACGCCGCAACGGATCGTGCGCATCTCACCGTGCAGCAGCCGCATGATCTTTTTGGAAAAGATCCCCAGCAGGGAGCAGATGAAGGCAGGGACATAGAGCAGGCCTGTAGCCCAGCTGCCGGCATCAGGCAGGAGTTCCCGCATACGGAAGGGCGCCAGGTTCAGGACAGAGGCATGCGCGAAGATGCACAGGGGGCCGATGAGCATGAGCAGCAGCAGGCCCGGCTGGCGCAGCACTCCTAACAGGTGGGCCGGGGAGAAAACGTCATGCTGTGTGCTCCTGGTCCGCTGCAAAAGCAGGAGGCAGGGCAGTGCAGACCCCAGCAAAAGGGCATATGTCAGGAAGGCGGCCTGCCACCCAAGCCAGCTGGTGATGAAACCGGAACCTATCCTGCCCAGGAAGGCCCCGAACATGGTGGTCGTGGTATAGATGGCCATGGCCCGTTGCAGGGACTCCTGCCGGCTGTGCAGGGAGATGTGCGTCATCAGGGCCAGCAGGATGGCAGGGACCAGCAGCCCGGTCAGGGTGCGCAGGGCCAGCAGCTGCCAGAAGGCCGTCGTAAACGAGGCTGCCAGCAGGACAAGAGCGCACAGAGCTGTGGTCAGCTGCAAAAGGCGGCGGGTACTGCACAGGTTGAGGATATAGCCGTAGCAGACCGGCGCCAGCCCCAGCGGCAGGATAGCCAGCGTCATGAGCAGACTGGCAGACTGGCTGCCGACCCCGAAATGTTGCTGGATGACCGGCAGCAACGGCTGGGGACCATAAAGAGCGGCAAAGGCCGCAAAGGTCGTCCAGAGCAGGACAAGGAATTCCACCTTGCCCAGGCTGGGGGCCGGTGAACGCATGGACATGGGGACTGCTTCCTCCGCATGGTTTTGGGGAGGCTGGCAGGATCTCCCCGTTGCGGAGGGGCAAAGCAAAAAGGGTGCCGTTATGGGGAATTTACTATGTTTTTACGTATAACTAGTTTATAATATTTATTAAATAATTTTTTATGGATGGCCTGCCCCTCGCAGGCAGGAGAGGAGTATAGAAGGATGGTATTGCATATTTGCATTGCGCAAATGCATGATGATCTCTGTAGCAAAGGAAAGTCTTCACAATTTGCATAAATGCAGTATCATCGCAAAAACAGCCGGGGCCGCTCCGGCCTGCCGGTCTGTACCGTGACATATCTCCAATCTTTTCAGGGCGTGCCATGAGTTCTATGGGTATTCAACTTTTGCCGCAGCAGCTTGTCCCCCTCATGCCCATCCTGGATGCCATGAGCGATGGTGTCCTTGTGGTGGATGCCAGCGGCAGCATCATTGCCGTCAATAAAAGCATGAGGCGCTTTTACCAAGGGGGCGAGACGCCCTTTCCCGGGTATCCGCTGGCGGATTTCAATGCCGCTGACTGGGTGGAAGCCAAACGGGTCCTGACATCGGGAAAACCGCTGCTGGGGCAGACCATGCACCTGCCTGCGGCCACGGTGGTGGCCAACCGGTTGCCTATCCTGCAAAACGGCAAGGTGGCGGGCGTGGTCTGCGCCATGCAGGAGATCTCATCGCTGGATGCCGTGGTGCGCCAGCTGGGGGCGTATCGGGAGCTGGACAGCCAGCTGAAAGGATTGCTGGAGGCCTTGCCGCAGGCCGTACTGGTGACGGATGCGGAAGGGCGCATCCTGCGGGTCAATGCTCCCTGCTGTCGCTTGTGCGCCATGGAGCGCGACAGCTTGCAGGGACGCAACGTGCGCGAGCTGGAAAAAGATTTTCCCGAGCTGGCCGTGGAGGTCGCGCACTGCCTCCAGCGGGCCCTGCCTGCCCAGAGCATCGCCCGCTGCCAGGGACGGCCCCTGCTGCTGTGGTCGGTCCCTTCTCTGGACAATCACAAAAAGCCCCGCTTCGTCGTGGTCTCGCTGATGGATCTGGAGCGTTTCGATTATGTGCGCCAGCAGCTGGAAGACAGCCGCCGGAGTGCCGAAGAGGCGGAAGCCGTGGCACACGGGGGCGACATCTTCAGTCAGGTGACCCAGGAAGTGGGCATGGTCGTCCGCAGCGCGGCCATACGTCGCGTGGTCGACAGGGCCATCAAGGTCAGCCAGACGGACAGCTCCGTCCTCCTGCAGGGAGAATCGGGGGTGGGCAAGAGCATGCTGGCGGCCATCGTCCACCGTCTTTCGCCCCGGAAGAGCGGGCCGTTCGTTTCCATCAACTGCGGTGCCATCCCCGAGCAGCTCATGGAGAGCGAGCTTTTCGGCTACGAACGCGGGGCCTTCAGCGGCGCCAATCCCAAGGGCAAGACAGGCTTGCTGGAAGCGGCCCACGGCGGTACGGTCTTTTTTGACGAGATCGGCGAACTTCCCCTGCCCATGCAGGTCAAGCTGCTGGAAGCACTGGACAAGCACGCCTTTTTGCGGGTGGGGGGGACGAAGCCGGTCTCCGTGGATGTCCGCATCGTGGCGGCCACCAACAGGAACTTGGCCGAGGATGTGGAGCAGGGCAGGTTCCGCAAGGACCTTTTTTACCGGCTCAACGTCATCCCGATCCTGATCCCGCCATTGCGGGAACGCAAGGAAGATATCTATGCGCTGGCCCTGGACATGCTGGACAGGCATAACGTCCGGCACGGCTGCCGGAAGCGCCTTTCTCCCGAGGTCATCGACCTGCTGCTTTCTCACTCCTTTCCGGGCAATGCCCGGGAGTTGGGCAATATCATGGAGTGGATGCTGGTCATGTCCGAAGGCAATGTCCTGCGGCCCGAAGACCTGCCCCTTGCCATGCGGCAGGGAGGGGCGGCGCAGGCGGCAGCCCCGGCCGAGCAGGAGGGAGATGCCGCGAGCCTGGTCTACCAGCACGGCAAGCCCCTGAAGGACATCCTTTTTGCTGTGGAGGAGGAATGCCTGCGGCAGGCGCTGCAACGCTGCGCGACCATGCATGAGGCGGCCCAGATGCTGGGCATGCATCCCACCACCCTGTGGCGCAAGCTCGCGCAGCACAACATGGGACAGGAAGGTAAGGCGTGATGGCATACGGGGAAGCAGTGGAGAATCTTTCCAGAGAGATGGTCCTGGTCTCCCATATCCAGCGGGGGGCCGTCCAGGACGGGCCCGGCTGGCGGACGACGGTCTATCTCAAGGGCTGCCCCTTGCGCTGCCCGTGGTGCTACAATGCCGAGAGCCTGCATTTTCAGCAGGAATTGCGCTATGTACCGCAGTTCTGCATCGGTGCGGCGGCCTGCGGCAGATGTCTGGAGGTATGCCGGTCCGGAGGGATCGTCCCGCCGGGACCGGATACGGACGGCAGGCCCGTGGTGCGGCGGCAGCTTTGCCGTGTCTGCGGGGAGTGCACGCAGGTCTGCCCCTCGGGGGCGCTCTCGCTGGTAGGGCGGGCCATGACGGCCGCGGACATCGTGCAGGAAGCGGAAAAAGACAGGGATTTTTACTGCACCTCCGGCGGAGGGCTGACCCTGAGCGGCGGCGAGCCGCTGGTCCGGCCGACCCTGGCCGCCGCGGTCATGACGCTGGCCCATCAAAAGGGACTGCATACCGCTATCGAGACCTGCGGCTGGTTCGATCTGGATGCTCCAGAAAACAGGACGGCCCTGCGGCATTGCGATTTGCTGATCTTCGACCTCAAGCATCTGGACAGCCGCCAGCACCGGGCGTTCACCCATATGGACAACAGCCGGATACTGGAGAATCTGGACAGGATCGTGCGTGAGTTCCCGGCCTTGCCCCTTTGGGTCAGGACCCCGGTCGTCCGGGGCTTCAATGACAATGAGGCGGATATCCGGGACATGGCACGGCATGTGGCCCAGTTGCCCACGGTGACGCGCCACGAGCTTTTGCCGTGCCTGCCGGTAGGGGAAGAAAAATATGCCCAGCTCGGGATGGTCCGTTCCCAGCTGGCCAGCGTTGGTCCCGACAGCGCCCAGTTGCAGGAGCTGCGGGCCGTGGTGGCGGCCTGCCGTCGTGAGGCGCGGCACGGACGGGCAGAAGGGGAGGCGTGATGAAGGCTGTCATGACGAGTCCGCGGGCACGTACGGCCCGCATATTGTCCCGCTTCGCGGGCCAGGTGCCTCGCCTGTCGGTGGACAGAGCACGTTATTTCACCCGTTCGTTCCGCACTACCGAGCACCTGCCGCTGGTGGTGCGCTGGGCCAAGGCCCTGGCGCACGTCATGGAGAACATAGACGTGCGGATCCTGCCGGACGAGCTCATCGTGGGCAGGGGGGGGCCTGAAGGACGCTACGGCATCCTTTATCCCGAACTGGAAGGAGCCTATTTTGCCACCGCCGGCAGCCTGCTGGAGTCGGCGGAAGATATGCCGCATCATTTTTCCGAGCAGGACATCGCCGTCATACGCGACGAGCTGCTGCCCTTCTGGGCCGGCAGGACCTTCCGGGAAAGTCTGGCCGATGCGGTGCCCCTGCATCTGCGCAGGCTTCTCTACAAGGACGGGGACATTTACGTACCGTCCTTCATCATCCACGAGACAGCCACGGTCCGCCATTCCCTGCAGTGGGTGCTGGATTACGGCAAGGTCCTGCAACGGGGGTTTTGCGGCATCTATCAGGAGGCCGCCCGGCGTCTGGATGCCCTGGACATCAACGACCCGTCCAACAACTGGGACAAGGCACCTTTTTACCGGGCGGTGATGATCCTTTGCGAAGGCATACGGAGCTTTGCCTGCCGCTATGCCGCGCTTGCCCGGCAGCAGGCGGCGGCCTGTGGCGATGCCGTGCGCCGTGAAGAGCTGGAGCGCATCGCGGCCATTTGCGAGCATGTGCCCTGGCAGCCCGCCCGTACGTTCCACGAGGCATTGCAGGCCCAATGGTTCACCCAGCTGGTGTCGCGCCTGGAACAGCTGCACGGCGGCATCATCAGCAACGGCCGCATGGATCAGTATCTGTATCCTTTTTACAAGAAGGACAGGGAGGAGGGCCGCCTGGACGAAGATCAGGCCCTGGAGCTGCTGGACTGCCTGTGGCTGAACATGGCGCAGTTCGTGCGTGTCCAGCCGACGGCGGCCGGGATCCAGATCTATGAAGGCAATGCCCACTGGGAACACACCTGCATCGGGGGCCAGCTGGCGGATGGCAGTGATGCCACCAACGAGCTTTCCTGGCTGCTGCTGCGTTCCCGGCGCGAGTTCCCGCTGGATTATCCCGAACTCAGCCTGCGGATCCACGAAAAGACGCCGGAAGATCTGCTGCAGGCGGCCTGTGCCGCCATCCGGGAGGGGCGCGGCCCGAAATTCATGAATGATGTCGAGATCATCGATCTGCTCGTGAGGAAAGGGGCCGGCCTTGAGGAGGCGCGTGACTACAGCGGCTCCGGCTACAGCGAGGTGCGTCTGATCAACCGGACGACCTATCTGACCGGCACGACCTGGTTCAACCTTGCGGCCGTGCTCGAGATGGTGCTGTATGACGGGCATTGCAGCATGGAGGGAAGCGGCCGGCTGGGGCTGGAGACAGGCGATCCGTGTGCTTTCAGCACATACGCTGCCTTTGAGGAAGCCTTTTTCGCCCAGCTTTCCTTCATTCTGGAGCAGGTCCTCATCCAGCAATATGTGGCGGATACCCTGCGCCCAGCCCATGTGGCGGCACCGTTGCTTTCCAGCCTGCATGACCTGTGTATGGAGCAGGGCAGGGACATCAACGTGGGCAGACTGGAAGGCGCCCTGATCCTGGGCGGGCAGATCGGCCCTACCGGCTTCGCGACAGTGGTGGATTCGCTGGCGGCCATCCGCTGGCTGGTCTATGAGCGGCGCGTTCTGGACATGGCCCGCCTTCTGGAAGCTCTCAGGAACAACTTCGAAGGTTTCGAGCTGGAGCGCCAGTACTGTCTGGCCGCTCCCAAGTTCGGCAATCAGGATGACAGGGTCGATGACATCGCTGCCAGGCTCGACCGTTTCATGGTCGAGTTCTGTGGCCGTCATCTCAATTATTACGGTGGTACCCCCGAGATTTTCTACGTGCCTGTGACCAGTCACCGGGCCATGGGGGGCGTCACGGGCGCCACGCCTGACGGGCGCCGGGCCGGCGATGCGCTTTCCGCAGGGATCTCGCCGGGGGCGGGCTGCGCCCGCAACGGCTTTACGGCGATCCTGCATTCCGTGGCTGCCTGCAAATATGAGCAGGGCCTGGCCCGTGCCGCCCGCATGCTGGAGATCCCCATGCCGCCGCGTGCGGTGGCTGGTAAGGACGGCTGCGCCAGGATGGCGGCTTTTGTCAGGACCTGGAGCCGGCAGAAGCACTGGCACCTCAATATCTGCATGCAGGATGCCCTGCAGCTGCTGGCCGCTCGTAACGACAAAGAAAAATTCTATGCCCAGATGATGCCTTTCGAGGGCTATGCGGCCCTTCCGGGGCCGCTTCGACCGGAGGTCCAGGCGGAATTGTTGCGGGATGCGCTGGAGCAGGACATCCAGGCATGATGGCCTGTTTCATGTGAACCTTTTCCTTATATGCGAAAAAAGGGAACGCTGTGCGTTCCCTTTTTTTATGCCCTGATGTCCTTTGTCGGCATCATTTTCCCCTTCGTTTTCGAAAGGATGCATCCCATTTAATATTATGGATAATCATTATTTGTTTTTACATTGCATCCCTACAGTATTGCAAAAATGAAATAAATATTATAACTATTTGTTTTTATTTATTTTATTTATAAAATAGAATGTATACTGCGAATTTGCAAATGTGCAGGCATCACACGGGCATTGATTATTGCAATAATGCAATAATCACAAAAGGAATCGAGGGGATTATTTTTTAACATATTGAAAATATTGCTTGTTATTTTTGTGGCACAGCCTTTGCTTTATACGGACCAAGAAATCAACAGGAGTTTCCCAATGGCAAACCATAAGATCACCATTTACCATGACGGTACCATCCTGACCATGGATGCGGATTTCCCCCAGGTCGAAGCGCTGGCCGTGATGGACGGGCGTATAGTGGCCACGGGCTCTCTGAAGGATGTGAAGCAGGCTGTGGGCGATGGCGCCGACCTGGTTTCTCTGGAAGGGGGCACGCTGCTGCCGGGATTCATCGACGGGCACAGCCATTTTTGCAGCGGCGGCATGAACCGTCTGTATGCGGCCGACTGTGCTGTGGAGAACATGGAAGCCCTCAAGGAGAGCCTGCGCCGCAAGCTGCATGACGACCGTCCTTCCCAGTGGGTCGTCGGGCACAGCTTCGACGAAAAAGGCATGGAGGAGCAGTGTTATCCCACCCGCGAGATCCTGGATGAAGTTTCCACGGACGTTCCCATCTTTTTCCGCCATGTGACGGGCCATACGGGCATCGCCAACAGCAAGGCCCTGGAGATCGCGGGCATCACCCGCGATACGCCCGATCCGGCCGGCGGCATCATCGGCCGTGATGCCCAGGGCGAGCCCAACGGCATCCTGGAAGGCATCCCGGCCCAGACCCTGGTGCGCAAGCACATCCCCGGCTTTACCCTGGACGAGATGCGTGCGGCCCTGGCTGACGACAGCGCCCGCTATGCCTCTTGCGGCATCACCACGGCGCAGGGTGGCCCGGCCTTTTCGCCCATGGATGCGGAACTGGGCCACAAGGTGACCGAGCTGGTCCTGGACTGCGCGCACGACGGCACCCTGACCATCCGTACCGTGCTTTTCATCCGCGCCAATGACATGAGCCGCCTGGCTCCGTATCCCAACCATGTGCCCGGTACGGATCTTTCCGGCAACGGCCGGGTGACCATGGGCGCGGCCAAGCTGTGGGCCGACGGGGATCCGCGCGGCCATACCGGTTACTTCCTGGAGCCCTATCCCTTCGTGGATCCTGCCAAGGGCGCGGATTACCGCGGTGAATTCCTTTATACCGTGGACGAGCTGGTGGAAAAGATCCTGCCCATCCACAAGGCCGGCTGGCAGATCGCCATCCATGCCAATGGCGACGGTGGCATCGAGATCGTGACCCAGGCCTACGAGCGCCTGCAGCAGCTCCATCCCCGTCCCAATGCGCGGCACCTGGTCATCCATTGCCAGTATCCCAGCTACAGCCAGCTGCAGCGTCTCAAGGCTGCCGGGGCCTATCCCTGCTTCTTCATCAGCCCCCTGTACCACTGGGGCGAGATCCATGCCGGTTATGTGGGCGCGGACCGTGTGGCCCGCTTCTGCCCCTGCCATGACGCTGATGAACTGGGCCTGCCCTACAACCTGCATACCGACGCCCCCATCACGCCGGTGGATCCCCTGATCCAGGTCTGCACGGCCGTGACCCGCACCAGCCGCAAGGGCACCGTGTACGGGCCTGACCAGGCCGTGACGGTCATGTCGGCCCTCAAGGCCGTGACCATCCATGCTGCTTTCCTCAACTTCGAGGAGCATGTGAAGGGTTCCCTGACGCCCGGCAAGTACGCTGACATGGTTCTGCTGGCCGAGAACCCCCTGACGGTCGCCCCCGAACACATCAAGGACATTGCCGTGCTGCGCACCTATGTGGGCGGCGATGTCGTGTACAGCCGCTCCTAGGATGGAGGAGATCATGGAAAACCAGTCCCTGATACATCGCGAGGCCAATTGCCTGTCCCGCTTCGACCGCCTGCCGGTCAAAAGCGAAATGCTGAAGATCATCGCCGTGCTGGCCGCGGTGAGCGTGGTGGAAGCCTTTGACCTGGGCCTGATCGGCCAGACCGTGCTGGTCCTCAAGCAGATCTGGAACCTCGGCCCGGCGGAGACCGGCCTGCTGGCCACCTGCTCCACCATCGGTGTGGTGCTGGGCACCTTCAGCTGCGGCTTCCTTTCGGACCGTTATGGTCGCAAGCGCGTCCTTTTCTGGGCCGTGTTCATCTTCACGGTCTTCACCTTCATGGGCCCCCTGATGGAGAACTTCTACTGGGTCGTGGCCATGCGCTTTCTGAGCGGCCTTGGTTCGGGCGCCGTCTTCCCCATCCCGTATCTGTACATCTCCGAACTGGTGGGGGCCAAGCAGCGCGGCGTCACCTTTGCCTACTGCAATTCCATCCTCGTGCTCTCCTATGTGCTGCCGTCTTCCTTCGGCGCCTGGGCCGTGGCCACCTTCCCGCTGGAAGTGGCCTGGAAGCTGCCCTTCCTCGTGGGTGGTCTGCCCATCGTGATGCTGTACTTCATCCACAAGTACATGCCGGAATCTCCCCGCTGGCTCATGCGCCACAACCGTCATGACGAAGCCGAGGCCCTGGTGGAACGTCTGGAAAGCAGTCTGGGCATGGAGCATGACAAGAACTACATGGATCCCGCCATCCTGACCGCCGTGAACGAGGCCCGTTCCGGCAACAAGCCCAAGGTCAGCTGGACCATGCTCTTCAAGCCCCCGTACCTGAGCCGCACCATCGTGTCCTACTCCATGTTCTCGGCCGCCCTGGTGTTCTGGTACGTGGTCATGGTCTATGCGCCCACCATCCTCACGGGCAAGGGCTTCCAGATGTCCAGCTCCGTGCTGATGGGCGGCCTGATGATGGCCATCGGTGCCGTGGCCGGCATGGTCTGCGGCCACATGATCGAAAAGTACGGCCGCAAGCCCATGTACATCATCCTGGCCCTGCTGACCGCCGGTTGCAGCATCCTGCTGACCATGGTGGAGAGCCTCAATGCCTGGCTCATCGTGGGGACGGCCCTGGCCTTCTTCGGCAATGCCATCTTCTCCATCTGCAAGCTCTACATCGCCGAACAGTATCCCACGGAACTGCGCGGTACGGGCGCCGGTCTCGGCGAAGCCGTGAGCCGCATCTGCGGCGGCGTGCTGGCGGCCTACTTCATCGCCTTTCTCATCGCCTCCGGCAACCAGCACGCGGTGTTCTGGTTCCTGGCCATCTGCTACCTCGTCTCCACGGCGCTCCTGGCCATTTGGGGACAGGAGACCATGGGCAAGAGCGTGGACGCCACGGGCAGCTCCAGCGGCAAGTAGAGGATCGTACAACAAGAACAAACAACGGGCCTGCGGGCCCTGGAGGAACATATCATGTCGTGTGCCTGCACTTATTCCGAACAGGAACAGCTCCTTCTCGATACCATCGCCGGCAAGAGCAATCCCTATGCTGAAAAGCATCCCCGCCTGTACCGTCTGGTGGCTGCCTTTGAAGGCAAAAAGCCCCATATCGACGTGGAGCGCGCGCTGCTGTTCACCGAATCCATGAAGCAGACCGAAGGCGAACTGCTGGTGCTGCGCTGGGCCAAGGCCCTCAAGCACATCGGCGAGAACATGACCGTCTACATCGACGATGACCAGCTCATCGCCGGCCGTTGCGGCCAGCAGGGCGCCCGTTACGGCATCCTGTATCCCGAACTGGACGGCGACTATCAGGCGTCCGCCCTCAAGGAACTGCCCGGCCACGAGGCCTCCCCCTTCGACGTCAACGCCGAAGACGCCCGCGCCGTGGAAGAGATCATCACCCCCTACTGGAAGGACAAGACCTTCCACCAGGATCTGAACAGCCGTCTGGATCCCGAGTCCCACCGCCTGGCTTATGCCGACAAGGGCGGCTACATCTCCCGCTACATCTGCTGCGAAACGGCCTCCAACCGTTCCAGCCTGCAGTGGTGCCTGGACTGGGAACGTCTGTTCAAGCTGGGCTTCAAGGGCATCCGTGAAGAAGCCCTGGCCCGCATGGCCGAACTGGATCCCGACGATCCGGTGGACCAGAGCGAAAAGCGTCCCTACCTGGAAGCCATCGTCACCGTTAGTGAAGGTATCGTCACCTGGGCCCGCCGCCATGCGGAACTGGCCCGCCGCAAGGCCGCCGAAGAGACCGATCCCCGCCGCAAGCAGGAGCTGCTGACCATCGCTTCCAACTGCGAATGGGTGCCCGAGAACCCGCCGCGCACCTTCCATGAAGCCATCCAGGCCCACTGGTTCACCCAGGCTTTTGCCCGCCTGGAGCAGAAGATCAGCTCCAACCCCACCAACGGCCGCATGGACCAGCTTTTCTGGCCCTACTACCAGAAGGACCTGGCCGAAGGCCGCATCGACGAGGAAGGCGCCATCGAGCTCTTCCAGTGCATGTGGGCCAGTATGGCCCAGTGCCTGGACCTGGCCATCACGCCCTACAACAAGGCCACGCATGAAGGCTATTCCCACTGGGAAGCCGTGACCGTGGGCGGCCAGACCCGCGACGGCCGCGACGCCACCAACGAGCTGTCCTACATCATCATGCGTTCCAAGCGGGAATGCCCCCTGCATTACCCCGACCTGGCCGCCCGTGTGCACAGCCGTTCTCCCGAGCGCTTCCTGACCGCTGTGGCCGAGATGATCAAGCAGGGCTGCGGCTTCCCCAAGCTGCTCAATGACGACGAGATCATCCCCCTGCATCTGGCCAAGGGCGCGCCCCTGGAAGACATCTATGACTATGCCGCTTCCGGTTGTGCCGAGATCCGTATGCCCCGCGTGGATACCTACACCAGCGGCCATGCCCAGATGAACTTTGGTGCCGCCGTGGAACTGGTGCTCTACAACGGCCGCATGAAGAAGTACGGCGACGAACTGCTGACCGTGGAGACCGGTGACGTGCGCAACTTCACCACCTGGGAAGAGTTCTGGCAGGCCTACGCCACCCAGCAGAACTACCTGATGCGCCACGCCTTCATGCAGCAGTACCACATCATCAAGGCCCGCGCGCAGCACTTTGCCACGCCCATCTCCGATGCCCTGCATGTGCTGGCCATGAAGGAATGCGTGGACCTGCACCAGGATCACCACTACGAAGGCGGCCTGGATCTCGGCTACTTCGAATGCCTGGGCTACAGTACGGCCATCGACTCCCTGTCGGCTGTCCGCAAGCTGGTCTTCGACGACAAGAAACTGACCATGCAGGAGCTGCTGGACGCTCTGGAATGCAACTTCGAAGGTAAGGAAGACGTCCGCAAGATGCTGCAGAGTGCCCCCTGCTACGGCAATAATGATGATTACGCCGACAGCATCGGTCTGGAGATCGATCGCCTGGCCCAGGAATTCAGCAAGAAGTACGCGCCCCGTCTGGGCATCAAGTGCGACTTCCGCATGGTGCCCTTCACCTCGCACGTGCCCTTCGGCCGCGTGGTCTCCGCCACGCCCAACGGCCGCAAGGCCTGGACGCCGCTGTCCGACGGCTCTTCCGCTTCGCACGGCGCCGACGTCAACGGGCCTACCGCAGTGCTGCTCTCCAACTTCAACTCCAAGAACTACAACATGTTCCAGCGTGCCGCCCGCCTGCTGAACATCAAGTTCACCCCCAGCTGCCTGGCCGGCAAGGAAGGTACCCGCAAGCTGGTGAGCTTCATCCGCGCCTTCGTGGACCTGCGGCTGTGGCATGTGCAGTTCAACGTGGTCAACCGCCAGACCCTGGTCAATGCCCAGAAGGATCCTGAAAAGTACCGCGGCCTCATCGTCCGCATCGCGGGCTACAGCGCCTACTTCACGGAACTGTCCAAGGATCTGCAGGACGACCTCATCGCCCGTACCCAGCACGAGCAGGTCTAGTAAATCGCCAATCCAACCTCAGGGAGGGGGCTTCGGCCCCCTTCCGCCTTTCGGGAGAGATGCCATGTCGGACAAGAATCGCGGTACCGTTTTCAACATCCAGCGCTATTCCGTGCATGACGGCCCGGGCATACGGACGCTGGTCTTCCTCAAGGGCTGTCCGCTGCGCTGCCTGTGGTGCAGCAATCCCGAATCCCAGGAGGCCGCACCGCAACAGGCGTACAATGCGGACAAATGCCTTGGCTGCGGGCGCTGTGTGGCCACCTGTCCGCAACAGGCCCTGCGCCTTGAGCAGGACGGCATCCATCGGGACAGGGAACGCTGCGATCCTGCTTGCCGTGCCTGCGCGGAGGTTTGTCCGGGACAGGCGCTGACCTTTTACGGCAAGACCATGACGGCCCGCGAAGTGCTGGACAAGGTGGAAGAAGATGCCGCCTTTTATGCCCGCTCCGGCGGCGGCCTGACCCTGAGCGGCGGCGAGCCGTTGCAGCAGGGGGATTTTTGCCTCTCCATCCTGGAAGAGGCGGAGCACCGGGCCGTGCATACCGCCATGGAAAGTTGCGGTCAGGCCCCCGAAGAGACCATCCTTGCCGCCTGCGGCAAGCTCGACTACCTTTTGTTCGACATCAAGCATCTGGACAGCGAGGCCCACAAAAAGGCGACGGGCATGGGCAATGAGCGCATCCTGCGCAACCTTGCGGCTGTGCGGAGCGCGTATCCGCATCTGCCCATCCACCTGCGTACGCCGCTTATCCCCGGTATCAATGATGACGAAGAGCTCATCCGGCGTATCGTCGAGCTGGCCCGCTCCATGGATGCCGTCCATTACGAGCTTTTGCCCTACCACCGTATGGGTGAGCAGAAATACCGCTTTTTGGGCAGGGAATACCCCTATGGCGGTCCTGCTCAGGTGGATGCCGGGATACTGGTGCGCCTGCGGGGGGTCGTCGAGGAAGTTTTTCCGGAAAAGGACTGATATCCGTTAAAGAATGTGTCTCCATTGCCGGAATATCCTCCAGTGCTGTCAGCATTGGAGGATATTTTCATTTTTGAATATAGGTATGTATTGATTTTTTATCCTGATAATAGAATGTTGTTTATGTATTTCTTGAATAGATCATGTTATATGTTTTAATAGCTATTTATTATGTATTAGAATGATGATGGATTGTTTATTTTTCGACTAAATTGTTTTTATAATAAAATTATTGATTATTGTGTATTTATTCTTGAAAGCATCATCCTTGAAATAATTTTTTATTTTTGCTATCGGTGCCGTCGGCATCCAGGAAAGGAAGGAAGAGAAGCCAGGATACATGATGAAGGGAGTGTTTTCTGCTGATGCAGAAAATATTGCCTGCTGATATGCCAGGGAATTAGCTATTGATTAGCTTGAGGAGAATACTGTGAGAAACGTGTTTGTGCTGATGCTCATGCTTTTGGCGATACCTTTGAATGCATTCGCTTTTGATATCCGTGGCTGGTGGCAGCTTGAAGAGATGCCATCCATCTTCATGAAGATCAACGAAGAAAAGATATACGGATTCAAGTATAGGATAAACAAGGAGACCGAGGAAAGGGTGGAGATCTTTGTCGATAACTCGGACGTTCCCTGTTATCTTGATAAAAAAGGCGAAGATGGGCTTTTGCTCATCAATGCCCTTGGAGAGCAGAAGTCCTACAAGCTGGTGACGCGAGATACCAGCCTTCCGCAAAAGGATGTACGGAAATTGTGCGGTATTGAAGAATAGTCCCCCTGTGCCCCCAATATTGGAGGCAGGGGAGAGTGCTTTTGGAATATGACGGCATGCCTGCAGGTAACGGGCATGCCGTTTTTATGTATGGTCTGTAGAAACGGTATCGTATGCTGTGCGGTAGCAGGGTATCATGCGTATGATGCTGGCATGTGGAGGCGTCCCGGTCTTGCTGGGGCTTTTTTTAGGGAGGAGCTTGCACTTCAAGCGTAGACATCTGGAGCTGTCATCGCCACGCAGGAAGGGAATGATGGGCGGCCTTACGGCCAATGGGTCCCCACCCATATCATCGCCGAGCCGTACCGCACCATCATCCACTGGCACCCCAATACGGAGTTTCGCGAGGATCAGTCCAGCTGCGAGGCCCTGTATCAATCCGTTCTGCAGGCCAATGAGGTTTACGCCCAGGAGCAGGCCAAGGCGGATCAGGAGCGCCGCGAGCGGGAAAGCCGCTGCGAGGCCTTCTGGCAGGAACACACGTCGGAATGGGCCAAGGGCTACATCGTCGCCGAGCTGCGCGAGGAATGAGAGAGATATCATGACCGACTACTTCGCGCATAGCGTGACCAGGCGCGTCCTGCTGGGCTTCTCCAAGTCCGACCGCAACAACTTTCGCGAGATGCGCAAGCTGGCGGCCACCTTCAGCCCCACGGAAAAGCTGGCCACAGAAGGGCAGGAGAATCGCGAGAACTACACGGGCGGCTCCGGCTACTGCCTGAGCGGCCCCTATCGCCGTTCCGGCTGGACGATCCGCAAGGAGAGCCTCAAGTACGGCCTGCCTCGCGGCAGCCAGGCCCTTCTGGATTTCGCCCACTGGCTGGAGACCACTTCCCGTTAAACGACAAAGGCCCCGGCTTTCGCCGGGGCCGTTATGTAGGTGTCACACACTGCCTTCTATTGGTAAGTATGCTTTTAAATAATATACTTTTGCGTTACATATGATTCATCAATGGCCTTTTGTAGAACTGAGTGAATCTTTCCCGAAAGCACAATGTCCAAAGATTCAGAAGCACGACTAGCGGCAACGTATAAAGCTGTCAATTCGGCAATATTTGCAAAAGGACTTGTAGCTATGCTTCCAGAAGGCCAAAGTAATATAACATGAGTAAATTGCATTCCTCCCAAGTATCGCCATTCACCTATTGTAATAGATTTCCTTGTGTAGTTAAGTTTTTCAACATCATCAAAGGATTGAATTACTGTAGTCGATATTTGCTTTAGCTCTTTTATTATATCATCAACTGCAGATTTTCCAATACAGATAATTGCAAGCCTTTTTTGAGGAGAGTCCATAGTATGAAATTTTTCTACTAACTTAACAGCTTCTTCGATAGCCTTGGCTTGACTTCCACTTGTATACAATATTGGCTGTTCCAATCCTCGTCCCTCTTTTTGGTATGATAGAGGAATCGAATTAAGAGGGAACTGCGCGTATATAAACTTAATAAATTCTATAATTTTTTCTGAAAATCTATGACTTTCTTTTAATTCTATTGCAGTATGGCTATCTCTTTTTACTAGTTTGTTCTCATTCCAATTGGAGGATATAGAAGAAAATATTCCTTGGCGAGGGTCTTCCGCTGTTGTAAACACAGTTTCAGAAGTATCAGATCCCAGTAATGTAATAGCAAAACGTTCTTGGGCATTAAAATATTGAAGTTCATCAATAAAAATTGATTTATATCCTTCTGTACTTCTTTTGGCACTCCATACAAATGTCTCCATCAGAGAAATAGCATCACTAACGAGTTGATCGGTTGTAATACAGTTTAAATCTTGAAGACTCAATATGAATTTTTTATATATTTCAAATATAAAAAGTCTGTCTCCTTGTGTGTTAAAAGGCGGTAAAAGCTCTGATCTATCTTCTCCTTTTATGTATTTAGCTATTTTTGTAATATTGCTAGGAAGAATGCCTTCCGCTGCAAGCCCTCCAGTAATCTCTAAATAAATATTTTCTAAAAATTCATGATAAATTGAGGGCTCTATATTAATGTTGTCTAATATATTTTTGATATTTTCGGATAGTTTATGAATAGAATTTATTTTTTTGATTTTAGACTTATCTTTTATGAAATCAAGGACAATTGATTCAAGGATTGAGAATTGTTGAGCTTTTCCATCTGAGGAATCAATTCCAAGAACATCAAGTGTGCCGATTTTATCTTTTCCGAGAGCTTCACGCAAAAGCTCCAGTAAAGGCCAAACTTCGATATTCTGAGCGTTGTTGAAATCTAAAATTCTTAAGGTTTCATCAATACGTTCAGCCATCGCCCAACTGTGAGTAACAAACAGTATTTTCTCTTGAGACCCAGCTGCTGCCAACTTTCGCGAGTCACTGATAGCCTTTAAACATAGCGTAAGAGTTTTACCACTTCCGGCAGGCCCAACAATATTAACACTTTGATTAGCATAATCATTAATAGCGCGGTACTGTTCAGATGTTAAATTCTGCATCCAACTTTCAAAACTTTTTTCTTTGCTGATAGCAGCGCTGCCAAGAGATTGAAAGTCAAGCTGGGGAACTATATTGGCTTCTGTTTTAGTAGTTTTTGAGATATTGTTTGTAGAAACAATTTTATCCAAGATAGCTCGGCTACCCTCAGGGACAGTTGGTGCAACAAAGTCTTCTAAAATAATTTTTGTACCTGTCGTTATTTGATAAAAAAATAAGGAACGGTAGGAACTCTTTATCTCAGCTATCCATCGAGATGATCCTATATTCATCGGGGTAGCAAAAAAAGAAATGAACGAGCCAGAATGATATTCTGACCAAGTACTAGGCAAGCGCACAGGAACTTGAGCAGTAGCCCGAAGTGCGCGTGCCAAGCGAATAAATATGTCTCTGGATACATCTTCAGATAGTTTTTTCAACTCATCAATATTGATAAGAATATAAGAACATCCATTTAAATCATTTTTAGTGTAGACAACATCGAACACGTCTTCTTTTTTATATAAAATTTCCTTACTGTCTGAAAAAGGAGGCGTAAGCTTTTGAAAAATTGATGAAATAATCGCAAACAGTGCACTTTCTGTAATGATGGCGTACATCTTAATCCTCGATGGAGTCTATAATATTGTTGACGTGCTTTTTTTTCTTTGCACTATGCTCGTCTGGAAGGCCAATACTTGAAAAAATTTCTCCAAGTCGCTGAGTCAATCCGTAGCGAAAAACAGGGGCAAGGCGGGCGATTCGTGCTCCTAGCCTAGGAGTTTGGGGGGTGCGTGTCAAAGAAATTTCTGAGATATCAACTTCTCTGATGATGCGTAACCAAGCGATTGCCGGAGCGTCACTTTGCTGAGTTAAAACACCTAGTTGCAGTTTTCCCAAGTAAAAAAACTCTTCAGCTGGATTATTCAACTCACTTGATAATTGGTCCTTAAAATTTTTTATTTTCATGATTTCATATACAGCTCGAAGAGCCTCAAGATTAGACGCATATTCTTGTTTAAACCCATTGATATGTTTTAGTATTTTTATGCACTTATCTGCAGTTTCAGATATTGAACTATCGGCTTCTGTGCGCAAAAAATACAAATCGATATCTTCTTTTGAATAACTATATCTTTTTTTTCGCAACTCTTTATTTAAAATTTCATATATTTTTTCACTCATTTTTTTTAATTTTTTTACACATGCAAAATATTCAAGATAATGCCCCATTGAAAAAAAAGGTACTACTGATATCTTACCCCAACATTTTTCTTGTGCAATATCACAATCCCCCGTTACAACAATTCCAAATTTTTTTAAATAATCTGTCTCGTTAGGCCAAAGAATAATATCGCCTTGTCCAAGATGAGGATTTTCTTTGAAATCATCTATCAGGTAAACTTCATCGAAAGCGTCATTTCCGGACATTTCATTTCCTTATTTTTTTACTATGTTCATCACCTTGCTCAGCAAGGGTAGTTCGTCGCATTTTTGCAGGAAGGCTGTCCACGCCGTATCGAGCGTCCCGTAATTGGTGCTGTTGACCAGATAGGGGAGGGAGCGCTTGCCCACAGCTTTGTATGTTCCGGCCTCAAAGGCTTCCTGCTCATCGTTCCATTTTCCGTGGACGTATTGGTACTTGATGGGCTCATAGGAGAGTGAGAGCAGCTGGGTGGGCTGCTTGCGCGGCGTGCCGTTTTTGTAGAATTCCTGCACGAGGATGGTGATGCTTTCCGAGCCGTCGTCCTTGCTGCTGTATTCGTGCCAGAGCGTGGTCTGTTCCAGCAGGCGATCCATGTAGGGGAGCAGGCGTTTGAGGCCCTGATCCGGCGCACCGGGGGCAGCGATGGTTTCCCTGTGTGACCATGGTTTGGCCGTATATCCCTGGGCTTTGTCCAGCAGGGGGGAGCCGTTCGCCCGTGAGCGCAGGGCGGCCAGATCGACGGAGCCGTCGACCAGGCGCGAGGCGTCGCCCTTCAACAGGGCGGCCGCATGTTTGCAGAAGGTCTTGCTCATTTTTCCGGCCGGGCAAGAGCAAAAAGCTACCAGGTCCGGCCCTTCTCCCCGGAACCTGACTTTGTAGGGCGTGGAAGCGCTCCCCTGGACGAGATAGACCAGTTCGGGCAGCGCTTTGGCAGGGCTGGGGGAGGCTTCAGCCTGCAAGCCGGAGGGCAGGGACTCTGTTCGGGACGCATGGCGGGAAGGCTCCATGTTCCCCATGCGGCCCAAGGCCTCCCGCACGGCGCCGCACAAGTTGTCCTCCTCATCGCTGTTCTTGGCCAGCCATTTTTCCAAGGCCAGCTTCACGGCACGATCATCCGGCACGGCCTCCAGAAGAGAGGAGAGCAGCGCCTTCTGCCTGGCCAGTTCGGCTTTGAGCTTTTGGGCCTTGTCAGCCTTTTCCTGTACAGCAGGAGCCTTGAGGCTCTCGGCGTAAGCAAGGACGTCGTCTTCCCGGAACTGTTTGTCCGAGGTGCATTTCAGCCGCCCGCTGCGGTAGTCAGCACTGAGCTTTGACCGCCCAATCTTCAGGCCCAGACTGTGCAGGAATTCCAGCACTTCTCCTTGAGTGGCAAAAATACGCTCGCTCATTCCTTCCCCCGTTATCCGCTACTTGCTCCCCATCTCCAACAATCGTTCCGTAAGCCGCCGGTTCAGGCGCGTTCTTCTTTCAGCTCGGCTTCCAGTTTGGCGATGCGCCGCTGGCAGTGAGAGGCAGTGGCCGTTTCTGCCGAGGCGTCGCTGGTAAGAATCTCTCCTTCCCCAAAGTAGAGCCAGTCGCGGTTCAACTCGGAAAAAAGTTCGAGGATACGCGGTATGCTCAGCATCCGTGGCCGTGATGGCAGCCTGCAAGGAGCAGGGCGGTCAGCATGGTCAGCAAAGGAAGAAGATATTTCATGGTTCGCTCACTTGCTGGAGAATTTGCTTATCCGTGCCCGTCGCTGGCCTTGCCGGTACTGCTGGCAGCGGTGTTATCCCCTACGCCATCGACCAGCAGGTGGCCGTGAGTTTGCGATTCAGGCGGTCTGCCTCGCGCAATTCCGCCTCAAGAGCCGAGATTTTGGCTCGAACCTCGTCGAGCTGCCGCTCTAGATCCGGCTTGGGAGAGGGGAGCCAGCTTCCCGCGATATGGGACCGTCCTCGCAATACAGCCACTCCGGCCGGACATCGGGAAAGTTTTCCAGGATCGTCGGCAGATGTTCCCAGATGTTTTTCTGGCTTTTCTCGGTAAGCCACTGGCTGAACTTTTGGGGATAGATCTCAATGATTTCAGCAAGTTTTGACTGGAGGATGCTCTTTTCCTGGGCGAGGAAGCGTATCCGTTCGAACAGCTGCATTGCGCAGGAGAGTCCTTTTTCGTCTAATCTTGGTGAATAAATATCTTTTGATATAAATAAAGAAATTTTTTATGGCAACCTATTCAAATAACCTGGCAAGAGGGAGTGCCATGGCAAGTCTGAATCTCCCGCACTCTGTACTGTTACGGGTCTGGATGAAAAAACTCTTTATTCGCACAAGACCCTGCTGACCAGCTGGGGGGGACGCGCAGCTGGTCAGCAGGATGATCTGCGCGGAGACTATACCGCCCCACCACCATGCCACCTGCCTTCGGCTGGACTTTTACGAAGAATTGCTTCCGAAGCCGTTTGACGGTCATCTTGGGCCTGTCTGCTGCCAGCCCATTTTCTCCCGACTGGCTCAGCCACGGGTGTACTGTCCGGGGTGGGACACGAATCTTGCTTGCCCGGCCGGCAACGTCACGCAAGGCAAGAGATCAACAAATCAGGATTTTGTGTCAGCACGTGCCAAATACGCGCTCGCGGTATCTCCACCGAGGCCGTGTCCGATGATGCGAAAAGTCCTTCAGCAGACGTATAATCAGGATTGGGTGATTTGCCCGATGTATTAGAATGCCAGAGCGCGGCAGGGGGAAGGTGTTCCGCTATGTTCGTGGTGCCGGATTACACGGCGGCCGGAGTAGCATGCCTGGGAGAGTGTGGTAGGGATCGCAGCTGAATAGCCGCTGGGGTGCACGGACATTTTTTGAAAATGCCTCAAAATGAAAAAAGCCCTTACGATTTCTCGTAAGGGCATGATTTCGTTGGCGTCCCCAAGGGGATTTGAACCCCTGTCGACGGCGTGAAAGGCCGTTGTCCTGGGCCGGCTAGACGATGGGGACGCGCTATGAAGTTTTGATGGCTGGGCTGCAAGGACTCGAACCTTGATTAGCGGAGCCAGAATCCGCCGTCCTGCCAATTGAACGACAGCCCATCGCGAAAATGAAACCTACGCAAAACCGGCTCTCTTGTCAACAAAAAAATCGAAAAAATTTTAAGGCTTCGTATCCGGCAGAAAAAATGCGGGAGCGGACAGGAGGGAAGTGCCCTTCGGCACAGTCACGGGATGCTGCATTACAAAATATTTCACATGATATCTAACCTGTTGATTTTCCATGGTGACATGATGGGATGAATGTTTCTATCCTGTGAGAATAGTTTACTTTACTTTGCCCCTTTGCCCGGTATTATCCTTGGGATGTGCGGCCTGTGCGCGCCGCAAGAGCAAGATGGTTTGTGAAAAAAGCCGCTGTCTTTTTTCGGGATGGGAGGGAACGCTCCGCAAGAAGCCTTCTTGTTGCCATTTTCAATACGACGTGGCGGGGAGCAGCCCGGCCGCAAACGGAGGTTGTCTGTTATGGAACAAAACAACGAAGTCGTTGTCGACCGTGCCAAGTCGCAGTGGTCCGACTTGTGGAAGAAGGAAGACTACTGGGCCATCTGGATCGGCTTCTTCTTCCTGATCGTGGCCGCATGGCTGTGCTTTGGCCAGCGCCCGGCCCTGGAAGCCAAGTTCAACGAATACGAGACCATCATCAAGGCTGAGGAAAGCAAGCCCTTCAAGACCATCGAATGGTACAAGGCCACTGCCGCCCAGAAAAACGTTCAGGCCCAGAAGCAGTCCCAGGTGGCTGATGTCATCGCTTATCTGAAGACGCCCGCCCGCTGGACCGACAATCCTCTGGATGCCCTGATGATGGATCAGGCCCGCGCGGATGAGCGCAACGCCGCCCTCAAGCCCAAGGTCGAAGCTGCCAAGCAGGCCGCTGCCGAGGCTCTGGCCACGGCCAAGGCCGCCCAGGATGCCGCCGCGGCTGCCGGTTATCAGGATGCCGGTCTGAATGATGCCGCCAAGGCCGCCATCGACTCCTGGCAGAGCGCCGAGAAGAAGGCCTCCAAGGCTGCTTCCGGTCTGGCCAAGCCCTTCAACCGCATCCCCACCCTCATCGTGCTGGGTCTGGTGCTGGGCGCCCTGTGCACCGTCGGTGCCGCGTTCATGGGCATGAACCCCGGCAAGTTCTTCGTCTCCTTCCTCATCATCTACGCCCTCTGCGTGCTGGCCAACATCCTGGGTAACCAGAAGACCATGCGCCTGTACGGCATCAACGCCGAGATCTGGTCCATTGCCATCGGCATGATCATCGCCAATACCATCGGCACGCCCAAGCTGGTCAAGGACGGCGCCCAGGTGGAATACTTCATCAAGGCCGGTCTGGTGCTGCTGGGTGCCGAAGTGCTGTTCCACAAGATCCTGGCCATCGGTATCCCCGGCATCTTCGTGGCCTGGGTGGTGACCCCCATCGTGCTCATCAGCACCTTCATCTTCGGCCAGAAGGTGCTCAAGATGCCTTCCCGTACCCTGAACATGGTCATTTCCGCCGACATGTCCGTGTGCGGTACCTCGGCGGCCATCGCCACCGCCGCTGCCTGCCGCGCCAAGAAGGAAGAACTGACCCTGTCCATCGGCCTGTCCCTGACCTTCACCGCCATCATGATGGTGGCCATGCCCGCCTTCATCAACTGGGTGGGTATGCCTGAGGTCCTGGGCGGCGCCTGGATCGGCGGTACCGTGGACGCCACCGGCGCCGTGGCCGCTGCCGGTGCCTTCATCGGTCCCAAGGCCCTGCAGGTGGCCGCTACGGTCAAGATGATCCAGAACGTGCTCATCGGTGTGACGGCCTTTTGCGTGGCCATGTACTGGTGCGCCAAGGTGGACGTGCAGGAAGGCCAGAAGGTCAGCGCCATGGAGATCTGGCACCGCTTCCCCAAGTTCGTGCTGGGTTTCCTGACGGCTTCCATCGTCATGTCCGTGGTCAGCTCCTCCCTGGGTGCTGATGTGGGCAAGATGCTGGTGGATAACGGCATCAACAAGATCTCCGTTCCCCTGCGCGGCTGGTTCTTCGCCCTGGCCTTCGTGTCCATCGGTCTGACCACCAACTTCCGCGAACTGGGCAAGTACTTCAAGGGCGGCAAGCCCATCCTGCTCTATGTTTGCGGCCAGTCCCTGAACCTGGCCCTGACGCTGCTCATGGCCTGGATCATGTTCTACAAGGTCTTCCCCGAAATCACGGCCAAGATCTAAGCTTCATCTGCAATCAAGGGGGCCGTTCCGGGAACGGCCCCCTTTTTTTCCCGGATGTTCCGGTGTAGGGTGATCCTCATGAATGACAGAATCTTCAAGATGGGCAAGCTTGTCCTCTGGGGCGTCGGCCTGTGGGTCTTTTTCGCGGTCATCACGCCGCGCCTTGTGGCCTTGAGCCCTGCCTGGCAGCATTATGACCGCGTCCAGGAAGAGAACGGGCTGGACAGCGGTGCCCTGTATTACACCAATGTCCCTGTGGTACAGTCTGCCGAGGAGGCCATGAAGCATGCCGTCAAAGCCGGGATGGCCGAGCGGCGCGAACTGGCCATAGCCCAGCGCCGGAATGCGGAGCTGTGATGACGACGCCCGTATGCCGTTTTGTGGTCAGCGCCTGTCTGGCCGGGGAATTTTGCCGCTATGACGGCGGGAGCAACGCCTGTGCTGCGGTCCAGGAACTGGTGCGCAGGGGAGAGGCCGTCACGGCCTGTCCTGAAGGGCTGGCCTGCCTGCCCGTGCCCCGCCCGCCGTGCGAGATCAGAGAAGGGCGCGTCCTGTCGCAGGATGGCAGGGATCTGACGGAGGATTTCCTCCGGGGGGCCCGCCTGGCCATGGAGACGGCCCGCAGGCACGGCTGTACGGCGGCCATCCTCAAACGGCGTTCGCCCTCCTGCGGTGTGGGGCAGATCTATGACGGCACGTTCAGCCGTACCCTTTGTCCCGGTGACGGGCTGTGGGCACGCATGCTGCGCGAGGCCGGGTTCGCCCTGTATACCGAGGAACATCTGCCCGAAGATATCTAGACCTGTGAAAGGTCGTTGCCGTCGTTGCCCGTCTTCCCTGAGGACGGGCTTTTGTTTTGGGGCGCTGCGGCTTGTGTTTCTCCTATCCATCAGATAAGAAAAAAGGCCGGCAGACGCTGCCGAATGGACTTTTTACGGAACGAGGAACCCATGAAAACCGAATCGCTTTGCCTGCATGCGGGCTATACCCCCAAGAACGGTGAGCCCCGGGTACTGCCCATCGTGCAGAGCACGACCTTTACTTATGACTCCACGGCCGAAGTGGCCAAGCTTTTTGACCTGGAAACTTCCGGCTTTTTCTACACCCGTCTGGGCAATCCCACGGTGGACGCCGTGGAGCAGAAAATCGCGGCTCTGGAAGGCGGCGTCGGCGCCCTGTGCACCTCTTCGGGACAGGCTGCCAACCTCATCGCCATCCTCAACGTGGCCCAGAGCGGCGACCATGTGGTCAGCATGGCCAGCATCTACGGCGGCACCTTCAACCTGTTCGCCGTGACGCTGAAGAAAATGGGCATCGAAGTGACCTTCGTGGACCAGCGGGCCGATGACGCCGAGATCGAGAAGGCCATCCGCCCCAACACCAAGGCCGTGTTCGGCGAGACCCTGACCAATCCTTCCATGGACGTGCTGGACATCGAACGCATCGCGGCCCTGGCCCATCGTCACGGCCTGCCCCTGATCGTGGACAATACCTTTGCCACGCCTGTGCTCTGCCGTCCCTTCGATTTCGGTGCCGACATCGTCGTCCACTCCACCACCAAATACATGGACGGCCATGCCCTGCAGATGGGCGGCGTCATCGTGGACAGCGGCAAGTTCGACTGGACTTCCGGGCGCTTCCCCGAATTCACCGAGCCCGACGCCTCGTATCATGGCCTGATCTATACCAAGGCCTTCGGCAAGGCCGCTTACATCGTCAAGGCCCGCGTGCAGCTCATGCGTGACCTGGGCTGTTGCCAGACGCCGCAGGGCGCTTTCTACATCAATCAGGGCTTGGAGACCCTGCCCCTGCGCATGGAACGCCACTGCCGCAATGCCGAAGCCGTGGCGACCTTCCTGGCCGGGCACGACAAGGTGGAGAGTGTTTGCTACCCCTGGCTGCCGGACAGCCACGACAAGGCCCTGGCCGAAAAATACCTGCCCAAGGGCTGCAGCGGCGTCATCTCCTTCTCGCTCAAGGGCGGCCGCGACGCCGGGGCCCGTTTCATCGACAGCCTGAAGATGGTGTCCCTGCAGGTGCATGTGGCCGATATCCGTACCTGTGTCCTGCATCCGGCCAGCTCCACGCATCGCCAGCTCAGTGACGAGCAGCTCACGGAAGCTGGCATCACGCCCGGCATGGTCCGCCTGTCCGTCGGTCTGGAAAATATCGACGACCTTCTGGAAGACCTGTCGCAGGCGCTGGCTCAGGCCTAAGCCATAACAAGACGGTACAAAATGAGAGAGCGGGTCCCGCAGGGGGCCCGCTCTCTTTGCGTTGTGGCTGATGGGCTGCTCCTGCTCCGTCAGGGACAGGCAGGAGAGGACGTCTCAGACTTTTTTGCTGTCTTTTGCAAACTGTTTCAGTCTGCATTATTGGCGATCTCGGCCATGGTGGCGCCGGTGGCCCGGCACAGGTCGTCCGGTGAAAGGCAGAGCTGCACCCCGCGCTGTCCGGCGCTGATGTAGATCTGCTCCCAGAGGATGGCATGCTCATCCAGAAAGACGGGGTAATCCTTTTTGGCTGCCAGCGGCGAACAACCGCCGCGGATGTAGCCTGTCAGGGGCAGGACTTCCTTGAGGTGGACCATCTCCACATGCTTGTTGCCGGATGCCGTGGCCAGGGCCTTCAGGTTCAGTTCCGCCGCGGCGGGGATGCAGGCCATGATGACGCCTGTTTTGTCACCGCGGGCCACCAGGGTCTTGAAAACGCAGCCGGGATCCACGCCCAGCTTGTGGGCCATGGTCACGGCGGAAAGGTCGCTTTCGTCCACATCGGCCTGATGCAGGGTGAAGGGGATCTCCAGACGCTCCAGCAGGCGCGCGGCATTGGTCTTGGCTATTTTTTTGCTGCTCATAGTGCTTGCGATAAATTTGTGATCGAAACGGGGGATGGCGTCATTTGACCTGCCAGCAGGCCGTGATCTGCCGGAGGATATCATCCTGTGCCTGTTGCCGCAGAGCGGTCAGCTGTTCCAGCAGGGCAGGGATGCGGGCGCGAAGGTCCGCCGGTGTTCCGGCATTGTCCACCACCAGATCGCTGGCGGCTTCCTTGCGCTCGGCTGGCCACTGCCAGGCTTCCAGAGTCGCGGCTTTTTCTTCGCTCCAGCCGCGGGTGGCCATGATGCGTTGCAGGCGGATCTCGCGCGGGCAGCGTACCGTCAGGCTCAGGGCACCGGGCAGACCGGCCTTGTGCCAGCCGCATTCGAAATACAGGGGGATCTCCGCCACGGCGCAGTCCTTGCCCTCGGCTTCCGCCTTGTCCCAGAAGGCCAGGATGGCGTCCCGGACAAGGGCATGGACCATCTGCTCCACTTCTTTGCGCAGGCCGGGGTCCTGCTGCATGGCCTCCAGCAAAGCGGGTTTGCACACGCTGCCGTCATCCTCCAGCAGACGTTCCCCGAAGCGGCGGCCCAGATAATCGGCCATCTCCCCACCGGCGGCATAGAGCTGCGCCACCAGGGCATCGGCGCTGACCGTGGGCAGGCCCGCCTCTTCCAGGGCATGGGTGAGGGTCGATTTGCCGCAACCGGGATTGCCGGTGATGACCAGCCGCTGCATGCGGCTGCTGTTGTTCAGGATGGTCCGGAGCATGTCGTCGGGCGGCGGGCAGAAAAATTCCAGCGCCTCGCCCGACAGGGGATGGCAAAAACTGATGTGCCAGGCATGCAGCATCTGGCGCGGGGCACGGGCCGCCACAGGGGCCGGGGCGTACAGGGCGTCGCCCAGCAGGGGATGGCCCACATGCGCCATGTGGACGCGGATCTGGTGCGTGCGTCCGGTATGGATGCGCACGGCCACCAGCGAGAAATCCTTGCGCGGGCTGCTCCAAAGCACGCGCCAGTCGCTGTGGGCCGCCTTGCCGCCCCGGTTCTCCGGGACAACGGCCATCTTGACCTTGGCGGTAGGATGGCGGCCCAGAGGTTCCCGGCAGGTGCCCGTCTGCGGGGGCACGCCCTGCACCAGGGCCAGATACTCCTTGTGGACTTCCCGCCGGGCAAAGGCCTCGCTCATGCGCAGACGGGTGGGCTCGTCCAGGGCCACGAGCAAAAGGCCGCTGGTGTCCTTGTCCAGACGATGGACCACACCGGGGCGCAGGCCTTCCTGTTCCCGCAAACGCGGGAAGTGGTGCAGCAGGCGCTGGACAAGCGTGTTTTCCGGGCAGGAGGGACAGGGATGGACCGTCAGGCCCGCGGGCTTGTTGCACAGCAGCAGATGCTCGTCCTGCCAGAGGATGTCCACGGCTTCGTCTTCGGCGCGAAGCTCGTTGGCCGTATCGGGCAGATCAAGACGGACCTCCTGGCCGGCCTTGAGCTTGAGGGACGCCGTGGAGACCGGCAGCCCGTCGATGCGGCAGGCCCCGGCGGAGATGGCGCGCTGCACGGCAGCCCGGGAGAGGTCGGGCAGCAGACCGCACAGGGCTTTGTCCAGCCGCTGCCCCACCAGAGCGCCCGCCACGCGGAAGTCCAGCTGACGAGGGCTTTCCCCGCTCATCAACGGCCTCCCAGGACGGTGATGCTGTTCACGCGGTCACCAAAGGTGGTGGTGCGGTACAGATTGCGCAGTTCGCTGCCGGGCGTGATGGAGCTGACCACGGCACGGCCGATGACGAAGCGCTCGTTGTCGCTGGCGCCCTCTACGGTGCGCACGCCCCAGACGTTGTGGAAGATGGCGGGCCGCCCCTTGTAGGGCCCCACATAGAGCATGATGTGCCCGCGCAGCCAGACCAGGGTCAGGAAGGGGACGCCGTCGCGCAGGATGGCCTTTTCCTTTTCCTTGATGCTCATGCCGTCCAGCATGATGCGCCGTCCGCTGCGCGCCTGGGACAGGGAGTTGCGGGGCAGCCAGATGCCGAAGGGCGTCAGCAGCTCGCGGGTCAGGGCGGAGCAGTCGCGGTCGCCGAACATGCCGCCCCAGCCATAGCGCTGCCCCATCATGACGTTGCCGATGAGGGCCACCTGCGCCGGGGTCATGGGCAGGGGCTTGATGGCGGCGTCTTCATGGGCCAGCGTCAGTGTGACCACGGTCGCCCGGCTGCCGTTCTTGACGGGGACGAGCACCGCCAGGCGGGTGTTGTCGCTCTGGGACGGGGCCAGAGGCAGGACAGTGCCGATATTGACCTGTCCGGCCAGGCTGCCGGGCAGGGGGACGTTGTCGCGCAGCACGGCCACATAGCTGCCGGTCTTGTAGCTGGCCTCGAAAGCCTCGTCCACGATGCCGATATCATTGGCGTCCACCCAGCCCGCGGCCACGGGGGTCTCCACATAATACCAGTTGCCGTCACGGCTGGTGTGGGCGATGAAGACCGGCGTCCCCACCGGCAGCAGGGAATACTGGAAGTAGTCGAAAGGATTGATGCGCGGGTCAGGCGTGGGCTCGCTGAAACGCGGCGTATGGCTGGGCATCTCGCGCAGGTCGGCATTGCGTACCGTGATGCCGTACATGGCCGTGTTGGGGAAGCTCTTCAGACCGGCGTTGGCACGCATGGCGTCCCATTCGTCCTGGGTCCAGCGCACGTCACCGTATTTGTAGCCCTTGGCCTTGCGGAAATAGATCTCCACGTCCCGTTTGCGGATGGAGGTCTTGCGCATGTCCCAGGGGCCGAAGAAGATGCGGTTGAAGCGCGCGTCCTGCTCCGCCTGGGCCTGGCTGTCCAGCAGGGGCGTGTCGGCACCGGCCTGCTGGGCGAACACGGTCAGATCCTGCGGAAAGCTCCGCATGTCACGGATGGTGCCCAGATGCGGGGAAGGGATGCCGTCACGCGGCGGGATCTGTTTGCCGCCGCAGGCGGCCAGCAACAGCAGCGAACACAGCGCCGCCAGCCGTACCCCTGTCCAGAGGAAAGACCGAGTCATGATGCCCCCTTATTTGAAGCTCACCTGATACTTGCGCAGAAAGTCCGTCGGCAGATAGGTCATCTTGGCCTGGCGCAAGCCTTCTTCATCCAGATCCTGGGCCCGGTTCAGCAGCTCGAAGCCGTTGCCCGCCTCTCGGGAGAAGCAGGCATTGATGGTCTGGTAGACGCCGCGGAAACCGTTGAGCCCTTTTTCATAATGGACCCCCAGCGTCTTTTCGTCCAGTGCTTCCCCCACGCTGAAGGCCACCATCTGGCCGTCCACATACAGGGAACCGCCGCACAGGCCGTCCAGAAGCTCCCAGTGGGAGAGCACGCGGTTGATGGCTTCGTTCTCGGCACGCAGGGAAGGGGAGTCCTCGCATTCATGCCACTGGCACCAGTCGTCCTGCAGGCCCAGCACGTCTTCCACCATGGCATCGTCCAGCGGCCGGTAGTCGATGCCGTAAGCCTTTTCGAAGCCGCGCAGGTGGTTACGCTTTTTATGGTAGCGGTTGCCCGGCAGCGTGGCCAGATCGCTCTGCAGATACAGGTATTCCCACTGGCCGCGCGAATCATGCTCTTCGACCTTGTCCGGCAGGGCCGCGCGCCAGCGCTCCAGCAGTTCTTCGGGCACGCGGATGAAGCTGCGGCAGGCGTCGATGCCGCTTGCAGCCCAGTCCACGGCGTCCCAGTCGCCCACAGGGGCCCAGTAGGTGACGAAGGGCACGGTCTGGCGCAGCCAGCACAGATCGCCGTCAAAGGCCCACTGCAGGCCGAAATACTGCTGCCAGCCCCAGATATTGGGCAGGCTGTAGTCCAGGGAACGACGCGGGGTCTTGTGCCACAGTTCGTAGAATTCGGAACGACCGTCCAGGGTGACGGGAGTGAAAGAAAGATTCTTCATCAGGGGAACCTGTTGTTATCTGTTGTCGTGATGGTGCCGGGCGCGCATGGCAAAGCGGGCCCAGTCGCGGTACAGCAAAACATAAAACATGATGGCCGTTTGTAAACACTGCGAGACCAGCATGGCCAGGAACACGCCGGAGGCCGTGCCCCACAGCCAGTGGCCCAGCAGCCAGCCCAGCGGCAGACGTACCAGCCAGAAGGTACCGCCGTAGACCATCAGATTGTAGCGTGTGGCGCCCGCGCCCACCATGACGCCGCCCATGACGGTGCTGGCGATGGAAAAGGGCGTGGAGAGCAGATTGTAGGTCAGATAGTTGATGATCTGGGCCTGCGTGCCCGCCTCGTGGGAGAGCAGGGCCGCCAGTTCGGCCCGGAAGGGCCAGAGCAGGGCCGCCACGACGCTCATGCCCAGCGAGGCGATGACGATCATCTGCAGGGCGACGCGCTTTGCCTTGGCGGGCTCGCCCATGCCGAGACAGTTGCCCACCAGCACGGAGACGCTCATGTTGAAGGCCATGCCCGGCAGGAAGAGCAGGGCCTCGATGCGCAGACCGGCGGTGAGGCCCGCCAGAGCGTTGATGCTGTCGAAAGGCAGGGAGGCCACCAGGACGAAAAGCATGAGGTAGCCGGACTGCCAGACGATCTGGGCCGCGCCCGCGGGCAGGGCCACTTTGAGCAGGTAGGGCAGACCGGCCCGCAGCCAGCGAGTGGTGGGCATGGCCCGGCGGCACAGGTAACCGGCCCGGCAGAGCAGCAAACAGTTGGCCACGGCTCCCAGACACTGGGCACCGGCATTGGCCCAGGCGATGCCCATATAGCCCATGCAGGGCAGGCCGAACCAGCCCAGGCCCAGCCCCAGACAGCCCAGCAGGTCGAAGACGCAGACCGTGGCCGCCACCCAGAGCGGCGGCAGGACCTGCCGGGTGGCACGGAACATGACGCCGGTGGCGGCGTAGACATACTGGGCGGGCAGGGCCAGCATGGTGATGTCCCAGAAACCGGCGGTGACCGGCAGGATGCGCTCCGGGACCTGGAGGACGCGCAGGATGGGGCTGCCCAGCTGCCAGCCCAGCAGGGCCACCAGGATGCCGGCCAGCAGGCTGCCCAGGACGGTGGTGCCCACATAGCGCTGGGCGCGGCGCATGCGCTTGGCCCCCAGCGACTGGCTGACCGCTGCCGTGGCGCCGCTGGACATGGACATGGCCACGACCATGAGGAACAGGCCGCACTGATTGACCATGCCGAGCGCGGCCTGCACGTCGGCACTGATGCGTCCGGCCACCCAGATATTGATGAAGCCCATGAAGAAGACCAGATACATCATGAGCATCTGCGGCCAGGTGAGCTTCCATATGGCACGGGGAGAAACGCTGAGATCCGGTTCCGGCATGAGGTGTTCCAAAGATGTTTGCGTGCGGCTGACACGGAAAAGGTTGGTGGACAGCAAGGGGGCTCTGGCCGGAAAGGCTTCCTGCTCCGGCAGCCCGGCGGCAGGCCGTGAACGGCAGCGCACCGGCGTATCGGGGAGTCGTACGCCCCGGCAGAGCTGGGGACAGGCGACGTGCAAGAACTGCGGCCCTGACGGGGGATCAGGTCCCGTGGACTGCCGGGCAGGGCAGGACGCCGTCACTGCAAGGAAAAAGGAGGAGCGATCGTAGCTGGCCGAAGCGCTCGAAGGGGGAAGAGGGCGCTTTCCCGCTGGAAAAGTCCCCTTCCCCCTTCGTGGAAATCAGGCAGGCGGCCCAGGATTACAGCAGGCCCTCGTAACAGGCGGCCAGATCTTCCAGGGTCTCGCGGCGGCGGATCAGACGCACGCTGCCGTCGGCCTGGATCAGGATCTCGGCGGCCCGGCAGCGCTGGTTGTAGGAGGAGGACATCACGAAACCGTAAGCCCCGGCGTCCAGCACGCCCAGCACGTCGCCTTCATGCAGCAGGGGCAGCTGGCGGTTCTTGGCCAGGATGTCGCCGCTTTCGCAGATGTTGCCCACGACGCTCTGTTCCACGGTCTCGGTATCCGGGCCCTGCGCGCCCTGACGGTACACTTCCACATCATGGAAGGAGTCGTACATGGCGGGACGCACCAGCACGTTGAAGCCCAGGTCGGTACCGGCATAGCGTCTGTCACCGTTGGTCTTGGTGGCGTTGACGCTCCCCAGCAGGACGCCGCATTCGGCCACCACATAGCGGCCGGGCTCCACCAGGAAGCGGCCGGTGTAGCCGGTCTTTTCCGCCCAGCCGCTGATGAGGCCGTGCAGGCGGCTGCCCAGGTCGTCCATGTCCAGACGGGGCTGGTCTTCGTATTTGTGGTAGGGGATGCCGAAACCGCCGCCGAAGTCGATGACTTCCAGTTTTTCCAGCACGTCGGCGGGCAGACGTTCGGCCAGATGCAGCAGGACCTCGGCAGCGGCGATGTAGCCGTCGGCCTCCATGAACAGGGAGCCGATATGCTGGTTGATGCCGGCCAGATGCAGGTCATATTTTTTCAGGATGGCGAACAGGTCGTCCAGCAGTTCCGGCGAGACGCCGAACTTGGTCTCCTTGCCGGCGGTGACGACCTTGGCGTGATGGCCGGCGCCGATACCGGGGTTGAAGCGCACCATGACCTTGCCGCCGGGATTGACGCGGCCCAGGGTCTCCACCTGGGAAAGGGAATCCACGCTGATCAGCACGCCGTGCCGGACGGCATTGCGCAGCTCGTCTTCAGAGATGTTGTTGGAGATGTAGAGGATCTCGTCGGCGGTGAAGCCCGCCAGCTGGTCCATGTACAGCTCGCCGGGGCTCATGGCGTCCACCACCAGGCCTTCTTCGCGGATGATGCGCAGCAGCACGGGGTTGGTGTTGGCCTTGACCGAATAGTTGACGCCAAAGCCGGGCAGGGAGGAAAGGGCCTTGAGTTCGCGGCAGCGCTGGCGCAGCACGGTCTCATTATAGACATAGAGCGGCGTACCGAACTGTTGGGCCAGATCCAGAGGAGAATGGCCACCATAAAAATTGATACTGTCGGTATAGCTGGAGCGGATCTGGGACATAGGGGATTCCTTGGTCTGAAAGGCTGCCGGCTCTGGCCGGCTCAGGAATTGTTTGGGCGCTCAATATATGCTGTTGCCTCCCCCGGCTGTCAAGATGGCAGGCCCGCGGCAAGGACGATTTCATGGCCGCCCGGGCCATGCCGCAAGGGGAGGGCGGGCCCGTCCGCATTGACATGGCAGCCCCCCTGCTTTATTCCAAAACAGCGGACCGGTGGAAAATGCCCTGACGGCATCCGGGTTCCAGCCTTTCACGCGGCCCTTTGCCGCGCATTCTTTTTTGTAATCAACCGGGCTTGCCCGAATCATACGGAGTATCCATGGCTATCAAGAATGGCGACACCCTGCGTGTGCACTACACCGGCACTCTCAGCGACGGCACTGTTTTCGATTCTTCCCGCGAACGCGACCCCCTGGAATTCACCATGGGCAAAGGCATGCTCATCCCCGGCTTCGAAGCCGCCGTCATGGGCCACGAAGCGGGCGAGACCGTGACCGTCACCATTCCCCCGTCCCAGGCTTATGGCGAAAGCGATCCCGAGCTGGTCTTCACCGTGGACCGCGCCCAGGTGCCCGATCATATCCCGCTGACCGTGGGCGTGCCGCTGCAGCTTTCCAATGAACAGGGCCAGATGGACGTGACCATCACCGAAGTCACGGACGAAGAGATCACCCTGGATGCCAACCATCCCCTGGCCGGCAAGGAACTGACCTTCGAAATCGAAATCGTCAGCGTCAACTAGGTTCCCGGACGTTGACAAGGGAGCTTTCATGAGCAGCAATTCCGCCCGCAGAAGTGCCGTTCAGGCCATCACCACCTACAAGCCGGAAGCGTCGCCGCTGAACTTTTACGATACCAAGCCCACCGACATTTTCGGCTGTAACGTGTTCACCGACAAGGTGATGCGTGAACGTTTGCCCAAGGATGTCTACAAGGCCCTGCACAAGACCATCGAATTCGGCGAACGCATGGATCCCGGCATCGCCGATACCGTGGCCGCCGTCATGAAGGACTGGGCCATCGAAAAGGGTGCCACCCACTTCACCCATATCTTCTACCCCCTGACCGGTCAGACGGCGGAAAAGCACGACAGCTTCCTGATGCCTGACGGCCAGGGCCGCATCATCGCCGAATTCTCCGGCGCCATGCTGATCCGCGGCGAGCCGGACGCCTCGTCCTTCCCCTCCGGCGGCCTGCGCTCCACCTTCGAGGCGCGCGGCTACACGGCCTGGGACGTGACCAGCCCCGCCTACATCATGGAAAACCCCAACGGGACCTTCCTGTGCATCCCCACCATGTTCCTTTCGTGGACCGGTGTGGCCCTGGACAAGAAGACCCCGCTGCTGCGTTCCGGCCAGGCCCTCAACCGTGAGGCCCGCCGCGTGCTGAAGCTGTTCGGCATCGAGACCAAGCTGCCTGTGGTCTCCTACGCCGGTCTGGAGCAGGAATACTTCTGCATCGACCACAACTTCAACTTCGCCCGTCCCGACCTGCAGGTGGCAGGACGCTCGCTGTTCGGCGCCCGTCCGGCCAAGGGCCAGGAATTCAGTGACCAGTACTTCGGGGTCATTCCCCAGCGCGTGCTGTCCTACATGATGGAAGTGGAACGCGAGCTCTACAAGCTGGGCGTGCCCGTGCGCACCCGCCATAATGAAGCCGCTCCCAGCCAGTACGAGATCGCGCCTCTGTACGAGGCCAGCAACCTGGCCGTGGACCACAACCACATCATCATGTCCACCCTGCGCAACGTGGCCAAACGCTACGGGCTCAAGTGCCTGCTGCACGAAAAGCCCTTCTACGGCGTCAACGGCTCGGGCAAGCACGTGAACTACTCCATCGGCAATGCCGAGCTGGGCACGCTGTTCAACCCCGGCGAGACCCCGCACGCCAATGCCAAGTTCCTGGTGTTCTGTGCGGCCATGATCCGCGCCGTGCACAAGTTCGGCGGCCTGCTGCGTGCCACTGTGGCCAGCGCCAGCAACGATCACCGTCTGGGCGCTCACGAAGCCCCGCCGGCCATCATGTCCATCTTCCTGGGCGACCAGCTGACGGAAGTGTTCGAAGCCTTCCGTGCCGGTCGTATCGACGATGCCGCCAACAGCAAGAGCGGCCGCGTCATGAACGTGGGCGTGGATACCTTGCCGCCCCTGCCCACCGACCCCGGTGACCGCAACCGCACCAGCCCCATTGCCTTCACGGGCAACCGCTTCGAATTCCGCGCCCTGGGTTCCAGCCAGTCCGCGGCCGATTCCATCACGGCCCTGAACGCCATCATGGCTGATTCGCTGGGCCATGCGGCCGACTTCCTGGAAGGCGACCTGGCCCGCGGCAAGGACCTCAACACGGCCATCCAGCACTATGTGCAGCATGTCATCGAAGAGCACAGCGCCGTTATCTTCAACGGTGACGGCTACTCCAGCATCTGGCATGCCGAAGCCGAACGTCGTGGCCTGTCCAACCTGCGCACCACGCCCGAGGCCATGCCCGAGCTGATCCGTCCCGAAGTCATCGACCTGTACGAGCGTCTGGGCATCCTGAACCGTGCCGAGCTCAAGGCCCGTTATGACATCTATCTGGAGCAGTACTGCAAGACCGTACGTACCGAAGCCATCCTGACCATCCGCATCGCCCGGACCATCATCTTCCCCGCGGCCATGCGTTATCAGGGCGAACTGGCCGAGACCGCGGCCCGCATGAAGGCCATCGGCAAGGACTTCCGTACCATCACGCTGGACGAGGTCACCGAGCAGCTGCGCGGCCTGCAGGATGCCACCCGCAGCCTGGAAGCCACGCTGGCCAGTGTGGACGGCAAGGGCGACTTCCTGGCCCGTGCCACCCGCTACTGCGAAGAAGTGCTGCCCATCATGGGCGAAGTGCGGCGCTATGCCGACCTGCTGGAGACCCGCGTGGCCGATGACCTGTGGGATCTGCCCAGCTATCAGGAAATCCTTTTCGGAAAATAATTGACAGCCGAAAAGAATTGTGATTTTCTACGCAAAGAACTTTTAACCAACAGGATTATTTCCATGTCGTGCACTTTCTCCAACATCTGCTTCCGCACCTTCTGGTGGCGCGCGAGTCAATGTACGGGGGACGTGCAGGCATAGCCTGTTGCGATTGATACGTCACATGCATTGAGCAAGCGCCGTTCCCCCACAGGGGAGCGGCGCTTTTTTTTATGTTTTGAAGGAATGACCCTATGAATACGACCACACTTCCCGACGCGGCCTCCCATGCTCCTCTCGTTTCCCTGCAGCAGCAGGCCCGCTGGCTGCCCGCCGACATGGATACGCCCATCAGCCTGTATCTGGGCATGGTGGGCCGGCAGGACGGCATCCTGCTGGAAAGCGCGGAGGTGGACGGCCGCTGGGGTCGCTACAGCGTCCTGGCTTGCGATATGGCCCTGTATGTCCGCTGCCGTGAAGGGCGGCTGGATCTGCGCATCGAGGACGAACGTCTTGCCCCTCTCGCCGTCCTGCAGGGGCTGCCTTTCGTGGAAGGCCTGCGCCGCCTGATGCAGGGCCTGCACCTGGAGGCCCCGGCACAGATCGACGGGCTCCCGGCCATCACCCGAGCCCTCTACGGCTGGGTGGGATTCGGTATGGCCTCCCTGTTCCAGCCCCGTCTGGCCGCGGTCATGCCGCCGGAAGAGGCGGAGAGCATGCTGGTGCTGCCCGGGACGCAGCTGGTCTTCGACCATCTGTACAACAGGCTGTGCCAGATCAGCCTGGGCGGACACCGCAAGGTGCTGGGCAGCCGCGGGGCGGAAGGAAATTTCACTGTCCGCGGCGATGTCCGTGCCGATCCCGGAGAGGCCGGCTACAAGGCCATGGTGGAAAAGATCAAGGTAATGCTGCACCAGGGCGAGGCCATACAGGTGGTGCCTTCCGTCAATTTTTCCGTGGCCTGCGAAGGGGATCCCTTCGTGCTGTACCGGCGCATGCGCCGCTACAATGCCTCGCCGTACATGTTTTTCATGCGCCTGGGAGATTTCTGCTTCTGGGGGGCCTCGCCGGAGGTCATGGTGCGCTGCGAAAAGGGGCGTCTGCAATTGTCGCCCATAGCCGGGACGCGCCGTCGCGGCCGGGACGATCTGGAAGACGCCCGGCTGGCGGAAGAATTGCGCAGCGACCCCAAGGAACAGGCCGAGCATGTGATGCTGGTGGATCTGGGGCGCAACGATCTTGGCCGGGTGGCCCAGCCCGGCAGCGTGAACCTGGAGCGTTGCATGGATGTGGAGCGTTTTTCCCATGTCATGCATCTGACCAGCAGGGTCACGGCCCGTCTGGCTCCCGGACGCGATGCCCTGGACGTGCTGGCGGCCACCTTCCCGGCAGGGACGGTGAGCGGGGCGCCCAAGGTCAGGGCCATGGAGATCATCCGCAGCCTGGAAGGTCGTGCCCGCGGGCCCTATGCGGGCTGCATCGGCTGGCTGGGACTGGACAAGGACAGCGTGGATCTGGACATGGGCATCGCCATCCGCAGCATGTGGAGCCGCGAAGGGCGCCTGTTCTGGCAGGCCGGTGGCGGCATCGTCCATGACTCGGATGCCGCTCTGGAATGGAAAGAAGTTTGCAACAAATCAGCCATCATGCGCCTTGTGCTTGAAGAGGGTGACGACCATGTTCCTGCTCATCGATAATTACGATTCCTTTACCTACAACCTGGTCCAGGCGTTCTACGCCCTGGGGCACGAGCCCGTGGTGCTGCGCAACGACGATCCCGCCATCCTGGACATGGCCGCGGATCCCGCTCTGGAGATGGTCTGCATCTCGCCCGGGCCGGGACATCCCTCGCAGACGGGCTTCTGTCCCGAATTCCTGCGCCGCCTGCCGCACCATGTACCGGTGCTGGGCGTCTGCCTGGGCCATCAGTTGCTGGGCCTGCATGCCGGGGCGCGGGTGGATGTGGGGCCCTGCATCATGCACGGCAAGCAGTCCGAGATCGTGCACGACGGCAGCGGCCTGTTCGAAGGCCTGCCCAATCCCATGAAGGTGGCCCGCTATCATTCGCTGGTGGTCCATGCCGGAGAAGGGGAGGGCAATGCGCTGTTCACGGTGACGGCCCGCGCCCCTGAAGGCGAGGTCATGGCCCTGCAGTATCGCGACAGGCCGTGGGTGGGCGTGCAATTTCACCCCGAGTCCATCCTGACGCCGGACGGCCTGCGCCTGCTGGGCAATTTCCCGCAGGCCATCCTGCCCCGGCAGGGACGGGACGGCGGCATGGCCGAGGTGTTGGAACATCTGGCGCGGCGGGAAGACCTGACGGCGGACATGGCGTCCCGCAGCTTCGGGGCGCTCATGGACGGCAGACTGACGCCTGCCCAGGCCGGGAGCTTCCTCATGGGGCTGCGCATGAAGGGAGAAAGCTCTCTGGAACTGGCCCACGCCACCCGGGCTGCCCTGGCCCGCGCCGTGCGCGTGGAAGGCATCTCGGGCCCGTGCATCGATGTGGTGGGGACCGGCGGTGACGGCCGTCATTCCTTCAACTGCTCCACAGCGACCTCGCTGGTGCTGGCGGGCATGGGCTACAAGGTGGTCAAGCACGGCAACCGGGCGGTCTCGTCCACCTGCGGCAGTGCCGATGCCCTGGAGAGCCTGGGCATCCCGCTGGATACCGATCCCGCGGCAGTGGCGGACATGGTGGCCAAACGCAACTTCGCCTTTCTCTTCGCCCCGCATTTCCATCCGGCGTTCAAGAATATCGGCCCGCTGCGCAAGGAGCTGGGAGTGCGTACCCTGTTCAATCTGCTGGGCCCCATGATCAATCCGGCCCGGCCCAGCCATCTGCTCATGGGGGTGGCCCGGCCCGAGCTGGTACCGCTTCTGGCCGACACCCTGTCGCAGTCCGCGCTTTACCGGGCGGCGGTCGTCTGCGGGGCCGGGAATTATGACGAGCTGACGCCCATGGGCCCGGCCACGGCCATGCTGTTGCACAACGGCAGCGTCCGGCCACTGGAGCTGGATCCGGCCAGCTTCGGTTTCCAGAGCTGCACGCCGGAGGATCTGGCGGTGGAGAGCCGCGAGGAGGCTGTGGAGGTGCTGCGCCGCCTGCTGGATGGTGAAGGCCCGCGTCCCATGCGCGACATGGTGGCCCTCAATGTGGGGCTGGCCATCTTCCTCATGGAAGAGGGGATGCCCCTGGATGTCTGCATGGCCCGTGCCCGCGAAGCGGTGCGCGCCGGTCTGGGAAGGAGGGTCCTCCATGCTGCTTGAGCGTTTTCTCTGGGCCAAGGCGGACGAAGTGGCACGCTTGCGGCAGCAGGAAAGAAGAGGGGCCCTGCCTGTCCCCTTCAGCGGGCAGCGCGGCGACTTTGCCGCGGTCCTGCAGCGGCAGGAGGCTGGCGTGCCGCTGACCGTCATCGCGGAATTCAAGCAGGCCTCACCTTCACGCGGGTCCATCTGCCGGAGCCTGACGGTGGAAGAGGCTGTCCGGCAGTATGTGGCAGCCGGGGCAGGGGCCCTGTCCATCCTCACGGAGCGGCGTTTTTTTGCCGGTGAGCTGGATTTTCTGGGACGGGCGGCGGCCCGTTGCCCCGGGACGCCCCTGCTGCGCAAGGACTTTATCTTCGATCCGTTGCAGGTGCGGGCCACGGCAGCCACTCCGGCAGCGGCCCTGCTGCTCATCGTGGCCCTGACCCCGGATGCCGCGCTGTTGCGCCGTCTGCGTGAGCAGGCGGAAAGCCTCGGCATGCAGGCCGTGGTGGAAGTCTGCGGCAGGAAGGATCTGCTGCTGGCCCGGGAGAGCGGGGCACGCATCATCCAGGTCAACGCCCGCGATCTGGATACGCTGCGGGTGGACAGACAGGCCTGCCTGGAGCTGGCACGGCAATGCCCGCCGGAACGGGGCGAGATCTGGATCGCTGCCAGCGGCATGGATCGCCGCGAGCATCTGGAAGAAGCCGCCCGGGCCGGATTCTCCGCCGCGCTGGTGGGGACGGCCCTCATGCAGGAAGGGCAGCCCGGTGCCGCGCTGCGGCGGCTGCTCCGCGGCCGGGAGGAAGGGCATCATGCTGCTTAAATTCTGCGGTCTGCGGCGGCAGGAAGATGTGAGGCTGGCAGCCCGGCTGGGGGCCACGCATTGCGGCTTCGTGTTCCATGCGGGCAGCCTCCGTTGTGTGGATGCCGTGACGGTCTCCCGCCTGGAGAGCGGGGACATGGTGCGTGTGGGCGTCTTCACCGGGCAGGACAGTGACGAGATAGCCCGCATCATGCGGCTGGCGCGACTGGACATGGCCCAGCTGCATGCAGACCAGTCCGTGGACTGTGCCCGGCAGCTGGGTGCGGAGCGGGTGATCCGGGTGCTGTGGCCGCAACGGTACGGTGATACGGCCGCTCTGGAAGTCGCGGCGGGACAGTACGCCGACAGCTGTGCCCTGTACCTGCTGGATGCCGGCAGGTCAGGCGGCGGCAGCGGTCACACGCTGGCCTGGAAAACGCTGGGCGGCCTGCGCCTGCCCCATCCCTGGCTGCTGGCCGGGGGCATGTCGCCCGCCAACTTCCGTCAGGCGCTGACGGCGTGCCGTCCGGACGGCGTGGACTGCAATTCCGGCGTGGAAGATGCGCCGGGGCAGAAGGATGCCCGGGCCATGACGGATATGGCCCGCCTTGTCGAAGAAATTTTCCGGGATGCTCCGGCAGATCCTTCCAGACGGGCCTGACGGCCTGATCCCGGCAGGGCTGGAGAGCCGGACGGATAAAAGTTATAAAATACGATACAGTTCAGATACAGTGGAGAACGACCATGAAGAAAGGCTATTTTGGCGAATTTGGGGGATGTTTCGTTCCTGAGTTGCTGATGCCGCCGCTGCTGGAAGTGGAAGCCGCCATGCGGGACATCATGCCGACGCAGCAATTCCAGGACGAGTTGCAGGATCTGCTGCACAATTATGCGGGGCGGCCCACGCCTCTGACCTTCTGTCCGCGCCTTTCCGAAGAACTGGGCTTTGAACTGTGGCTCAAGCGTGAAGACCTGCTGCATTCCGGCGCCCACAAGATCAACAACACCCTGGGGCAGGCGCTGCTGGCCAAGTATATGGGCAAGACCGCTCTGGTGGCCGAGACCGGTGCCGGGCAGCACGGTGTGGCCACGGCTGTGGCGGCCGCCCGTCTGGGCATGAGCTGCACCATCTATATGGGGGCGGAAGATGTGGAGCGGCAGGCGCCCAACGTCATGCGCATGCGCCTGCTCGGGGCCACCGTGCACCCGGTGGAAAGTGGTTCGCGCACGCTCAAGGATGCCATCAATGAGGCCCTGCGTGCCTGGATCGTCAGCCAGCAGACCACGCATTACTGCTTCGGCACGGCTGCGGGACCGCACCCCTTCCCCACGCTGGTGCGCATGTTCCAGCAGGTCATCGGACAGGAAGTGCGGGAACAGATGCTGGCCCGTGCCCAGCGCCTGCCGGATGCCGTGGTGGCCTGCGTGGGTGGCGGCTCCAACGCCATCGGCCTGTTCCATCCTTTCCTGGAGGACGAGCGCGTGCGCATCATCGGGGTGGAAGCCGCCGGTACGGGCGAGCCGGGTTGCTTCAATTCCGCGCCGCTCAATCTGGGCAGCCCCGGCGTGCTGCACGGCAACCGTACCATGCTGCTCCAGAACAGTGACGGCCAGATCGAGCCTTCGCACTCTGTTTCGGCCGGGCTGGATTATCCCGGCGTGGGGCCTGAGCATGCCTTCCTGCACAAGACGGGCCGTGTGCGCTATGTGATGGTCCGTGACGCCCGCGCTTTGGCCGCCTTTGAAAAGCTGTGCCATGCCGAAGGTATCCTGCCCGCCCTGGAATCTTCCCATGCTCTGGCCTGGGTCCTGGATCATCCCGAAGAGTTCGAGCCCGGCAGCAAGGTGGTGGTCAACCTCTCCGGCCGGGGAGACAAGGACTTGGCCATCGTGCGCAAAGCCCTGAACCTGCCGGAAAGCGGAGACATCTGCTAGCGCCATCCGCGGAATAGAGCCTCCGGCAACGGACGGGCAGGGGAGCCGCGCTGAGATGGTACATCCCCCGCGTGCGTGGAGAGGGGAAACAGCCTCATACCCTGCTGTCGTTCGGGAAAAGCCGGCAGAGAGCCATATAACAACAGCCATAACGGGAGTGGTCGTCAACAGCCGCTCCGGGAGTTCGTCATGCATATCCTTGAAGAAAAGATCCGTGCGGCCCGTGCCGCCGGACGTCATGCCCTGATCCCCTTCGTGACCTTCGGTTTCCCGGATGAAAAACGCTTCTGGCCCGCTCTGGTGGAACTGGACGAGAGCGGGGCGGACATCATCGAGATCGGTGTTCCCTTTTCCGATCCTGTGGCCGACGGCCCTGTGGTGGAGGAGGCCTCGCGCCGGGTGCTGAGCGACGGTGTCTGTCTGGAACGGATCATGGAAGAGCTGAAGTTGCGCGCCGGTGTCTTCCGTGCGGGCATCGTCCTGATGGGCTACCTGAACCCCTTCCTGCAATACGGTCTGGAAAAGCTGGCTGTGGAGGCCCGCGAGGCCGGTGTGCATGGTTTCATCATCCCGGATCTGCCCTTTGAGGAATCCGGGGACATCCGCCGCATCTTCGCCGCACAGGGCCTGGCCCTGATCGCCCTGGTGGGTCCCAATACGCCGGAGGAACGGATGCGCCTGTATGCGGGTGTCAGCGAAGGCTATGTCTATGTGGTCTCGGCCATGGCGACCACCGGGCAGCGCGCCCGTATGGAGATGCAGGTCGCCGAGACCCTGCAGCGGGCCCGCTCCGTGTTCCGCCTGCCGCTGGCGCTGGGCTTCGGTCTGGAGCAGCCGGAACAGATGCAGGGGCTGCCGCCGGACACCCTGCCTGATGCCGTGGTCTTCGGCAGTGCCCTGCTGAAGCATCTGGATGCCGGAAAACCCGCGGCCGAATTTATTGCACGCTGGAAGTAACCCGTAGGGATATATTGTTTTTTCAGAATTAGGTGAGGGCGGTATCGCGTGTTGCCCTTACCGGAAAAGAGGAGCCATCTCTGTCAGAGCAGGGACGGCTCCCCTTTTTTTAGGGAGTTGTTGATTTTTTTATTGACATTGAAATTCGTTTTCAATTAGGTTGGATCTGCAGCAAGTGGGGGCTGAGCGTGAAAACAAGATAAGGAGCCATATATGTGCGTCACTCTCATCGGCGGAATGGACAGACTCAAGCAGGACTATATCGCCGCTGCCCGTCAGGGGGGAGCAACCCTCAAATGCATCAGCCGTAATGAACGGAATTTTATGGACAAGATCGGCAACCCTGATGCCATCATCGTGTTCACCAACAAAGTCTCGCATGAAGCCAAGCGCAAGGCTCTGCTGCATGCCCGCTCCCGCAATATCCCCATTCATCTGGTGCACTCCTGCGGCGTGTCCAGCCTTCGGGATTGTTTGTTCTCTTCATAAATATTGACATTCATTTTCAAGTTGGATAGGGTTCGGGAAATGAAATTCGTTTTTTCGAACCCTTACCTTTGTTTTGCCAATTAGTCACACAAGGCCTCAAAGAGGAGTTTTTGGAATGAGTGCTGAAGCCCGGTTTGATGGTGGTCAGGGGAAAATGACCACGGGAGCGTTGCGTATCGCTCTGGCAGGCAATCCCAACTGTGGCAAGACCACGGTGTTCAATGCCTATACAGGCGCGCGGCAGCATGTGGGCAACTACCCCGGCGTCACGGTGGACCGCAAGGAAGGCCATGTGCGCCACGGCAACGCCGACATCACCCTGGTGGACCTGCCCGGGACCTATTCGCTGACCGCCTATTCCATGGAAGAGCTGGTCGCCCGAGCCGAACTGGGTAGCGGCGATGTCCAGGCCGTCATCAACGTGGTGGATGCTTCGGCTCTGGAGCGCAACCTGCTGTTGACCGTACAGATGATGGAGATGGGCCTGCCTGTGGTGCTGGTCTGCAATATGATGGACGAAGCCCGCAAGGCCGGCGTGCATATCGACATGGAGCGCCTGTCCGCGATGATGGGCATCCCTGTGGTGTCCGCCGTGGCTCGTACCGGCGAAGGCCTGCAGCAGGCTCTCGGTGAGGCGGTGCGTCTGGCCGGCGAAGGCCGGCACCAGGTGCTGGAGCTCAATTACGGCGCGGACATCGACGAAGGTCTGCGGGCCATGTGTGCCATCATCAACCGTGAAGGCCTGCTGAAAAAGTACGCGCCCCACTGGATCGCCGTGAAGCTCATGGAAGGTGACGCCGAGATACGCAAGGAAGTGCACCAGGCCAGCAGCGAGGCGGCGGCGGAACTTGATGCCGTACGCCGCAAGGTGGCCGAGCACATCCGTACCGGGCACAACATCTCCATGGAAGCCTACATCACGGATGCTCGCTACGGGTATATCCGCGGGCTGCTGCGTGACGGTGTGGTGCGCCAGGATGCGGGCAAAGACCGTCTGGCCCTTTCCGACAAGCTGGACAAGGTGCTGACCAATGCCTTTTTCGGCCCGCTCATCATGCTGGCCGTACTGTATGCCCTGTTCTATGTGACCATCGAGGTCGGCGCCTATCCCCAGGGCTGGGTGGAAGACGGCTGCGCCGCGCTGGGCGAATTCTTTGCCGGGATCATTCCTGAAGGGGAGCTGCAATCCCTGGTGGTGGACGGCATCATCGGCGGCGTGGGCGGCGTGCTCAGCTTCGCGCCCCTCATCGTCATCATGTTCGCTCTCATCGCCTTCCTGGAAGACAGCGGCTACATGGCGCGCATCGCCTATATGATGGACCGCATCTTCCGCGCTTTCGGCCTGCACGGCGCCTCCGTCATGCCCTACATCATCGCGGGCGGCATCGCGGGTGGCTGCGCCATCCCCGGCGCCATGGCCACGCGTACCCTGCGCAGCCCCAAGGAAAAGCTGGCGACCCTGCTGACGCTGCCGTACATGAGCTGCGGCGCCAAGCTGCCCGTGTTCCTGCTGCTGGCTGCGGCCTTCTTTGGGGATCAGGCCCCGACGGTGATGATGCTGGTCATGCTGTCCGGCTGGGTATTCGCCCTGCTGGTGGCCCGCCTGCTGCGCTCCACCATCATCAAAGGGGAGGCGACTCCCTTCGTCATGGAACTGCCCCCCTATCGTCTGCCCACCCTGTTCAGCGTGCTCATGCACTGCTGGGAACGTACCTGGATGTATGTGAAGAAGGCCGGTACCGTGATCCTGGCCATCTCCATCATCATCTGGGCCGGTCTGACCTATCCCAAGCTGGATGAAGCCGAATCGGCCAAGTTCGACACGCAGATCGAGCAGCTCACGTCCCAGATGGAAGCCCTGCCTGCCGAAGACGAAGGCCGCGCTGCCCTGGAAGAGCAGATCACCAAGCTGGAAGAAGAGAAGGGTGCCGCCGAACTGGCTTACAGCTATGCCGGCCGCTTGGGTAAGGCCATCGAACCCCTGACCCTGCCCGCCGGTTTCGAATGGCGCACGGACATCGCCTTGCTGGCCGGTGTGGCCGCCAAGGAAGCCGTGGTCTCCACCATGGGCACGGCTTACTCTCTCGGTGACGTGGACCCCGAAGATGCCCAGAGCCTGGGCCAGTTGCTGCAGAGCAATCCCAACTGGAACAAGGCTACGGCCCTTTCCCTGATGCTCTTCGTCCTGCTGTACTCGCCCTGCTTTGTCTCCCTGGTGGTGATCCAGCGTGAGGCCGGGGGTTGGCGCTGGCTGATTTTCAGCATGGTCTTCAATACGCTGCTGGCCTTTGCCGTCTCCGTAGCAGCCTACCAGATCGGTCTGGTGGTCTGGGATTAGACCCGATATACGCTGAACGTCCGGTGACGGGTAACGTCGCCGCTATGAGGGGGGGCTTTCTGGAGCCCCTCCTTTTTTATGGCAGATACTTGGAGGGGGGGCTGCTAAAGCAGCAGGATCGCGAGGGGGTGTGGCATTCTTGGATACCTGCTGCCGAAAGCGGCATAGTTTTTCAGGGAGATCTCTGCCTGACGGGAAAACGAAAGTATTACGGCGAAAAAGAGGAGGCTTTTTGCTTCCACTCATTTCCTCACCAGCAAGAAAAGGGGAGGGCCTGCGGTACACGAGGAAAAAACTGGTTGTGCCTGTTCATGTGAAGACCAGGGAGGGCTGGGGGAAGCCTGCCGGAGACAAGTCTATGCGAGCCCAAGCTTTGAAAGAATGGAATATGATGGATGTATAATTGATTTTTATATTATTATAGGTGGTTAGTCTAAAGTTGCCTCAGTTTTTTGTAACTCCACAAATTTTTTGCGGAAAAATGCTTGACGGTGGGGTCGAAAAGGCGCATAAAGCCGTTCGCGCCAACGAGCTGGCCACGTCCGAAAGGATGACGGGAAAAGAAATTTTT
>NZ_JBNPKS010000030.1:0-764 GCF_050313065.1 Desulfovibrio sp. SGI.230 | reverse complement strand
AAAGATGCACATCTTTTGGCATATCGTGTGGCAATTCCCCGCCAGCGCTTGAGATGGAGAAAAGCATTCTCGACAAGATGCCTGACTTTGTAGAGCTCTCTGTCATAGTTGCGTGATATTTTACGACTTCTCTTTGGCGGGATGACAACCTGGAAACCGGATTCACCTGCTTTGCGGAGAATACTCTCCGTATCGTAGCCTCTATCAGCCAAAAGTGCCCCGGCACTCAACCCGTCAATCAACGCACAGGCCTCTTTGCAATCAGCTCGGGTACCTTCTGTAACAATAACTCTGACCGGCATACCATGCGCATCCACGGCCAGATGTATTTTTGAGTTGAGCCCCCTTTTGTGCGGCTCATGGCCTCATTACCTCCCGCAGCGCCCGCCGCATGGGGATGTACTTTGCAATGACTGGCATCAATGATGAGCCATTCAAAATCAGGTTCGACAATGAGAGCTTCGAGTATTTTCTCCCAAACTCCCCGATCTCGCCATCGGCAGAAGCGGCGATGTGTATTTTTCCAGTCGCCAAGATCGGGGGGTAAATCCCGCCACGGAGCCCCGGTTCTCAGTATCCAGAAGACGGCGTTGATAAACAATCGGTTATCGGCGGAAGGACGACCGACAGAGCCTTTGGAACCTGGAAGAAGTTTTTCAATATTTGCCCATACCTTGTCGGAAATATCATGCCTCCGATGTGCCGCCATATGGTCTCTCCTCATTGTAAGTGAAGAGATTATAACATACTTTTGAATTTGACGA
>NZ_JBNPKS010000029.1:0-838 GCF_050313065.1 Desulfovibrio sp. SGI.230 | reverse complement strand
TTCTCATCCCTACACGCTTGCACCGGGACAACCAGCGCCCGGCTTGCCTATCTTCCTGCGTCCCTTCATCGCGCGAACACACAAGTACGTGAATATTAACACGTTTCCCATCAGCTACGCCTTTCAGCCTCGCCTTAGGGGCCGACTAACTCCGGGAAGATTACCTTTACCCGGAAAACCTTGGGTTTACGGCGAACGGGTTTTTCACCCGTTTTATCGTTACTCATGTCAGCATAATCACTTCTCCACAGTCCAGCATGCCTTACGACACACCTTCAGCCCGTGAAGAACGCTCCCCTACCAGACCGCATATGCGGAATTCAAAGCTTCGGTACTATGCTTAGCCCCGTTACATTTTCGGCGCAACGTCATTAGACCAGTGAGCTATTACGCTTTCTTTAAACGATGGCTGCTTCTAAGCCAACGTCCTGGGTGTCTCTACAACGTCACCACCTTAACCACTGAGCATAGATTTGGAGACCTTAGCTGTTGATCTGGGCTCTTACCCTCTCGACGACGGACCTTAGCACCCGCCGTCTGACTCCCATGGTACATCTGACCGGCATTCTGAGTTTGATAGGGTTTGGTAATCTGGTAGGACCCCTAGCCCTGTCAGTGCTTTACCTCCGGTAGACAATCCATGAGGCTATACCTCAATATATTTCGGGGAGAACCAGCTATCACCGGGTTTGATTGGCCTTTCACCCCTATCCACAAGTCATCCAAACCGTTTTCAGCCGGTATTGGTTCGGTCCTCCACAAGGTTTTACCCTTGCTTCAACCTGCTCATGGATAGATCACCCGGTTTCGGGTCTAATCCGCACTACTCATCGCCCTT
>NZ_JBNPKS010000028.1:0-890 GCF_050313065.1 Desulfovibrio sp. SGI.230 | reverse complement strand
AAGAGGATGTCCGGCATGTTTTTTGATTTTAAAAGGTGTGGTAATCTCGTCCCATGAAACAAACAGATTTTCGTGATGTGCCTGATGAGCTGTGGGAACGTATCGAGCCTCTCCTTGCCCCGTTCAAACGAAAAAGAAGCGGCGGCAGCAAACCGCTTGCGCAGCGCACGGTTCTGGCAGGAATCCTCTACAAATGCCGGACAGGATGCCAATGGGCCATGCTTCCCGCCTGCTATGGATCAAAAAGCTCTGTCCACGAGCACTTCCAGCGATGGAACAAAGCCGGCATCATGGCGGAGATTTTTCGCATCCTTCTTGCTGAATATGGGGAAAAGGTCGGCGTCGACGCCCAATGGCAGGCTATGGACGGCACCTTGCTGCAAGCCCCGACGCGCTCTCAAAAAATCAGCGACTGAGGGCCTTGGACGCAACCCGACGGACAGGGGCCGAAGCGGCGGCAAGATACATCTCCATGTGGATGGTCAGGGTATTCCTCTGGGAGTGACAGTCACAGGTGCCAATGTTCATGACAGCCGCCTGATAGAAGCGACGCTGAAGAACTCCCGGGAAATGGGCGGCTGGTTTCTGGGCTCTGCCGTACGCCATCTCTGTCTGGACAAGGGCTATGACTACCCGCGAGTCAGCGAAGAAGTCTACGTAAACGGATTTGAGGAGCATATCCGCAGCCGGGGGGAAGAAGTTCGGGACCGCTGGAGGACTCCTGCCCGCCGCTGGGTAGTAGAGCGGACATTCGCCTGGTTGAAGAGTTTTCGGAGCTTACGCACTCGCTACTGTTGTTACCTCGTCAATTTTATGGGACTACTTTACCTTGCTTTGGCCTGTATCCTTTGGAGAAAACTGGTATAGCAAGATGTATGCCGGACATTCTC
>NZ_JBNPKS010000026.1:0-1527 GCF_050313065.1 Desulfovibrio sp. SGI.230 | reverse complement strand
AAGGTCTGAAGTTGTTGAGTCTATGCTGCCTAGAAAAGCTTCTAAGTATAGGACACGCAAACCGTACCGGAAACCAACTCAGGTGGGTGGGATGAATAATCCAAGGCGCTCGAGAGAACTCTGGCCAAGGAACTCGGCAAAATAACCCCGTACCTTCGGAAGAAGGGGTGCTTTTTAGGGTGAAGCGATTCACTCTGTCGAGCCCTGAAAAGCCGCAGAGAAATGGTGGTGGCGACTGTTTACTAAAAACATAGGTCTGTGCCAAGTCGTATAGACGACGTATACGGACTGACGCCTGCCCGGTGCTGGAAGGTTAAAAGGAGGAGTCAGCGCAAGCGAAGCTCCGAATTGAAGCCCCAGTAAACGGCGGCCGTAACTATAACGGTCCTAAGGTAGCGAAATTCCTTGTCGGGTAAGTTCCGACCTGCACGAATGGCGTAACGATCTCCACACTGTCTCGGCCAGAGACTCGGTGAAATTGAAGTCGCGGTGAAAATGCCGTGTACCCGCAGAAAGACGGAAAGACCCTGTGCACCTTTACTATAGCTTGACATTGGGATTTGAGCCTGCATGTGTAGCATAGGTGGGAGGCTGTGAACTCTGTACGCCAGTATGGAGGGAGCCATCGTTGAAATACCACCCTTGTTTGTTCAGGTCCCTAACTCTTCGCCGTGATCCGGTAAGAGGACAGTGTCTGGTGGGTAGTTTGACTGGGGCGGTCGCCTCCCAAAATGTAACGGAGGCATGCAAAGGTTCCCTCAGGCTGATTGGAAACCAGCCGTCGAGTGCAAACGCAAAAGGGAGCTTGACTGCAAGAGAGACATCTCGAGCAGGTACGAAAGTAGGTGTTAGTGATCCGGTGATCCCGAATGGAAGGGTCATCGCTCATTGGATAAAAGGTACGCCGGGGATAACAGGCTGATCGCATCCAAGAGTTCACATCGACGATGCGGTTTGGCACCTCGATGTCGGCTCATCACATCCTGGGGCTGAAGCAGGTCCCAAGGGTACGGCTGTTCGCCGTTTAAAGTGGTACGCGAGCTGGGTTTAAAACGTCGTGAGACAGTTTGGTCCCTATCTTCTGTGGGCGTAGGAGAATTGAAAGGGCCTGTCCCTAGTACGAGAGGACCGGGATGGACACACCACTGGTGGACCTGTTGTCGTGCCAACGGCACAGCAGGGTAGCTATGTGTGGAAGGGATAACCGCTGAAAGCATCTAAGCGGGAAGCCTGCCTTAAGATAAGTTCTCCCTGACGCAAGTCCTGAAGGGCCGAGGTAGACGACCTCGTTGATAGGCTGGAGGTGGAAGCCCTGTGAGGGGTGGAGCTGACCAGTACTAATAGCCCGTGCGTCTTGTTTCTCGAAAAAACCTTCCATCCCTGTTTCAATAAATTTGCCAAATTTCTTTGGTAGCCATAGAGGAGAGGGTACACCCGACCCCATTCCGAACTCGGAAGTTAAGCTCTCCATCGCCGATGATACTGCATAACGTCATGTGGGAAAGTAGGCCGCTGCCAAAGATTGTT
>NZ_JBNPKS010000025.1:0-1725 GCF_050313065.1 Desulfovibrio sp. SGI.230 | reverse complement strand
GGCTCTGTCACAACAAATGGTTGATTTTTGACGAGAAATAGCGTATAATAATAGTAAGAAACAGTACCACCGAAGGAGGTAATTGGATATGCCTACTATCAAAGACGCATTAGATATTATCGGTAAGTTGACTGTCGCAGAGCAGGAAAGCCTTAAAACAATGCTTTTAAGTCCTGCCTTTGTAAAGTCTTTGAATATTGAAGATTTCGTAGCAAAGGAACGCTTTGCAAATGGTCGTGTATGCCCTCTTTGTGGCTGTATCCATGTGGTTCGCAATGGTCATCGTAAAGATGGCACACAGCGATATGTATGTAAGGATTGTGGCAAGTCCTTCGTGATTGCTACGAACTCCATTGTGTCTGGTACAAGAAAAGACTTGTCCGTGTGGGAGCAGTACATTGATTGTATGATGAATGGCTTATCCATTCGTAAGACTGCTGTTGCTTGTGGGATTCACAGAAACACCGCATTCCTTTGGAGACACAAGATTTTGGATGCACTTCAGAATATGGCAGACGATGTTACCCTTGACGGCATTATTGAGGCTGACGAAACTTTTTTCGCCATCTCGTACAAGGGCAATCATAGCAAGAGTAAGACATTTGCTATGCCACGCAAGGCTCATAAGCGTGGTCATTCTACACATACCAGAGGCTTGTCCCAAGAAAAGGTATGTGTTCCTTGTGCGGTTAATAGGAATGGCTTGTCTATCTCCAAGATTACGAATACTGGTAGAGTTTCTACAAGAGATTTACATCATATTTATGATGGTAGGATTAAGACCAATTCCACTCTTGTTACGGACAAGATGAACTCCTATGTGAGATTTACAAATGCCAATGGCATTGACCTTGTGCAGTTAAAGACTGGCAAAGCCAAGAAAGGCATTTATAATATCCAACATATCAATAGCTACCATAGCCAGCTAAAGAGGTTTATGCGTGGCTTTAACGGTGTTTCTACCAAGTATCTGAACAACTATCTTGTGTGGAATAACCTTGTAAATTACGCCAAAGAAAGCGACATGGAGAAAAGGAACATCTTCTTAACTTTCGTTTTGGCAACATTGAAAACTGCTAAATGCAGAGATTTATCAAACAGACCAGCAGTTCCTCTGGTCGCCTAATTAGAATTTGTGGAGATGATAAGATGGTCAATATAACAGATGTAAAACAGATTCTTCAATTTGCAATAGATGCGGAGATTAAAGTCTTTCTTGATGGTGGCTGGGGTGTAGATGCTCTTCTTGGATATCAGTCAAGAGCCCATAATGATATTGACATTTTTGTAGAAAAGAACGATTATCAGAACTTTATAGAAATAATGAAAGCTAATGGCTTTTATGAGATTAAGATGGAATATACAACATTGAACCATACTGTATGGGAAGATTTGAAAAACAGAATTATTGATTTGCATTGTTTTGAATATACGGACGAAGGTGAAATTCTTTATGATGGGGATTGTTTTCCGGTAGAAACTTTTTCGGGTAAAGGAAGAATTGAGGAAATAGAGGTTTCCTGTATTGAACCATATAGTCAAGTAATGTTCCATCTGGGATACGAGTTTGATGAAAATGATGCACATGATGTGAAGTTATTGTGTGAGACACTTCATATCGAAATTCCAAATGAGTATAGATAACTGCAAATAACAGTTTGTAGGGGAGTTCTGATACTCCCCTATAAAAATGGCTATTTATCAACTGTTTGTTGTGACATAGCC